>JBCBYM010000126.1:0-7691 GCA_039815865.1 Pseudomonadota bacterium
GCTGGTATTCCTTGAGCCCGAAGTAGAAAACCAGCGGAGCGGCGGCCATAGCGCTCAGGCCTGCTCCGACGAACCACCGCATTGGTAAGCCCGCCAGCAGCATCACCACTCCCCCACCAAACGCGATGGCGAGGCTGGTTCCAAGGTCGGGCTGCATAAGCACGAGGCCCATCGGCATGGCGATCATCGCTCCGGGCACAAACAGCGCGCGCCAACTGGTCACCATGCCCACGGGGAGGCTGGAATAGAACGAGGCCAGCGTCACCACGATCACCGGCTTCATCAGTTCCGAGGGTTGCAACACCATAAAGCCCAGGTCGAGCCATCGTTGGCTGCCCCCGCGCAAAGCGCCCATAGCTTCAACCGCGACAAGCATTGCAAGTACAGTCGCATAGGCTGGGTATATAAGAAGCTTTACAAGGCTGCGTGGTAGCGCGGCGATCACCATCGCCATCACCATGAAGACGCCAAAGCGCACAAGGTGCGAGCTGGCAAAGGGCTGCATCGATCCCCCGGCTGCGGAGAACAGCACCGCCGCACCAAAAGCGACCAGCGCGAACAAGGGGATGAGCATGCCCCAGGGCTGGCGAGCGATGGGATCGGGGATGATGCCGGATCGCGCGCTTCTCATTCGCTTTCATCCCCAAGGCCAAGCGCGGCGGCAGCGGTTGGCGGCGGGCTGCCAGCGGCGGTTTGATCGGCGCGCGGCACGATCGCATCGTTAGCGATGGCTTGCGTTTGCTGAGCGGCCGCGCGCGCTTCGGCTTCGACCTGGTCAAAGATGTCCTCATCGCGGCGCGGAGGGGGTGACACGGTGGCTCCGCGTTCCGCCGCGTACGCTGCGTAGCGCGCCTCGAGCCGCTTTTGCGCGGTGCCGCCCCATTGTTTCTCCAGCGCCTTGAGGGCCTCAAGCCCCTTGGCCGGATCAAACAGGAAGGTCATAACATCGCGCGCAATCGGATAGGCCGAGCCCGAGCCGCCGCCATGCTCGATCACCACAGCGCCCGCGTATTTCGGTTTGTCGAAGGGCGCAAAAAATACAAACAATCCGTGGTCGCGATACTTCCAGGGGCCGCTGCGCCCGTCTGACACGCTCAGCGATACGACCTGCGCCGTTCCCGTCTTGCCGGCCAATTCGATCCCGTCGATCGGCAGACGCGCGCGCCGTGCAGTGCCCGCCCCGTTGACAACATCGCTCATCGCCTGGCGGATAAAGGCGATATCCTGCCCGGGAAAATCGTAGCTTTGCGCAGGCTCGGGTGCGCCGTTCATCACAAGGCGTGGGTTGAGGATTTTTCCCGTCGCCAGCCGCGCGCTTTGAACCGCGAGTTGCAGGGGGCTGGCGAGATAGTAGCCTTGGCCGATTGAGGCGTTGACTGTGTCGTACGGCTCCCAGGCCCGCCCGAATTTTTTCTCTTTCCATTCCGAATTGGGAACAGTGCCATAGAACTGACTGTTTACAGGCAATGGGAACTGTTGTCCCATGCCGAAACGGTCCGCCATCGAGGCGACCGTGTCAAAGCCGACCCTTTGCGCAAAGTGATAGAAATAGCTGTCGCAGCTTTGTGCGATGGCGCGGTTCATATCGACCGCGCCGTGATTGGAGTGGCAGCGGAAGAAACGGTTGCCAATCCGCCGCCCGCCGCCGCAAATGATTGTCTCTTCGGGATCGATCCCCGCTTCCAGAAAGGCCATGCAGTGCATCGGCTTGATCGTTGATCCTGGGGGATAAAGTCCTTGCAGCACCTTGTTGCGCAGCGGCACCCGTTCGTCTTCGCGCAGCATGGCGTATTCGACGCTGCCAATCCCGTCGGAGAAGCTGTTTGGATCAAAGCTGGGCATCGAGGCCATGCAAAGGAGGTCGCCTGTGTCGCAGTCCATGACGACGACTGATCCGCTCTCCAGCCCGATCCGGCGCGCGGCGTAGTCCTGCAATGGCCCATCAATCGTCAGCTTGACCGGATCACCCTGGATATCGTCGCGGCTCTCAAGGTCGCGGATGATGCGGCCCGCGGCGGTCACTTCGACCCGGCGCGCGCCCGGCACACCGCGCAGTTCCTGTTCGAATTGTTTTTCAAGGCCATCCTTGCCGATCTTGTAACCCGGTGTGACGAGCAAGGGGTTGCGATCCTCGAGATCGTATTCGGCGGCGTTGGCCGGGCCGACATAGCCAATGAGGTGGCCCACGCTTGCGCCGATAGGGTAGAAGCGTGAAAAGCCGCGCTGGGGAACCACGCCTTGCATATCGGGCAGCCGAACGCTCAGAGCGGCGAACTCCTCATAGTCGAGCCCGCTGGCCACTTCGACCGGTTGATACCCGCTGGAGGCCAGCACTTCCTGTTTGATATCGGCGATCCGATCCGGTTCCAGCGCAAGCAGCGTCCCGATCTGCTCGATCATCGCTTCGGGCTCACTGAGGCGCTCGGGGATCACATCGACGCGAAAATCGGCGCGATTGGAGGCGAGGGGGGCGCCGTTGCGGTCAAGGATCCAGCCTCGGCGCGGCGGGATCAAGGTCAAATTGACCCGGTTGCTTTCGGATTCGAGGCGGTATTTTTCATTCTCGGCAATCGCGAGATAGCCCATCCGGACCGCCAGAAGCACCGCCACTCCGCCCTGAACCGTGCCGATCAGAACGCTGCGGCGGTCAAATGTGTTCTTGAGCGTGGTGGCGTTGACGATAGAGGGTCGCGCGTTGAGCCCGCTTTTTCGCGAGAACCAGTTCTTCTTCACCCGATCCTCCGCGCGCGAGAAAGGCGGAACCGGTCAAATCGGGCGATCACGTGGGCAAGCAATGGATAAATCAGGATCGCTATCGCTATTTGCGGCACGATGGCAGCCACCATTCCGATTGTAAGCGCACTTCCTGAAATCACCATCGCGATGGCGATATAGGCAACAGCGCCTAGACTGGCCGTGAACCAGTCCTGATAGAAGCCGCGCCAGGGAAATCGGCTCTCGATCAGCTCAATCACGATCATGGTCACCGACCATAGCAGAACCGCACTGCCAAAGGGCTGCCCGCTGAAAAGATCGTCAAACGCGCCAAGAGGCACGCCAACCCAGATCGGCAGCAGGCCCGGCCGCATGATCCGCCAGCCCAGAAACATGAGGAAGCCAAGCGGGGGAAGCACCGGCATCACGTCGGCAAGAACAAGAAAGGGCAGCAGCGAGGCGACCATGATCGTGATGTAGGGCACCGATGCGGCGCGCCAGGGCGAGCGGTCACGGTTGATCCGACTGCCATAGCGATCCGAGCGCGCGGAATTGGCAAAGCGTTCCATCAATTGCCGCTTCCTCCATCAGCGTCGCCGGTGTCGATGCGCTGTTCAACCGGGACTTGCGCCGCGCTAACCGCAAGGGCTTCGTAAATCGGCTCAACGCTGACAAAGTCGGTCGCTGAGGGGGTGGCCATCAGTCGCGCAATGCCGCCATCGGGCGTCAACTCCGTCAGCACAGCCACGGCCACGCCGGGCCGATAATAGCCTCCCGCTCCGCTGGTTACGAACACGTCGCCTTCGCTGAGCGGGTTGAGCCCCAGATTGATAAGCCGGATGCGCAAGAAACCATCGCCGCGACCATAGGCAAAGGCGACGGTGTCATCCGAAGCGCGGCGCACGGGCAGGACGCTTTCGCTGTCGGTGAGCAGAAGGACGCGCGTAGAGGCGCGCGCCACTTCAAGAACCCGGCCCACCACGCCGCGCGCTGAACGCACCGGCATGCCCACGGCCACGCCGTCAACCCGGCCAACGCCGAGATAGGCAAAGCGGCGCGAACTGGTCGCGCTTGATCCGATCAGGCGGGTGGTCACAACCGGCTCTACCTCGCCTTCCGCCAGAGCGAGCAGCGATTTGAGGCGTTCGTTCTCAGCCGCGATCGCTTCGGCCTCAGCCAAGCGGATCCGAGCGATCTCGACCTCTTCGCGAAGGCTCGCGTTCTGCTGGCCGGCGTTCCAATAGGCCGAAATGGTCTCAAACACGCCGCCCGAGCCCGAGCGCACGGTTGCGGTTGCGTTGCCCACTGGGGCAACGGCGTCCTGGGCCGCGCCGCGCAAGCGGGCAAGCGCGGTTGGCTGCCAGAACGATAAAGCCAGAAGAGCAAAACCAAGCAGCGCGCCAAGGGTCGCCAGAAGGTACCCGGTAAAGACCGAGTATTGCGCTTTCTTCGAAAAGCCCGATCGGCGCGAGGAAGGCGGCGCCATGGCTTGTAGTCCCCTTGGTTCTCGGCCCCCCTTTAGCCCGATGCACCCTTAGGCTCGATGCACCGGGGAGCCAGGTCGCACTTACGCCGTCATCAGCACACCGCGATAAATCGGATCTTCCATCGCTCGGCCTGTGCCGATGGCGACACAGGTGAGCGGGTCTTCCGCGATCGAGACCGGCAGGCCGGTTTCTTCGCGCAAATGCTCATCGAGACGTCGGATCAGCGCACCGCCGCCGGTGAGCACGATCCCCTGGTCGACGATGTCCGCGGCCAGTTCCGGCGCGGTGTTCTCAAGCGCGATGCGCACGCCTTCAACGATAGCACCGATGGGTTCGGACAACGCTTCGGCCACATGCGCCTGGTTGATGGTGATTTCCTTGGGCACCCCGTTCACAAGATCGCGACCCTTGAGCGTAATGCTCTCGCCCGCGCCATCATCGGGCACCATGGCGATGCCGTAATCCTTCTTGATCCGTTCGGCCGTGCTGTCACCGATCAAGAGGTTGTGGTGTCGTCGAACGTAAGAGACGATGGCTTCGTCCATCTTGTCGCCGCCGGTGCGCACCGATGTGGTGTAGGCAAGCCCGCGCAAGCTGAGGACCGCGACCTCGGTCGTGCCGCCGCCAATATCGACAACCATCGAACCCACGGGTTCGGTCACCGGCATATCCGCGCCAATCGCAGCGGCCATGGGCTCAAGGATCAGGTGCACCTCGGACGCGCCCGCGTTCGAGGCCGCATCGCGGATCGCGCGCTTTTCGACCGAGGTCGAGCCCGAGGGCACACAGATCACGATCTCGGGATAGCGGAACAGATTGCGCTTGCCATGCACCTTGCGGATGAAGTGCTTGATCATCTCTTCGGCGATTTCGATGTCGGCAATAACGCCGTCGCGCAGCGGACGAATCGCCTCGATCGTATCGGGGGTTTTCCCCATCATCATCTTCGCGTCATCGCCCACGGCTTTGACCCGCTTGATGCCGTTTATCGTTTCAATCGCGACAACGCTGGGCTCGTTGAGGATGATCCCCTGGTCCTGCACGTAAACAAGCGTGTTGGCCGTCCCCAGATCGATGGCCATATTCTGCGAACCGAATTTGAAGAGATTGGCAAAGAAACTCATGATTTTTGCTTTTGTCCGTAGTGTGTCAGGCCGAGTGCGGCGCGAAACTCATGTGGTGGGGAGATGTTCCGCTCGGGACCCGACCCAGAGATGTCCCAATGCTCACGACGCCTAGCGAAACCTTGTCAAAAAGGCCAAAAAATTTGTTGACTGACATGGTAATTATGCACCGCTGCACTCGAATTTGCGGCCCCAGGGGCGTAGCGTGCGATAAATGCCCGTAATTCGCCGCCTCCCATCTGATCTTGTGAACCGAATTGCCGCTGGAGAAGTGGTCGAACGGCCTGCCGCCGCTTTGAAAGAGCTGGTTGAGAACGCGATTGATGCGGGCGCTGGCCGAGTCGCTGTAGCGCTCACCGATGGCGGATTAACGCGGCTTGAGGTCACCGATGATGGCTGCGGGATGAGCGCGGATGACATGACGCTCGCGTTGGAACGGCACGCGACCTCCAAACTGCCTGATGACGCGATTGAGCTTGTCTCCACTCTGGGCTTTCGCGGTGAGGCTTTGCCCTCGATTGCGAGCGTGGCCCGTCTCA
Organism: Pseudomonadota bacterium; assembly: GCA_039815865.1. Lineage (GTDB taxonomy): Bacteria > Pseudomonadota > Alphaproteobacteria > Sphingomonadales > Sphingomonadaceae > Erythrobacter. The sequence continues at coordinate 5,866 of JBCBYM010000126.1, forward strand.
CCATCGAAAGTCGACCGGCTGAGGCGGATCAGGGGTGGCGCGTGGTGGTCGACCATGGCGAGCGCATGGCGGATGGCCCGGCTGCGGTCCCTCTTGGCACACGGGTGAGGGTGGAAGAGCTCTTCGCCAAGATCCCGGCGCGCCGCAAATTCCTGCGCACACCGCGCAGCGAATACATCGCCTGCCTCGATGTGGTGCGCCGTCTGGCCATGGCGCGGCCCGACATCGCGTTCACGCTTGAGAACGGCGCGGATGGCAAGACGCGCAAGGCGCTCACCACCCAAGCCGATGAGGACCTGGCAACCCGCGTGGCGCAGATCGTCGCGCGTGAGCTGAAGGACAACGCCGTTGCCATCGACATTGAGCGTGATGGTCCGCACGGCGGCATGCGGCTGACGGGCCTTGCCGGACTGCCGACCTACAATCGCGGTGTCGCGGATCACCAGTATCTCTTCGTCAACGGGCGTCCGGTGAAGGACAAGCTGCTGCTGGGCGCGGTGCGCGGGGCCTATTCCGACATGCTCGCGCGCGATCGCCACGCGGTGCTGGCGCTGTTCCTTGAGATCCCTGCGGAAGATGTCGATGTGAACGTGCATCCGGCGAAGACCGAAGTGCGCTTTCGCGACGCGGCGGGTGTGCGCGGGTTTATCGTATCAGGCCTGAGACAAGCGCTTGCCACGGGAGACCGCCGCAGCGCGCAGGGGCCTGATCGAGGCGCGATGGAGCGTTGGCAGACAGAACCGGTGTCCTCAAGCAGCGAAGCGTTAGGACAACAAGGACGCGACGAACCAGCGCCTGTTTTACGCTCAATATTCGAGGGCCGCGATTGGAGCGCCCCGGTGCCAGGCCAAACGCCCAACGCTGTCTCAGAGCCGCGCCCGCAATGGAACGCGCCGCCCGCTGCGAAGGAAGCCCTGCCGCAGGGTCGCGCCGAAGAAGCCGCGCCGATCCCTAAGGATGCCGCGGACTACCCGCTCGGCGTTGCGCGCGGGCAGGTTGCCAACACGTATATTGTCGCTGAGAGCGCGGATGGGTTGGTTCTGGTTGATCAGCATGCGGCGCATGAAAGGCTTGTGCTTGAGCGTTTGAAACGCGCGGGCGCCGGGGAAGCGGTGACCCGCAGCCAGGCGCTTCTGGTCCCGGACGTGGTCGAGATGGATGAGGCGGATTGCGACCGGCTCGAGGCGGCGGCGGATGGCCTTGCGCGCTACGGCCTCACGCTCGAGCGTTTCGGCCCTTCGGCCATGCTCGTTCGCGCGGTCCCGGCCGCTATTGCCAAGGCGGATACGGCCAAGCTGCTGCGCGATCTGGCGGATGATATTGCCAAGCACGGGACGCAGGATGAGAGCGGCTCGCTGCTTTTGGCTGAGCGTCTCGAATATGTCCTTGCCACCATGGCCTGCCACGGATCGGTGCGGGCTGGGCGGGTTCTCTCGGTGGCGGAAATGAACGCGCTGTTGCGCGAAATGGAGGCGACCCCGCGCTCTGGCCAGTGCAATCACGGCCGTCCCACGTGGGTGAAGCTGAGCATGGAAGACGTCGAGAAACTGTTCGGGCGGCATTGATTAGCGCAGAATTTGCGCTGCGCTGCACAATGTGTGTGGCCTTATCCAAATCGAGCCTCTAACCCTTTCAACACAGAGATTGAAATGGGGGTATGGCGGTGCGCAGTCTTCGTGCTTTTTTTCTTTGGTTTGCTTTGATTTTGGCGGCTCCGATCGCGGCGCAAGAGGCCGCACCAGACGAATTGCCTCCTGAGAAAAAAAGCACGAAGACTGCGCACCGCCATACCCCCATTTCAATCTCTGTGTAGAAAGGGTTAGAGG
>JBCBYM010000127.1:0-7578 GCA_039815865.1 Pseudomonadota bacterium
CAGCACCAGCGCCGCCAAAGGTCTGCGGGATCGGCTGGCATTCAATGGTGCGCTCAACTATCCGGCGACGGCGCTGCTCGGGTTCGGGCAGCGGTGGGAGCTCGCGGGTGCGGGTCTTGATGTATTTCGGTTCGGCGATAATCTTCAGCGGCGCGCCCTTGATGAGCTTGCCCTCAGCATCTGAGCTGTAGACCGGCTCATCCGTCACCATCGGCTCGGCCACGCGCACCGCACCGCCCTGCTGCGCAACCTGTACAGCACCGCCGGTCATCAGAGCGACACCGGCGGCGGTCGCTGAGAGCTTGGCTGTAGCCAGTTTGATCGACATAGCGCGAGACCTTGTTTCATCTGGTGACGCAGACCCGGGTCGGCTCCACATTCACCCAATTCCAACCGTCTCATGGCCTTGAAGATCGCTGCGCTACAATGCAGTTAACCATGTTCTGAGGCCCGAAAGCCGCCAAAACCCGCCAAAACGGGCGGATTTCACAGGCGTTGTCCCGATTTGACACCGAATGCGCCGCCCAGGTTGGCTGCCATTTGCGGGCCTGCGCCAAATCCGCCGCATCAGTTCTCGGCCCCGCCATCGAACAGGCCGCCCTGCCCCGCTTCATCCAGAGTCGCGCCCGCTTGGGATGCCGATCCGGCAGGGCGCTTGGGCACGGCGAGGCCCAAATGCTCCCAGCCCCCATCGTTGAGCACACGCCCGCGCGCGGTCCGCGCCAACAGGCCCAGTTGGATGAGGTAAGGCTCCACCACCTCCTCCACCGTGTCACGCGGTTCGGCTAGGCCTGCAGCCAGCGTTTCAACACCAACGGGACCACCTTTGTAGGTCTCCGCGATCATGGTGAGATAGCGCCGGTCCATCGCATCGAGCCCCAGCCGGTCGATCTCGAGCCTCGTTAGCGCATCATCGGCAATCGCGCGGGTGATCTTCGGCTGTGCCGCCACTTGCGCAAAGTCGCGCACCCGCCTCAAGAGCCGCCCCGCCACCCGAGGCGTCCCGCGTGAGCGGCGCGCGATCTCACGCGCGCCATCGGCATCAATCGCCAGCCCCAGCAGCCGCGCGCCGCGAGTGACGACCAGGTCGAGCTCATCATGGGTGTAGAATTGCAGGCGCACCGGGATACCAAAGCGATCGCGCAGGGGCGTGGTCAGCAGGCCCTGCCGCGTGGTTGCCCCCACCAGAGTGAAAGGCGGCAGATCGATCCGAACGCTGCGCGCCGAGGGGCCTTCACCGATGATGAGGTCGAGCGCGCGGTCCTCCATCGCGGGGTAGAGCACCTCTTCGACAATAGCGCTCATCCGGTGGATTTCGTCAATGAACAGAACGTCATGCGGCTCTAGGTTGGTGAGCAGAGCGGCAAGGTCTCCGGCCTTGGCGATCACAGGGCCTGACGTGGCGCGGAAGCCCACGCCAAGCTCGGCCGCCACGATCTGCGCAAGCGTTGTTTTGCCCAAGCCCGGCGGTCCGAAGAACAGCGTGTGGTCCATCGCCTCGCCGCGCGTACGTGCCGCTTCGATGAAGACCCGCAGATTGTCGAGCGCCGCTTCCTGCCCGATGAACTCATAAAGCGACTTGGGCCGCAGAGCAGTGTCCGGGTCGCCAGGTTGGGGGTCAGGGGTGTGGATGGGTTCGTCAGTAATCTAACATGAACAACCTACAGGCCTCAATTTCGCTAGATCCTAGAGGGAAAAGGTTCATCTATCAGAGTCCTCCTGGGAAAAACTCTGCCATCTTCTTCGCACCATCCAACAGCGAAAGCAGCTCAAATGAAGCGCCGATTACGATATAAGTGGCGCATGAGAGCAGAAACGCAGTTACACGGACGCACACTACTACAACTTGAAGTAACCCTTCCTCGCCTTCCCATTTGAGGTGAGAAAGCCCAACTTCGGCAAATCTTGCGAATTCGACACCGACAAATCCCGAGGTACAAAACAGCAAAGCAAACGTCATTATCTCGAATGGAAGAAAGCCAAATGTCGCAGAACCAAGAAAAAAGAAGTAGGTCAGCGCTTGCAACTCTGCAAATCTTACAAAAAATTTGAAAAAACTAGCTGAAAAGGTGACTGACCAGCTCATAAATGCTCGCCAAGCACCGCTGTTCTTTTGCTCATTATACTCGGTCATTTTGTGCCTGCCTCACCCAGCCGCCTTCTTCAGTGCCACGCGGATCAGCTCGCCTTCGCGCGCGCCCTCGCCCAGTTCCTCGACCGCGCGCGCCACGGCTTGCGCTGCCACGGCGGGCTTGAAGCCGAGGTTTTCGAGCGCGCTCACGGTGTCGGCGCTGGCGCTTCCTGCTGGCGCCGACGCAGCGCCTATGCCCGAACCCGTGGTTCCACCAGGAAGCGCGCCCGCTTTGTCCTTCAGCTCATTCACGATCCGGCCTGCCAGCTTTGGCCCCACGCCGTTCGCGCGCGCCACGCTGGCCGCATCGCCGCCCGCGCACGCATCGCGCAGTTCGCCGGTGGAGAGCGCCGACAGGATCGCGAGGCCCACCTTGCTGCCCACACCCTGAACCTGCGTCAGCAGCCGGAACCAGTCGCGCTCCGCGCTTTGCGCAAAGCCCAGGAGGCGCATGTCGTTCTCGCTCACCTGCAGATCGGTGTGCACCGTGCACGCCTCTCCCACTGCTCCCAGCGCCGCCAGCGTCCGTGCCGAGCAGTGCACGAGGTAGCCCACACCGCCGACATCGACGATGGCCCAGTCCTCGCCGGTTTCATCGAGCCGTCCGTTGAGCTTTGCGATCATCCGTTTGTCTCTCGCGCCAGCGCCCCGCTGGCTTGCGTACCGGCCTGCCCGATCGCGCGCGCCAGCGCCAGTGCCAGGTCAGCGCTTGTCCGCATGTAGGAGACACGGGTTACACAGTCCAAAGGTTGAAAACGCACCTCCCTCAAGAAGCGCCCACACGCGCAAAAAGAAGTATAGCTACCCACAAAGTCCCACTGCTGATCCATCGCGCAACACCTACCACCGCGCTTACGTGTAGGAAAATCGCCTCTGTATCGACACAGGCGCCGTTTTCGCTAAGGGCATGGACCCATGAGTTGGAACACATTTGGGCGCGTCTTGCGCTTTACGACATGGGGCGAAAGCCACGGACCGGGGCTTGGCGCGGTGCTGGACGGGTGCCCACCGGGGTTGAAGCTGCGCGCCAAAGACATCCAGCCTTTCATGGATGCAAGGAAGCCCGGGCAAAGCAAGTTCACCACTCAGCGCAAGGAAGCCGACGCGGTCCAGATCCTGTCCGGCGTGTTCGAGGACACGACGACGGGCACTCCCATTCAGATGCTGATCGAGAACACCGATCAGCGCTCCAAGGACTATTCCGAGATCGCGGCGAGCTATCGTCCCGGCCATGCGGATTACGCCTATGACGCCAAGTATGGCATTCGCGATTATCGCGGCGGCGGGCGGTCCTCCGCGCGCGAGACCGCGGCGCGTGTGGCGGCGGGCGCGGTGGCGCGGATGATCATCCCCGAAGTGCAGATCCACGCCTATGTCTGCGAGCTGGGCGGCGACGCGATTGAGCGCGAGGCGATCAATTACGAGGAAATCACCAAGAACCCGTTCTTCTGTCCTGACAGTTGGGCGGCGGTGCGCTGGGCCGAAAGGATTGAGAAAGCGCGCAAGGACGGCTCTTCGCTGGGCGCGGTGGTCGAATGCGTGGCGCATGGCGTCCCCGCCGGGTGGGGCGCGCCGGTCTATGGCAAGCTCGACAGCGATCTGGCCGCGGCGATGATGAGCATCAACGCAACCAAGGGCGTGGAGATCGGCGACGGGTTCGAAGCCGCGCGCCTGACGGGTGAGGAAAACGCCGACCCGATGCGTCCGGGGGCACAGCCAGACGACCCGCCGATCTTTGAAAGCAACCACGCCGGCGGCACGGCGGGCGGCATCTCCACCGGACAGCCGGTTGTGTGCCGCGTGGCGTTCAAGCCGACAAGCTCAATCCTCACCCCTGTCCCCTCGATCAACGCAGCCGGCGAGGCGACCGAGGTCCGCACCAAGGGCCGCCACGATCCGTGCGTCGGCATCCGGGGCACGCCGGTGGTCGAGGCGATGATGGCGCTGGTGCTGGCGGATCACAAACTGCTGCACCGCGCGCAGATAGCTGAGCGGTAGCGCACAAAAACGCAGCTGCGCTGCCCTGTACTCTGGCCTGTACTCTGGCCTGTACTCTGGCCTGTACTCTGGCCTGTACTCTGGCCTGTACTCTGGCCTGTACTCTGGCCTGTACTCTGGCCGGAAGTGTTCTGCAATTTTGACCGGTTTCGTCTCCATGGTGACCCGGCGCATATGCTAGCCTCACTCACCATAGAGCCGGAGAACGCCAATCATGACGCAAGCCGATCATCACTCAATCGCTGACAATCCGTTTGGCGAGTTTGTCCTTTACGGCTGGGCCGGATCCTTTTTCGCCTCGAAGACCCGCAGCTATCTGCGCAAGGCTCAAGTGCCGTTTCGCGAAGTGACAATCGGGCATCCGCATTTCACCTCAGTGGTCCAGCCGTTTCTTGAGCGGCCCATCGTGCCCGTCATCCAGACGCGTGAAGGGGTGATCGTTCAGGATTCCAACGAGATATCGGACTATGTGCTGGCCCATGGCCTGGGCGAGCGATCGCTCATCCCGCCTACCCCCGTGCAGGCCATGGCCGCGCGCGTGCTTGAATTCCTGTTCAGCGAGACGCTGGCCCGGATCGCGTTTTCCACCCGTTGGTCTCACTATCACGATCAGGAGGCCTATGTGCGCGAGGTGTTTGGCAGCACTCACGGCTATGGCACGGGCAAGGATGAGGCCGGGCGCAATTTTGTCGCCGATCTGGCGCGCGACGCGATTTTCGCAGTGCTCGAAGGTTTCGGAATTGAGCCGCGAACCTTGAAGCTGATCGAGCAGCAATATCGCGATCTGCTTGATCTGCTGAACGCGCATTTCGCTGTGCACCCCTATCTGTTTGGCGCGGGCGAGAGCATCGCGGATTGCGCTTTGAACGGAGCGCTCGCCCCTCACCTTTCGCGCGATCCCTATCCCGGTATGACGATGCGCCAGCGCGCTCCGCGCGTGCTTCGTTATGCTGAACGCATGTCTCAGCGCGATCCGGACTTTCCCGAATATGTCGACGCGCAGGCCGGTGAGCTGGTCGCCGAGGACGCGCTGCCTGAAACGCTCAAGCCGATCATTGCCCTGATGGTCCGTGACGGCCTGCCGGAAATCAAGGCAGCGGTTGAGGCATTTGATGAATGGGCCAGCACGGCCGAGCGCGAACCAGGCAAGCCGATCCTGCCCTCGCGCGCAATCCGCATGGTGGCCAGAACCGATTTTCATGTCCGCTCAATTCCCATGCGCAGTATCGCTCAACCCAACACGATATGGGCGCTGGGCCGGGTGCACAAAGCCTTTGACGCGCTGACGAACGAGGAGCAGGAAAGCGTGCGCAAAACGCTGGCCCCGCTGGGAGTGACCGAGCTGCTTGATCTGCGCACCCGTTTCGCGCTGGAACGGCGACAGCATGCCGAGGTGTGGGCCGAAGCGGCCGGCTAATCAGCCCTGAAGACGCGCGCGAGAACGCGCCAGAAAGAGATCGTTATGAAGGTTCTGCTCACCGGTTCTTCGGGCCGCGTTGGCCGCGCGATCTATGGCGCTTTGGCGGGCGCGCACGAGGTGATCGGCGTTGACGCTCGCGCCTTCTCTACAACCCAGATAGTAGGCGACATCGCGGATAGCGGGGTGATGAAGCCCGCGCTCGAAGGCGTCGATGCCATCATCCACACCGCTGGCCCGCACGCGCCGCATGTTGGCATCCTCCCAGATGCCGAGTTTGAGCGGGTCAATATCGAGGCGACCCATAACCTTTATGAATGGGCGCGCGAGGCGGGCGCGGGCGTGTTCGTCTACACCAGTACCACCGCGCTTTATGGTGATGCGGTCCAGCCGGGCGCTTGCACATGGATCGATGAGGAAACTGCTCCCCAGCCTCGGAGCATCTATCACCGTACCAAATTCGCCGCCGAGGTGATGCTGGAGGAGATGGCGAGCGAGGCTTGCCCTGTGCGCGCCCTTCGCATGTCGCGCTGCTTTCCCGAGAGCGCGGAGAAAATGGCGGCCTATCGCCTGCACCGGGGCGTGGACGCGCGCGATGTGGGTATGGGTCATGCTCTTGCGCTTGGCGTTGAAGGCGCGGTGTTTGAACGTTTCATCCTGTCAGGCGCGACACCTTTCTCCCCGCAGGACTGTGAGGAATTGGCGCACAACCCGCGCAGTGCGCTGGCCCGGCGCGCGCCCGACTTCCTCGCCGCGATGGAGGCACGCGGCTGGCCGCTGCCTGCAAGTATCGACCGCGTCTATTCCAACGCCAAGGCACGCGAGGAATTGGGCTGGAGGCCGCGCTGGGGGTGGGAGGAAGTTCTCGCTCAAGCCGACCGGGCCGATCTTGAGGTCTTGCCCAAGGGCACGCGCACCCCCGAAAAACCCGAGTGACGGGCCTTGCGGAAACGCTCCATCGGCGGGAACTTCGCAGATGCAACATCGTTTAGCTTGAGGGATCAGGATGGGTTAAGCGGAAGGGATATCCGCGCACACTCGAAAATTGAACGTGTTTCACCGCCAGCCAAGGAGGGCGCTTTGCTATGAATCTTCAGTCGTCCCTCGACACAGCGCAGAGCGTACCCAGCGATGCTAGCGGCGCGCATGTGGCAGAAGCGCCCAGCTGGCGCAGCGGGGTTGGCCGCAAGACGCAGATCGTCGTCGTCGGCGGCGGTGCAGGCGGGCTTGAGCTGGTCCGTCGTCTGGGCTCCAAGTTCGGGCGTGAACATCACGACATCATCCTGGTCGACAAGAACCCCAGCCACATCTGGAAGCCGCTTTTGCACGAAGTGGCCGCCGGCTCGCTTGACGCCAATCTCGATGAGGTGGGCTATCGCGGGCACTGCCACAAATGGGGTTACCGCTACTTCAAGGGCACGCTGGACGGAATTGATCGCGAACGCCGCGCCATCCACCTCGCGCCGGTGTTTGATGACGATGGCTCCGAACTGATTTCGCAGCACACGATCCGCTACGATTACCTCGTTCTGGCGGTCGGCTCGATCTCCAACGATTTCGGAGTGAGCGGGGTGAAGGACCACGCGATCTATCTCGACAGCCGCGAACAGGCGGACAAGTTCCGCACCAAGCTGCTCAATCACTGCCTGCGCGTCAGCCGCACAATGAGCGTCGACCCGCAAGCCAACGCACAGGTCCATGTCGCGATCGTCGGTGGCGGAGCGACAGGCGTTGAGCTCGCCGCAGAGCTTTACAATTCAGCCGGCGCCTTGAGGCATTACGGGCTGGAAGTGTTCGATGAAAGCCGCCTTAAGGTAACGCTGCTGGAGGCCGGAGAGCGCATTCTGCCTGCTCTGCCCGAACCGCTAAGCCAGGCCGCGCATAGCGAGCTTGAAAAGCTGGGCGTCGAAGTGCGCGTCCACACCCAGGTAATCAAGGCGATGAAGGGGATGTTCCTTACCCGTGACGACGATGCAATCCGCGCCGATCTGATCGTGTGGGCGGCGGGGGTGAAGGGCGCGGATTTCCTCGC
>JBCBYM010000128.1:0-7564 GCA_039815865.1 Pseudomonadota bacterium
CGCCGACAGCCCGTTACGGGCAAGCCGAAGGTGCCTTCATCAGCCGCGTCTGCTTCTCCATCACCTCCTTCCAGTTCCGCACCCAAATCGGACAAGCTCTCCTACAAGGACCAGCGCGATTACGAGCTTCTGCCTGCACGTATCGAAGAGCTCGAAGCCGCCATCACCAAGGGCGAGGCGATCCTTGCCGATCCCGACCTCTTCACCGCCGATCCCCAGCGGTTTGCGACCATCTCCAAGGGCGTAGAGAACGCGCGGGCCGAGAAGGACGCCGCCGAAGAGCGCTGGCTGGACCTTGCCGAACGGGTCGAGGGGTGAGCGACGCCAGTTCCTCGCCTACCCAATCGCTCCACGCCGAGATCGCTGCCTGCACCATCTGCGCTGAGCACCTCCCACTTGGTCCCCGCCCTATTGTCCAGTTCTCGCGCCGCAGCCGCATCCTCATCATCGGCCAGGCGCCAGGCACCAAGGTTCACGCCAGCGGCGTGCCATGGGACGATGACAGCGGCGACCGGCTGCGCGACTGGCTGGGCCTTGAGAAGGCGACCTTCTATGACCCTGACGCCGTGGCGCTTGTACCGATGGGGTTCTGCTATCCCGGCAAAGCCAAGGGCGGTGACGCTCCGCCCCGGCCCGAATGCAGACCCCAATGGCACGCGGCGATCCTCGATCTGTTGCCTCCAACGCGCCTCACCCTGCTGGTCGGGGCTTACGCCGGGGCCGCTTACCTGCCCGCCACCAAATCTCTGTCGATGACCGAGCGGGTGCGGCGCGGGGCCGAGTTCGCGCCTGTCATTCCCCTGCCCCACCCCGCCTGGCGGGTGCGGATGTGGATGGCGAAACAGCCCTGGTTCGAGGCCGAAACCCTGCCCACTCTGCGCTCTCAGGTCACCGCCGCGCTGGGATGAAGGCGCCTTTCCCCTCCCGGCGTTTAGGAGACACAGGTTACACAGTCTAAGACGCGAAACACACCTGTCCTGATGCCCCACCTCGCCCTTCATGAAATGCGGTAGAAATCCGCCACCCGATCGAGCGCGAGCTTCAGAACCAGCTTGCCGCTGCGCGCGGGCCAGCCCAGCGTCTTTTCCGCCTGCGGCAGACCTTCGCCCGCGCACACGACCCGCCACAGCACATCTTCGAGCCCCTTGCCCGCCTCGGCCATCGCCCGGTCGAACCGGTCCTTGGCCACAATCTGACGCTCTGTGGGCGAGAGGCCCTGGTCTCTTGTCCCGCCTCCGCCATCCACGCGCACCGGATCCCAGCGCATCGTGACGCTGGGCGAGAGTTGCGCGTATTCATAATCGCGCCTCAGCGCCTCGCCCGCATCGAACAGGCGATCTTCCAGATGGCCGCGCGCGTGCAGCCAGGCAATCGGCGATTCGGCGAGATTGACGGTCACCGTGCGCCGCCTGCCGCGGGCACCGCTGCCGCGCTTTGGCCCCTCGCTGGTGAGTTCGCGTTCGACAAGCTGGCGTTTCATCATTTTGGCCATGATCGGGCTCTCCGTTGGATTGAGGCGGGGATGCGCCTCGACCCAGGCCTTGCCAAAAACGATATTGTGTAGGAAAGTGAAAAACCAATCTGGTTTCTTTTGCAGGGTGGAGCTGCCTTCGTGATTAACCGTATCCGTGAAATTCGCCGCGCCAAGGGACTGACCCTCGCCGATATCGCCGCCGCGTGCGATCCGCCCACAACCGCGCAGACGATCGGGCGGATTGAGACGGGCACACGCACCTTGTCGACCAAGTGGATGGAGCGGATTGGAACCGCGCTGGGCGTGGACCCGCAAACGCTGGTGCGCTCGCAGGCGCAGGCGCGGGCGCAGGTCATCGCCGAGCTGGGCCTGGGCGATGTCGCCGCCATCGCGGCGCCGCGCGAAGCCGTGCTCCCCAATGAACTCGATCCGGGCTCAGCGGACGAGCCTACGCTCGTCATCGAAGTCACCGCAGCGGTGAGCGAATACCGACCCGGCGACCTTATCTGGCTGCGCACGGTTCCGACCAGCGAGGCCGCCAGCGCAATCAACCGCGATTGCCTTGTCCCGCGCCCGGGCGGGCGCTTCGTCTTTGGCCGCCTGATCGACACCGCGCCCAAGGGCGACGGCGCGCTGGTGGGCGTTCTGCCGATCCAGAGCGGGCAAAAACAGCAGGTGATCGATAATCCGCCCTGGATCGCGGTGACGCAGATGCTGGTGCGCAGACTGTGAGCCAATCCCGCCAGTCGGCCCCTTTACAACGCGCTTACCTCCGCGCCCTAAAGGGCCCCACATGAAGCGCGTCCTGGCCCTGAGCACGATCTATCCCAACGCGGCCAATCCGCGCTTTGGGACATTCGTGGCGCGCTCGCTTGAGAGCCTGGCTAAGCGCGGCGATTGGCGCGTCAACGTGATCAACCCCATTGGCCTGCCGCCCATTGGCCTCGGCGCGCTTTCGCCGCGCTACCGCGATCTCGCCGCCCTGCCCGAGCGTGAGGAGAGCGGAGGGGTCACGATCCACCGCCCGCGCTTTACTCTGATCCCGAAGATCGGCGCGCGGCGCAATGTGGGCGCGATCGCAAGAGCCGCTCTGCCAGTGGCGCGCGCGATTGACGCGGAGGCCAGCGTTGATGTGGTTGACGCGCAGTATTTCTTCCCCGATGGCCCCGCCGCTGCGGCTCTGGCGCGCGATCTGGGAGCTCCGCTGTCGATCAAGGCGCGGGGCAGCGACATCAATTACTGGGGCACGGTTGGCTTTGCGCGCGAGGCGATGCTCGATGCGGCGCGTGAGGCCGCCGGGCTGTTGTCGGTGAGCGAGGCGCTGGCGCGTGAAATGGTGCGCCTCGGCATCCCGCGCGAGGCGATTACGGTGCATTACACGGGCCTTGACCGCGACCTCTTCCGGCCCTTTGATCACACGCAATTGCGCGCGCAGCTGGGCGCCGCGCTTGGGTTTCCCCTGCCCGATGCAGCGCCGCTGTTTGCCTGTGTGGGCGCACTGAACGGGCACAAGGGGCAGGACATTGCGATCGAAGCGCTGGTGCGGATGAGCGTGGATTACCCTGAGGCGCGGCTGCTGCTGGTTGGCAAGGGGGAAGAGGAGGCGAGCTTGCGCTCTCTGGCGCAGGAACGCGGGCTTGGCGCAAGGGTGCACTTCACCGGATCGGTTGATCACACAACACTGCCGCTGATCTTGTCGGCTGCGGACGCGATGGTGCTGCCGACCAAGAATGAAGGCCTCGCCAACGCCTGGGTCGAGGCCATCGCCTGCGGCACGCCGGTGGTGACAAGCGATGTCGGCGGCGCGCGCGAACTGGTGCACGGCGATGTCGCCGGGCGGCTAACGCCGCGCGATCCGCAAGCCGTGGCTGAGGCTCTTCGCGCTATCCTTCGCGATCCGCCCGACGCGCAAGCGGTCGCGGATCACGCGCAGGCGTTTGACTGGACAACGCACGCAAGCGCGCTGGCGGCGCATTACGAAGGTCTCAGCAAGACCTCGTGAAGCGTGCGGTCAGACCTGGCCGCGCGCGCGATCGCGAGCGGCTTTTTCCTGCTTCTCGATCGCCGTTTCCGGCGGCACAAAGCTGTCCGAGGTCACCCCCAGCCAGATCAGGATCGGGCTGGCGAGATAAACGCTTGAATAGGTCCCGATGAACAGGCCCGCTGTGATCGCCGCCACGAGGCCAAACAGGCTTTCGGGCCCGAAAAACAAGAGCGGCAACAGCGCCACCAGCAGCGTCAGCGAGGTCATCACCGTGCGCGCCAGCGTCTCATTGATCGACAGGTCGAGCAATTCGGGCAACGGCATCTTGCGGAACTTCTTAAGGTTCTCACGGATGCGGTCATAGACCACGATCGTATCGTTCAGCGAATAGCCAATGATCGACAGGATCGCGGCGATGATCTGCAGCGAAAACTCAAGCTGGAAGAGCGAAAACAGCCCCAAGGTCAGCGACACATCGTGGAACAGCGCGAACAGCGCGCCCACGCCAAACTGCCACTCAAACCGCACCCAGATATAGAGCGCGACCGCGACCATGGCCGCGATCAGCGCAAGAAGCGCAGCCTGGCGAAATTCTCCGGCGACCTTGCCCGAGACCGTGTCGTTCCCGTCGGTGCGCGCGTCGGCAAATTCGCCGGAAATCGTAGCGATCACCTGATTGCCGATTTCGGTCGCGGCGCCGGGCGTTTCCTCAACCTCGGCGGGGAGCGGCACACGGATCGAAACCTGGTTGGCCTCGCCAAACGTCTGCACCACGGGCGATCCGTAACCCAGGCCGCCCACCAGCTCGCGCAGTTCCGGGATCGGCGCCTCTTCGCGCTCCTCGAAGGTCAGCCGCACTTCCTGCCCGCCTGCAAAGTCGACGCCGTAATTGAGGCCCTGGGTCAAGACGAGGCCCCAGCTTGCCGCGATCAGCAGCACGCTGACCACGAAGAACGGCAGGCGCACTTTCAGGAACTTGATGTTGGTGTCCGCTGGGACAAGCTTGAGAAGTTTCATGGGGGCTTTCGCTCAGCCTCGGGTCAAATGTTGATGTCGGCGGGGCGGGTTTTGCGCAGCCAGCCCACGGCCCACATGCGCGTCAGCATCAATGCGCTGAAGACGCTGGTGGCCAGTCCAATGACAAGCACGATCGCAAAGCCCTTGATCGGGCCAGAGCCAAAAATAAACAACAGGCCACCGGCGATAAAATTGGTGATGTTGGCATCCCAGATCGCCCGGCTGGCTTCCTTATAGCCGATCTCCACCGCTGGCAGGACCTTGCGCCCGCGCTTGCGCTCTTCGCGGATACGCTCATTGATGAGCACGTTGGCATCGACCGCCGCGCCCACGGTGAGCACAAAGCCCGCAATACCCGGCAAGGTTAGCGTCGCATTGATGCCCGCCATCACGCCCAGCAGGATCAGCAGGTTGAAGACAAGCGCCGCGGTCGCGTACACTCCAAAGCGCCCATAAGTGGCCATCATCAGCGTGATCACCGCGATCGAGCCGATCAGCATCGCGATCAGCCCTTTCCGGATCGAATCCGCGCCCAGTTCCGCGCCCACGCTGCGTTCCTCGACCACGGTCAGCGGCACAGGCAGCGCGCCCGAGGACAGCTGGATCGAAAGCTTGGCCGCGCTTTCCGCGGTGAACCCGCCCGAGATTTGCGCCGAGCCGCCCAAGATCGGCTCGTTAAAGCGCGGGGCTGAGAGAACTTCGCCATCAAGGATGATCGCGAACCGTTCGCCCACATTCTCGGTCGACAGCTTGGCGAACTTGGTCGCGCCCTGGCTGTCAAATTTGATGGTGACCACCGGCTCGTTCGTTTGCGGATCGTTGCCGGGGCTCGCATCGGTGAGATTATCCCCGCGAATGCCGCCCAGCCGCTTCACCGCTTCAAATCCGCCCGCGCGATCGCTTTCTTCGGCATAAGGAAAGATCTGGCTGCCCGGAGGCGCAATGCCCGCTTGTACATTGGTGAGCAGCGCGTTCTTGTCGACCAGCTTGAACTCCAGCACCGCTGTCTCGCCCAGCAATTCCTTCAAGGCTTCGGGGTCTTCAAGGCCCGGCACCTGCACAACGATCCGGTTTGTGCCCTGGCGGATAATGGTCGGCTCACGCGTGCCCAGCTTGTCGATCCGGGTGCGCACCACTTCGGCAGCGGCTTCCATCGCGGTGTTGATGGCGGTTCTCAGCCCCGCGCTGGTCCGGGTGAGCACCATGCGCTGTGTATCGATAACTTCAAGGTCCCACTCATTGGTGATGCCCTGCCCGGCGATCAGCGGCTGAAGCTCTTCGCGCGCGCGATCAATATCGCCCGGATTATCGAGGATGAAGGACAGCTCGCCATCCGCGGTGGAGATATCGCCGATGCGAATGCGCGGCTCGGCGTTGCGCATGGCAAGGCGCACGGCCTCTTCGATATTTTCCAGGCGCTGGGCGGCGACATCCGCTTCGCTCGCTTCGAGCAGCAGGTGCGATCCGCCGGCCAGATCGAGCCCGAGATTGACCTGCGGCAGCTCTTCGAACGCATCACCGCTGGTGAGCCCGCCCGCACCCAGCAGCGATGGCACCGCCAGCAAGGCCAGGAGGAGCGCGATGCTCCATAGCGATATCTTTTTCCAAAGGGGGAAATCGAGCATTGGGCGTGTGTTCTTTACCGTCTGGGGACTTTATCGTCTGGCTGGGAAAGCGGCGTGTGGCAGCTTGGCTTAGGCTTTGTCGTTCGCCGGGGCGCCGCCGGGCGGGATGATATCGCCAATGGTCGCCTTGACGGCTTTCACGCGCACGTCCTTGGCCAGTTCGATCTCGGCGTAATCGTCATCCACCTTGATCACCTTGCCAATAAGGCCGCCGGCGGTGACCACCTGATCGCCCTTCTTGACCGCGGCGATCTTCTCGCGGTGTTCCTTCTGCTGGCGCATTTGCGGGCGGAACAGCAGGAAATAAAAGATCACGACCATGCCCACAATCGGCAGGAAGTTGATCCACGCAGGCGGCTCGGCGGCGGCCGCACCGGCGGTGGCAAGAAGGTCTAGCCCAAGGGATGCAAACATTGTGTTCGTGTGCCTGTTTATCGGATCGTCAAAACGTCCAGGGATGCAAATCGTTTATGGAGGTTTGCTTCGCACAGCCGTCCGAGCGATCTCGAACGGGCGCGCATCGCCCCTCCCTTCACGTGAGGTGGGCGCGATTAGCAGCGTTTCAACCGCCTCGCAATCGCGCTTGGGGGATCAAACGCCGCGCGTGTGGCAAAATAGGCATATCCCGGCTTGCCTCATCCAAAGCTCACCCCTATAGGCACGCGCCTCCACTGGTTTCGGGAAGTAGCGCAGCCTGGTAGCGCATCACACTGGGGGTGTGGGGGTCGCAGGTTCGAATCCTGTCTTCCCGACCAGTGGTTTCGTCGAATTTCGCTTTTCCAAGCCAATTCAGACGTTCACGGAACGATCCCCCCGTTCCGTTGTTACGAAAGCACCAATGAGTAATACCACGCTCTTTTTCAGCGGCGCCCATCTGGCGCTTGCCGCTGCGCTGTGCGCATCCCCTTTTTCCGCTCTGGCGGCGGAAAAGGTGAGCGTGAGCGCGGCCGAGGAAGCGGCTGAGAATGAACGCCAGGTCGCCGCCGACAAAAGCGCTGAGCGCAACGCGGACATGGAAGAAAAAGCCGGCGGCACCAAGGCGCGGCGCAGCTACACGCCCGAAGATTTCGCTCGCTTTGCGCCCCGCAGCGCGTTCGACATGGCCGAACAAGTGCCCGGTTTCTCGATCCGCGAAGGCGATGGCGCGCGCGGGCTGGGCCAAGCGGACACCAATGTTCTGATCAACGGACGCCGCATCTCGGGCAAATCGAACGGACCGGTCGCCGCGCTCCAACGCATCCCCGCCGAAGAGGTTGTGCGGCTGGAACTGGTCGATGGGGCAAGTCTCGATATTGGCGGGCTTACCGGACAGGTCTTGAACGTCATCACCGCGGGCAACGGCGCGATCAGCGGGCAATACCGCTACGCCCCGCAAATCCGCAGCTTCGGAACAGACCCGCGGCTGTATGAGGGCAGCGTCTCGGTAGCCGGGGGCGGGGACAAGACCGACTGGACACTCGCCTT
>JBCBYM010000129.1:0-7509 GCA_039815865.1 Pseudomonadota bacterium
TGGGCCTTGCACCCAGTGAACCGGTTGCGTTGCCGACAGTTGAGCATCGCTTCGATCTAGACGCTTTGCCGACCGGCTTTCGCAGCGAAGCGTTGCAACTCGCGCCGGGGCAACACCTAGCGGGCGGCGGGCGCAGCTTGCCGGTTGTGAGAGGGCTGATCGCTCTGGCGCGCGATTTGACGCATCACTTCGATGATTTGGAAGCGATTGTGTGGCCGGCTTCGCAAAGTGTGATTGGTCGCAGGTTTTTCGAATCGATCTCGACCGCGTGGCTGGAAGGCGGAGCGTTTCCAGCGCTTGGCCTGACTGCCTTCAAGGAGACTATGGACGGCGCATTGCAAAGCGTGGGGCTGGATTTCTGGATCGGTCAGGAACTTCGCATCGAGCCGCCGCTTTCTAGTGACAAGATCGCGGCAACGCGGCTGGGGGTGCGGCTGGTCAATCAGCTCATCCTGGTCGGCGGTCTTGAAGATAGCGAGCGTATTGTCGCGCCCGACGGCAGCCGCCTGATCATGCGCCCATCACGCAACCGCAAGTTCATCCGGGTCTGGCGGGAGTCAGACGTGGAAGTGGGGTCTTACAAGTTGCAAAGGGGGGGGGAGGAGCTTTGTCAGGATAGCTTTCCCAATGCAGTGCTCAGCACGGGCGCGATTGCTCCGCAACGGCCGAACGAGGCACCGATGCCGGCCTCTTTGCCTGACGACCCTGCCGCACCGCAGCCCGCTGCACCGCAAGTCGCGCATCATTCCCTGCCACCGCGCGTTTCCAAGCGGGCGCAGATCCCTTTTCGCAAGGTCAATGTGCGCGGCACGCCGGGGCACGATCCCGGCCTCCAGCGCCATCATCTCTTGCCGCGCCAATTGCTGGACGTGCGTTGTTTTGGCACGCTGTTCGACCGGATTGGCCGAGTGCCGGTGGGCTTTGACGATTTCCGCGCCAACGGTCTGCTGCTGCCCGCGACCGAAGATGCAGTGCACCGAACCGGGATGCCGCTCCACCGCGGCCCGCACCGCCAGTACAACGAGCTGGTGATCGAGCGCGTTGGCCGGATCGAGGCACAGTGGGTCGAGGCCCGCAAAGCCAACGCAGAGGCCGCGCGCGAAGAGGCGATCATGCGCTTGCGCTTGCTTCAGTCCGCGCTGCGCCGCCGGCTCTTGAGCGAGCGCAAGCGCATGATCCTCAATCGCAAGGATCCGCTGGGCACAGGTTACGACTTCACCGAGCTTGATGCGATGGCCGAGGCGCTCTGGGCCTCGACCTAGCGCGCCAATGGATCGCTCGCGCTTACTCTGCTGCCTCAGCCATGGCCTGCCAGCTAGTGTAACCGCTCTTGCCCGCGAGCGCCGCCTTGGCCTCGTGGTATTCGCGTTCAAACCGGGCGACCATGTCCTCGACCGTGCCCACTTCCTTGACCGCGCCAATCCCCTGGCCCGATCCCCAGATGTCCTTCCAAGCCTTGGCCTTGGTGTTGCCGCCTGAGCCAAAGTTCATCTTGGAGGGATCGCTGGTGGGCAGATTTTCCGGATCAAGCCCGGCCTTCTCGATCGAGGAACGCAGGTAATTGCCGTGCACGCCGGTGAACAGGTTGGAATAGACAATGCCTTCGGCTGAGCTGTCGACGATGCTGTCCTTGTAGCCCTGGTCTGCGTTCGCTTCCTTGGTGGCGATGAAGGCGCTGCCGCAATAGCCAAAGTCCGCGCCCATTGCTTGCGCGGCGAGGATCGAGGAGCCGTGCGCGATTGAGCCCGACAGCGCGACAAGCCCATCAAACCATTCGCGAATCTCGTTCATCAGGGCAAACGGCGATTGCGTGCCCGCGTGTCCACCAGCACCTGCGGCGACCGGGATGAGGCCATCGGCGCCTTTCTCAATCGCCTTGTTGGCAAAGCGGTTGTTGATGACGTCGTGCATGGTGATCCCGCCCCAATTGCGAACCGCGTCAAAGATCTCGGTGCGCGCACCCAGCGAAGTGATGACCAGCGGAACCTGCCACTTCTCGCACGTCGCCATGTCCTGCATCACCCGGTCGTTTGAGCGGTGAACGATCTGGTTGACAGCATAGGGCGCAGCGGGGCGATCCGGGTTCTCGCGATTGTGCTTGGCCAGCTCCTCGGTGATCTGGTGCAGCCACTCATCCAGCAGCGATTGCGGACGCGCGTTGAGCGCCGGGAAGCTTCCCACGACGCCCGCCTTGCACTGCGCGATCACCAGTTCGGGGCCAGAGACAATGAACAGCGGTGAACCGATCAGGGGCAAGCGCATGCGGTCAAACGGAGCGGGAAGGGCCATCAAATTCTCTTTCATCTGATTTGCAGATTTTCAGTTGCTGATAGAGACGCACTCTCTCTCAGGCAAGCATCTCATCAAGCGCGTAAAAGCGTTTTGCGTTCCCGGCGTAGAGCGCCGCCTTCTCGTCCGCGCTGGCGCCAGCGGTGATCCGTTTGAAGGTGTTCCACAAGACCGGATAGCTCGCGCCCCAGCGATCGACTGGGTAATTGCTTTCAAACATGGCGCGGCTCGAACCGAAGGCCTCGATGCAGGTTTCGATGTAGGGCTTCCACATGGGGGCAAGCACCTCAGAGCTGTAACCGGCGGCGGGGCCATCATCGGGCATCGCGCAATTGTGCATGGCGAGGCCTCCCAGCTTTACCATCACGTTCTCACAGCGCGAGAGTTCGATGATGTTGGCGCGCCAGATGTCGAAGCGCTCTTCCAGTTTGCCGTGATAGGACGCGTTGCCAAGCGGCGTGCCGCAGTGATCAAGGCAGATCGGCGTGTCCGGGAAGCGCTGCGCCAGATCAATCACGTCGGGAAGTTGCGGCTCCAGTATCCACGCATCGAAGCTGAGGCCGCGCTTGCCCAGCTCAGCAAAGCCTTCACGGAAGGCAGTGTCCTTGTAGAGCCCTTCCGGAGCGTGGAAGGGAGGGCCCAGCACGTCCGGATCAGCGTCCCACGCGCCTTGGTGGCGAATGCCCTTGAACCGCGCTGGTGCGGCAGCTTTGAGCGCGTCGAGCGCCTCGCCAGCGGCGGCGCCTTGCAGCAGGTTTGCGTGGCCCACGATCCCGGCGCACAGCCTCAGATCGCCGTAAAGCCCGCTGGCGCTTTGCGCGGCGACGCCGTTCACGAACTCCACCTCGCCCACGACCTTGTTCGCATCGCCATAGGCCGCGTTGTAGAACGCCCCGCACTCCATGAAGACGGTCGCGATGATGTTGTGCCCGGTGCTGATATCCGCGTGGAGCTGGTCGAACGTGTAGTGCGCTGCACCCACCAGCGTTTCAATGAAGCGGTGGCGCGGCTCGGGAAACATCGGCATCATCGCGCGCAAATCCCACAGATGGTGGTGCGGATCGATGATCGGCAGATCGGGTTCCAGAACAGCTTCGCTGGTGGGTGATTCGGTCATCTTAAGGCTCTCTCCCGATGCTTTGTTTTGGCTATCGCTTTACCGTGTAGGAGACACAGGAGACACAGTCCTAAATCAAGAAATATATCTCTCCTTCATGCCTGATGAGGGAAAAAATCGAAAAAATGCAGTCCATGGCCATGAGCGTTCGATAGCGGATCGCGGGCGAGTAGGAAAACGCGAGCGCCCGAGTGCTCTCGACACCGCCCTAGGCGATCACCCGGCGGTAGAGAAGCCAGGTCGCGTGGCCCACACGGGCAGCGCCACGCGCAGCCCCAGAAACGTCCAGAGCGAGGGAAGCGGCCCTTTTCTCAAGGTAAGCGCAGTGTCAGCCCCGGCCCGCAATGGCCGAGTTGGCCGCGCTCAGCACCGCGCGCACGCTGGCGGTGGCAACGTCGGTGTCGATCCCGCAGCCCCAGATAACCTGTCCGGCGCTTTCGCACTCCAGATAGGCCGCCGCGCGCGCATCGCGCCCGGACCCCAGCGCGTGCTCGGTGTAGTCGCGCACTTTGATGTCGAGGCCGAAGGTCTCTTCGATCGTGGTCACGACGCTGGAGATAAGGCCATTACCGCGGCCCGAAACGCTCTGTTCGCGCCCCTCGACGGCAATCGTGCCGGCAAAGACGCGGGTGCCATCGGACGCACGGCTTTCCTCGTAATTGACGAGCTGGAAGTGTTTAGGGTGCGTCTGGACGTGATAGGTGCGCTTGAACGCCTCCCAGATGTCCGTCGCGTTAAGCTCCCGGCCCAGATCATCGGCCAGATGCTGCACCGCCCTTGAGAAATCGGCCTGCATCTTTTTGGGCAGCTTGAGCCCCTGATCCTTTTCGAGAACCCAGGCAAAGCCGCCTTTGCCGCTTTGCGAATTGACCCGGATCACGGCTTCGTAATTGCGACCCAAGTCAGCCGGATCGATGGGCAAATAAGGGACGCGCCAGCCTTCGTCGTTCTGGCTTCCGCGCGCTTCAAAGCCTTTCTTGATCGCGTCCTGATGGCTGCCGGAAAAGGCGGTGTAGACAAGCTCTCCGCCATAGGGGTGGCGCTGGTGGACCGGCAGGTCGTTGCAATATTCGACCGTCTCGATCACGCGGTCGATGTCGGAGAAGTCGAGGCCGGGATCAACGCCTTGGGTGTAGAGGTTGAGCGCCATCGTCACCAGGCAGCAATTGCCGGTGCGCTCACCATTGCCGAACAGGCACCCTTCCACCCGGTCCGCGCCCGCCATCAGGCCCAGCTCCGCCGCCGCGACGCCCGTGCCGCGATCGTTGTGCGTGTGAAGGCTGATCACAGCGCTGTCCCGGTTGGGCAGGTTGCGGCAGAAATACTCGATCTGATCGGCGTAGATATTGGGCGTCGCCGCCTCGATGGTGGCGGGCAGGTTGAGGATGATAGGCGCCTCAGGGCTAGGCGCGAGCACCTCCATGACGCCGGCGCACACCTCGATTGAGAAATCGAGCTCTGCGGTTGAGAAGGTTTCGGGCGAATACTGGAAGTGCCAATTGGTGTTAGGCTGCTTGGCCGCTTCGTCGCGCATGATCTTGGCGCCGCTAACCGCGATTTCGCGCACCTCCTCTTTCGACATGCGAAAGACGATATCGCGCCAAGCGGGTGAGACCGCGTTATAGAGATGGACAATCGCGGCCCGCGCACCGGTCAGGCTTTCAAAGCTGGTGCGGATGAGGTCTTCGCGCGACTGGGTGAGGACTTGCACAAGCACGCCCTCCGGCACCGCGCCGGATTGAACGAGGCCGGAGATAAAGTCGAACTCGGTCGCGCCCGCGCTGGGAAAACCGATCTCGATCTCCTTGACCCCGACTTCGATCAGCAGGTCGAAGAAACGGCGCTTTTTCACCGCATCCATTGGGTCGATGATCGACTGGTTGCCATCGCGCAGATCGGTCGACAGCCAGCGCGGGGCGCGCTCAATCAGGCGCGAGGGCCATTGGCGATCGGGCAGGTTGATCTGGCCAAAGCCAGCGTATTTTCGGGACGGATCTTGAAGCATGGGCATGGGTGATGACTTTTCGCGAGCAGGGTTGGGATGGGGCTGATCAGCGGGTCCCTTGGAAGGTCAGCCCCCGCGCGTCCACGCCAGTGCCTTCACCTCCAAGGGCGAATAAGTCGTAGGGTAAGAGCGCCAAGCGTCGTCATGAGGCACACCTTTGCGCAAAAAAAATTAATCATGCAAGTCACCCCTGTAACCTTCCCGGGGCGGCGCGCGAATTGGCGGGTGTTGCCGGGATACAGGCACCCGGTTTCAAAGACCTACCCCCAGGAGGAGAATTGAAATGAAAAAGTCTCTGTTTGCAATGGCCCTGCTTGCCTCGGTTGCCGCGTGTTCGGCTCCGGCTGAAGCTCCGGTCGAAGGCGCGGTCGAAGGCGGCGATGCTATGGCCGCTGAAGTGGTCGAAAGCGGTCTGATCGCGGATCTCGGCGGCGAGGCCACCGGCCCCGTCTTCCGCGAGACCAAGGGCGACACGCTGGCCGTTTCGGGCTTTGACGTCGTCAGCTACTTCACCGGCGAAGGTGTTCCGGTTGAAGGGTCTGAAGACTTCACCGTGCGCTATCAGGGTTTTGACTATCGCTTCGCAAGCGAAGAGAACGCCCAGACCTTTATCGCGGATCCGGCCAAGTATGCCCCGGCCTATGGCGGCTATTGCGCTTGGGCGATCGGCGCCAACGACGCGCTCGCACCGGGCGATCCCAACGTCTACAAGATCGTTGATGGCACGCTGTACCTGAACTTCAGCGAAGGTGTGGCGGAGCGTTGGAACAAGGACATTCCCGGCTTCATCGTGAAGGCCGACACCAACTATCCGACCCACTCGGCGGACGAGCACTACAAGGACTGATAACGCCCCTGATCAGACCTTGAAGAATGACCCCCGTTCCTGCCTTTCGCGCAGGGGCGGGGGTTTTCGTATCAGCCGCAGCGAATGTCGCGAATGACGCCATCGACCGCGATCATGACGTTGAGGCGCGGATGGGTCGGGTCAGGCTTGATGTAGTCCGTGCCCGGTGTGATGAAGCGCACCTCGGGAAGGTCCGTGGCCGCCTCCATGATCTGCGCGCGCACTTCGGCATTGGGCTGTTTGCCAAGGAACTGGCCAAACAGGTTGGCGTTGCAGGCCGAGTTGGGATCGGCCGCTGTGCCCGGCGCATAGGCGCCTGGCGCAGCAGCGGCGGGTGCCGGCGTGGCCGACGTCGGCGAACTGACCGCGAGGGGCTCAGCCGTGGGCAGCGCGGTGGGCGTTGTTTGCGCGCTCTTCTTGCCGTTGATGCGCGCGGCGTAGTCATCAGCGGCGCTGGTCTCGGCCTCCTCGACCGGCTCAGATCCGCACGCAGCGATCATCGCAAAGGCCGGGAGAAGGGCAAGAGCGGCGCGAGGGGCAATTGGCTTGGTCATGGTCATATCTCAGGCGTTGAAGCGGCTTTAGCAGAGCCGCTTGATCGAGAGTGTTGCAGCGGCTGAAAAGACATTTTCATGTCAGCTTGATGACATCGGGGCGCTTCATCGTGTCCGCAGGCGATTGGGGTTCAATTGATCGACCCGCGTAACGCCCATCAGCCGCATACCGCGCGCGATCTCGTCCTTGAGGATACCCAGCGCGCGCTCGACCCCTTCCTGACCCGCCGCCGCAAGCGCGTAGAGATAGAGCCGGCCTCCGCTGGCTGCGTTGGCGCCGGTGCACAAGGATTTGAGCGCGTGCGTCCCGCGCCGCACGCCGCCATCGCAAATGATCTCGATCTCGCCGCCCACCGCATCGACAATCTCGGCAAGCTGGTCAAACGGCGCCCGGCTGCCGTCCAATTGACGTCCGCCATGGTTCGAGATCATGATCCCGTCCGCGCCTATCTCCACGGCGCGGCGCGCATCAGTGACGCTCATAACGCCCTTGAGCACGAAGGTGCCGCCCCATTGCTCGCGGATTGCGGCGGCGGTGGACCAGTCCATCGAGGTGTCGAGCATCGTGTTGAAATATTCGGCAATACTCACCGCCTCGCTCGATCCTTCGCTGACGTGGGTATCGAGATTGGGCAGGCGGAACTTCTCCCGCAGCACATAGTCGAGCGTCCACTTGGGGCGGGTCGCGTAGCTCCAG
>JBCBYM010000012.1:0-33370 GCA_039815865.1 Pseudomonadota bacterium
CCTGGCGCGCCGTTTGACCTTTGTGACCGCTCACACTGCCAAGGGCCAGGCGCCCGAGCTTGATTGGGCGGCGCTGGCGGATCCGGAGGCGACCATCGCGGTCTACATGGGCAAGGCCGCCGCAGCGAGCGTGGCCAAGGGCCTGATCGGCGCGGGGCTTAGCGCCGCGACCCCGGTAGCGCTTATGGAGAATGTGAGCCTGCCTAAAGAGCGCGTCTTCACAACCACGCTGGGCCTCTTGCCGGTCAGCGCGCAAGCCGCGCTGGGTAAGGGCCCCGCGCTGATCCTGATCGGCGCAGCGGTTAAGGCGGGCGGCGCAGGCGGTCCGGGTGCGGCCGGGGTGTGGGCTGAGGCGCGCGCTGAGCTTGCCCAGCGCCACCAGGCTTGACGCGCCACCAGGCTTGACGCGCCGCCCACCAAAGGCACGTTTCTGCCATTGCCTGAAGGCCTCGCCGGGCTCTATGCACGCGCCTTGAGCATGGGCCTCAGGGATACGCCAGCATGATCATCAAAATCGCCGCCTTCAGCGAGGAAGCGCAGATCACAAAGCTTCAGGGGATGATCGACGCGCTCGAATGGCGCGACGGCCGCGAGACCGCCGGCGCGGTCGCCAAGAAGGTGAAGCGCAACCTGCAAGCGATTACGACCAGCGAAGCCGCGCGCGCAATCCGTGCTGAATTGGAGCCGGTGATCGCGGACAACCGCGTGGTCAAGGCAGCCGCGCGCCCGCGCCGGATATCGCCGCTTATGATCAGCAAGACATCCGATGGCGGCTTTTACGGACCGCATGTCGACAACGCGCTGATGGGCAAAATGCCGAGCCGCATGCGCACCGACCTTTCCTTCACGCTCTTCCTCAGCAATTCCGCCGATTATGAGGGCGGAGAGCTGATCATCCACAATTCCGGCATCACCCAGCAGGTGACGGGCGAATGGGGCCAGCTGGTGCTTTACCCCTCCACCTCGATCCACGAAGTCAAACCGGTTACCAGCGGCGAGCGGGTGGTGTGCGTGGGCTGGATCGAGAGCCTTATCGCCGATCCCACTCAGCGCGAATTGCTGTTCGACATGGAAAACCTGCGCACCAGCCTGCGGCAAAAGCTTGACCATCAGTCGAACGAATTGCTCACGCTCGACAAGTCGATGGCCAACCTGGTCCGAATGTGGAGCCAGACTTAAGCGCAACATTGAACGCGGCTCGCCGTCACTTTGGTGCATGAGGCGCAACGCAGGCTCCTCTTTGCACGGACAAAGACGTGATTTCGCGGGGTAAGTGGCCCCCTGCCACGCGATTGCCGGTTGCATCTGTGAGGCAAGATTGGGACAAGCGTGTCTGGGTGGCTTACAAGAATCGGACCGCAACAGGTTCGGCCGATGACGGGACTTTACAATTGTCGCGAGGCAGCGTTTGCTAGGCCAATGCGGCGCGGTGCGAAGGGAATGGACGCCCTTTGCACTCGTAGAGTGCAAAAGCGACGGCATCTCATGGGGGTAAGAGATGACACTAGGAGCAGCGCCAGCGCAGGCTGGCTTGTTTGGGGGTAGCGGGCCTGGTCGTTGGCTCAGCTTGGCGCTTGGCCGTGGACGGCGGCGCTTGGCGGCTGGGCTTGTGGGCGCGCCCGCCTATGCGCGCGCCGGGCTTGTTGCCGCCGCGCTCATCGCTTTGGCTTTGCTGTTTCCTGTTGCCACCGCCAACTCCAATTCCATGGCGTCCGATGCCCGGTATGAAGGCGTAGCCAGCTGCGCGGGCTCGACCTGCCATGGCCGGGCTGAAGGCAACGGCCCGGTTGTGCGCCAGGACGAGATTTCAACCTGGCAAGAGCCGTCCTCGCAAAGCGGGGCGCACGCCCGCGCTTACGCGGTTCTCGCTGGTCGGCGCGGCCAGCAAATCGCTGACAGCCTGGGCCTTGGCCCGGCAACGCAGGCGTCTGATTGCCTGGGCTGCCACGCCACCTTCGCGCCCAAGGCGCAGCGCGGGCCCAAGTTCCTCTTGTCCGATGGCGTGGGCTGCGAAAGCTGCCATGGGCCGGCGGAAGGCTGGCTGGCCTCGCACTACGCGCGCCCCGCCACGCACGCCTCGAACATTGCCGATGGGCTGATCGCGCTGGACCAACCGCAAGTGCGCGCCAACAATTGCCTCGATTGCCATTACGGCTCGAAGAACACCGGGCAATTCGTCACCCACGCCATGATGGCCGCCGGCCACCCGCGCGTCTCGTTTGAGCTGGACCTGTTCAGCGCGCTCCAGCAGCACCACAACGAGGATGACGATTACCGCGCGCGCAAAGGCGTGATGAACTCGGTGCGCTTCTGGGCGGTGGGCCAGGCCGAGGCGGTGAAGCGCTCGACCGGCCTCTACACCGATCCCGAATTCGGCATGGAAGGCGCGTTCCCGCAATTCTATTTCTACGATTGCCATTCGTGCCATCGCGCGATCCAGGATGCCGACACGCGCAACCTGACGCATGAAGCGAACCCGGAGCGCCCGATCCCCTTCGGCAATCCGCCGTTCAACGATGAGAACATCATCATGCTCTCCGCTGTGGCCAAAGCGCTGGTGCCGGGCCAGGCGGACGGCTTCCTTGAGGCAAGCCGCGACTTTCACAAGGCGATGGGCGCGGGCACGGGCGATCAGGCGCGCGCGGCGGCGCGGTCTTTGTCGGCCAGAGCCGGGGCGCTCTCCAACGCGCTGTCGCAGCGCGCTTACGCCGATGTCGATGCGTTCCGGGTGATCGCGATGATTTCTGGCAAGGCGACACGTCCCCGCTTCACCGATTATTCGGGCAGCGTGCAGGCGGTGATGGCGATCGACACGCTGCTGAACGCTCTGGTGCGCGAAGGCCGGGTGACGGTGGCGGCTGCCGCCGGTATCCGCGCCGACATCAACAAAGCTTATCAGGCCGTTGAAGAGCCCAACGCCTTTAGCCCTGCAGACTTCCGGGTCGCGCTTTCCTCGGCTTCGACTGCGATTGGAAGGCTTCGATAGAAATGGCGGGGGGATGGAAATCTCTGGCAGCGGCCGGCGTTCTGGCTCCGATGCTGATCCTTGCCGCGTGCGGCGGGGGTGAGAGCGGTCCGCAACCCACGGGCGGAGGCCCGGGTTCTGGCAACCCGCCGCCATCGCCGCCGCCGCCGCCCCCTCCGCCGCAGGGCAATGTCTATTCGGTGCCCGCTCAAGAAGCCTTGAGCGTCGATGATGTGGGCCAAGTGATCGCGCAAGCCGCCGCGCAAGCCGACGCATCGGGCGCGAGTGCGACCATCGCGGTGGTCGACCGGGTCGGCAATGTGCTGGCCGTGTTTGCGATGCCGGGCGCTGCGCCCACCGCTATGATCTCCGACGCGCCCAATGGCGACAATGTCGATGCGCAGGGGATCACTGTCCCCTCCAGCCTCGCCGCGATTTCCAAGGCGCTGACGGGGGCTTACCTGTCGAGCGGAGGCAACGCCTTCACCAGCCGCACGGCAAGCCAGATCGTGCAGGAGCATTTCCCGCCGGCGCCCACTACGGTGGGCCTTGAAAGCGGGCCGCTGTTTGGTGTGCAGTTCAGCCAGCTGCCGTGTTCGGACCTGTCCGCGCGCGCGGGCGACGGGATGATTGGTCCCAAGCGCGCGCCGCTGGGCCTCGCGGCGGACCCGGGGGGATTTCCGCTCTACAAGAACGGCGTTGTCGTGGGCGGCGTGGGCGTGATGGCGGACGGGGTCTATGGCTTTGATCCCAACACGCTTGATATCGACAATGACACCGATGAGGTGATCGCGCTGGCCGGCACGGTCGGGTTTGAAGCGCCGGTGTCGATCCGGGCCGAGCGGATCTTCGCCGACGGCACGCAGCTTCGCTATTCGGACGCGGATTTCAATCAGGTCGGCAATGTCGCAGGCGCAAGCTTTGCCGGCACGGCGGGAGGCTTGGTGCCGGTGCGCGGCTATAATAACGGCACCGCCTTGCGAGCGGGCGCGGCCTATGGGAGCGAGGCTTCGGGCATTCGCGCCTCGACGTCGGCAGAATTCGCGATCAGCGACGCCTTTGTCCTGTCCGATGGCGCGGGTGCGAACCGCTATCCGGTGCGCGCCGGGACTGATGGCGCCGATGTCACCACACCGATCAGCGCCGATGAAGCGACCGCGATCCTGGAAGAAGCGTTCACGGTGATGAGCCGCGCGCGCGCTCAAATCCGCCGCCCGCTCGACAGCCCGGCGCAAGTGACGATCAGCCTTGTCGATACACGCGGGCGCATTCTGGGCATTGTGCGCAGCCCGGATGCTCCGATTTTCGGCACCGATGTGAGCTTGCAAAAGGCGCGCACGGCGAGCTTTTTCTCCGGCAGCTTTGCCGGCGCAGAGCTACAGGCTGCGGGGCCTGGTCCTGCGGGGTTTGTCGCTGCTGTGCGCACTTTCCTCAATGATCCGAGCGCGCTGACGGGCACTTTTGCGTTCGCTGATCGCTCGGGCGGGAACCTGTCGCGGCCCTATTTCCCCGATGGCGAAGTGGGCCAGCCGCACGGTCCCCTCTCGCGCCCGATTGAGCAGTTCAACCCGTTCTCCACCGGGCTGCAATCGAACCTTATTGTCGGCAATATCGCGGCGCATATCGGCTTTGTGAACGGCACGAACATGGATGATACGCCGCGAGGCTGCACAAGTCTGCCGCAGACACCATCAGGCGGCACGCGGCTTGATAACGGCATTCAGATCTTCCCCGGCTCCGTGCCCGTCTATCGCGGGGGAGAGCTTGTCGGCGGCCTGGGCGTATCGGGCGACGGGATCGATCAGGACGACATGATCAGCTTTCTGGGCGTCAACAATGGCGGCCTTCGCGCAGGCGGCATTGGCAACGCGCCCAAGGATATCCGCGCCGATCGCATCGTCGTGCAAGTCGGCAGCCGCGAGGTTCGCCTGCGTTATATCAACTGCCCGTTCGCGCCGTTCCTTGATACGGACGAACAAAATGTGTGCGAGGGGCTCTAGGCGATGAGCGCGATCCTTCTCCCCGCTGCCTTGCCTGCGCTGGCGTTGAGCGCTCAGGCCGCCCCGCCACCCCAAGCACCGCCACCTGAAGAGGTGCGCGAGGACGCGCCGCCGCCCGCCCCCTATGAGCGGCCCGAGGGGCTGAATACTCAGGCCAAGCCCGAGCCCGAAGAGCTCGAGCCGCAAACCATCGAAGGGCGCGAGCGTCCCGGTTTCAATTCTGAGCTGCCCGAGGGCATCGACCAGACCAATCAAGGCGCCTTGCGCGCGCCGCCGCCGCAAGCCTTTCCGGTTGATCAGGTGCCGATCCCCGATCGCTGGCGGCTCATTCAGGGGCTGGGGCTGGTCGAGGAGGACCTGCTCGATCCCTACAACCAGAACACCTATAAGGGCGACCGCCCGATCAATCCGGACAAAGTGCCGTGGCTGCCGATCACAGGCAATGACTGGTTCTTTGTGACCAACCTCATCTCCGACACGGTCTACGAGCCGCGCACTTTTCCGATCCCTGTCGGCATTCAGACCACCGAGGACCCGGACCGGCTGGATGTGTTCGGCAATGATTTCAGCAATGTCTTTTCGCAAACCTTCATTGCAGGCGCCGCGCTGCTGAAAGGCAGCACCGCCTACAAGCCGCCGAGCGTCGAGTACCGCCTCACGCTCGCCTACAACGTCAACTACGTCACCGTGCCCGAGCGGCGCGTGCTGTTCGTCGAACCCTCCAAGGGCACCGACCGGCTTGACCATTTCCTCGGCGTGCAGGAAGCCTTCGTCGATTATCACTTCACCGCGCTTGATAATGACCGGTTCGACTTCGTCTCGATCCGCGCTGGCATTCAGCCTTTCCAGGCCGATTTCCGCGGCTTCCTGTTCCAGGATCAGCAGCTGGGCATCCGCCTGTTTGGTAACCGTGACAACAACCGCTTGCAGTTCAACCTTGCGGGCTTCTGGCGGCTGGAGAAGGACACGAACTCTGGCCTCAACTCAGTCGTGCAGCGCCCGCGCGATGATTTTGTCTTCTTTGCCAATGTCTACCGTCAGGATTTCCTGATCCCGGCGCTCACCAGCCAGTTTACCGTCGCCTACAACCGCAACCGCGAAGCCGACGATATCGAGATCGACGATAACGGCTTCCCCGTGCGCCCGGCGCTGCTCGGCACTTTGCGGGGTCGCGAATATGACGTGTTCTATCTGGGCTACAACGCCGATGGCCGGATCGGACGCGTCAATCTGACGGCGAGCGCCTATTGGGCGCTGGGCGAGGATCGCAACAACTTCTTCACAGACCGCCCGGCCGATATCAACGCGACCTTTGCCGCGGCGGAACTCTCTTACGACAAGGACTGGATGCGCTTTCGCGTGTCGGGCCTTTACGCGAGCGGGGATGACGATCCGTTCGACGATGTCGAGGGCGGGTTCGACGCGATCTTTGAGAACCCTGTTTTTGCCGGCGCGGATACATCCTACTGGATCCGCCAGACGATCCCGTTTGCAGGCGGCGGGCGCGCGGTGTCGCTGAACAACCGCAACGGCATCCTCAACGCGCTGCGTCCGTCCAAGGAGCAGGGGCAATCGAACTTCAACAATCCGGGCACGATGCTGGTGGGCGCCGGGTTCGACTTTGACCTGACGCCTGAATTTCGGATGACGGGCAACGCCAACCACTTGTGGTTTGAGAACACCGCCACGCTTGAGGACCTGCGCGTCGAAGGCTCGATCCCGAAGGAAATCGGCTACGACCTCTCGCTCTCGGCGATCTGGCGGCCCAAGGCGAACCAGAACATCGTTGTGCGCCTATCGGGCGCGACGCTGCTGGCGGGTGACGGGTTTCAGGACCTGTTCGACAATCTTGGCAACCAGAACGAATTCTACTCGATCCTGGCGAACGTGACGTTGACCTATTGATGATGAAACCGACGATCTTTTCGCGCGCGGCGCACCTTTTTCTAGTCCTTGCGGCGCTGGCGCTGGGCCTCGCGCTGACGCTGCCGAGCGCTTACGCGGCGGACAAGGAAAAGAAGATCAAGCGCGACTATGCCGCGATGGGCGTGCTGGCTGAGCCTGCGCCTGCGAACCAGTCGGTCGCGGATATGGACGCAAAGTCCGAGGGCTGCCTCACCTGCCATGTGAAGACCGACGCGCCGACCATGCATGTGAGCCCGGCTGTGCGGCTGGGCTGCGTGGATTGCCACGGAGGCAACCCCAGCATCGCGGGCAATTCTGAGCTTCCCCACGATCACCCCGATTACGTCGCCGCGCGCGACCAAGCGCATGTGCTGCCGACTTTGCCTAAGAGCTGGTACTGGCCATCCTCCGCCAATCCCAAGCGCACCTACGCGCTGCTCAACCAGGAATCGCCGGAATATGTGAAGTTCGTAAACCCGTCAGACTACCGCGTCGCGCGTGAGGCCTGCGGAAGCTGCCACATCCAGTCGATCGAAGCCGCCGAACGCTCGATTATGGCAACCGGCGCAATGCTGTGGGGCGGGGCGAGCTACAATAACGGCATTCTGCCCTTCAAGAACTACCTGCTGGGCGAGGCCTACACTCGCAATGGCGAGGCCGCGAAGGTCAGCTCCATCGGCTATGGCGAAGACGGCGCGCTTTCGCAGGCGCAGACCGATCGCGGCGTTCTGGCGGACATGTACCCGCTGCCGACCTGGCACGTGATCCCGCCGGGCGATATCTTCCGCGTGTTCGAGCGCGGTGGGCGCACGATCAACTCGCAATTCCCCGAAATCGGCCTGCCCAACCCGACGGGCCGGATCCAGATCCTCGAAGAGCCGGGGCGGCCTGACTTGAAGCAATCGAACCGTGGGCCGGGCACTGGCCTGCGCGTCGCGATCCCCGCGCTCAACATCCACAAGACGCGCCTCAACGATCCCTTCACCTGGTTCATGGGCACCAATGATCAGCCGGGCGATTACCGCCATTCGGGCTGCGCGAGCTGCCACGTCGTCTACGCCAATGACCGTGAGCCGCGCCACTCGCTGATCTACGCCAAATATGGCCGCGACGGGCAGACGATCACCGTCGATCCGACGATCGCGGACAAGTACGAAAAGAAGGGCTATGGTCACGGTGATGGTCACGGCGAGAAGGACAGCGATTACGCAGCCAAGGGCACCGGCCACGCCGCGGTCAAACAACCCGGCGTAAGCTACGACGCGGAGCCCGCTCTCGATGCCGCCGCCGGCGTGAAGAACGGCGAGGATGGCCTCCTCAATTCCGATGGCAAGCCCAAGGAAAAGGGCCACCCGCTCCAGCACGTCTTCACCCGCAGCATTCCCACCAGCCAGTGCATGAACTGCCACATGCACCAGCCCAATATCTTCCTGAACAGCTACCTTGGCTACACGATGTGGGATTATGAGAGCGATGCGCCGCATATGTGGCCCGAGGCTCAGAAATATCCCACGGCGGCCGAAGTGCGCGAAGTGATCAAGCGCAACCCTGAAGGCGCAGCCCCACGCGGCAAATGGTCGGACCTCGATTTCCTGCGCAACGTCTATGACCTCAACAAGGATCTCTCCGACACGCAGTTCGCCGACTATCACGGCCACGGCTGGAACTTCCGCGGCATCTTCAAGCGTGACCGCGAGGGCAATCTGCTCGATGCAGACGGCAATATCGTCGACAATGACGATCCCGAAAAGTGGCGGCGCGAGGGTGAGGGCAAGTTCGTCGAACCCGGCGTGAACCCGGGCAAGGCGGTGCACATGATGTCGATCCACGCCGAGGTCGGCATGCAATGCGCCGATTGCCACTTTGAGCAGGACACGCACGGCAATGGCCTGCTCTACGGCGAGGTCGCCAACGCGATCGAGATCGGGTGCAAGGATTGCCACGGCACCCCGGACGCCTATCCGACTTTGCGCACCAGTGGCCCGGCGGCTCCGCCCAAGGGGCATAACCTTGCCCTGCTGCGCAATCCCGATGGCCAGCGCCGCTTTGAATGGGTCAAGCGCGAAGACGGCACGCGCAAGCTGATCCAGCGTTCCATCGTTGATCCCGAAATTGAGTGGGAGATGAGCCTCGTCAAAGATTCGGTTGAACCGGGCACCACCCGCTTCAACGAGAAATCCGCTCGCGCCAAACTGATGAGCCAATACGGCGCGGAAACCGGCAATTTCGAATTCGGCGTCGGCATTGCCGAGGATGAGCGCGCGCACAAGGACCCGGAGATGGCGTGCTTCACCTGCCACCTGTCCTGGACCACGAGCTGCGGCGGGTGTCACCTTCCGATTGAAGCGAACTGGAAGACCAAGAGCCACAAATATGAAGGCGGATCGACCCGCAATTTTGCGACCTACAACCCGCAGGTCGCGCGCGATCAGATGTTCCAGCTGGGCAAGCACCAGACGACCAAGGGCAGCCAGGTCGCCCCGGTGCGTTCGTCCAGCGCGCTGGTGCTGACCTCGACCAATATCAACCGCGAGCGGATCTACATCCAGCAGCCGCCGATCAGCGCGATTGGCTTTTCCTCCCAGGCCTTTGCCCCGCACTTCCCGCATACCGTGCGCTTGACCGAGACCAAGACCTGCTCGGACTGCCACCTGGCTGAGGCTGAGGACAACAACGCGATCATGGCGCAGCTGCTTTTGCTGGGCACGAATTATGTGAACTTTGTCGGCATGCATGCCTTTACCGGGCTTGAAGGCGGGATCAGCGCGGTGCGCGTCACCGAGTTTGAAGAGCCGCAAGCGGTGCTGGGCTCTTACCTCCACAAATACGCCTACCCCGATTATTACAATCTGCACGTTGAGCGGAACGGGCGCGAGCTCAAGAAATGGGTGCGCGGCAAGAGCCTCGATTCCGGCCTTTCGGGCGAGACCAAGGCGTTTGAGGAATTCGTCAACGTGCACGAAGGCACGCGCGATAAGGTCGGCTGCCTGCAATTGCGCGGCGAATATCTGTTTGTGGCCGAAGGCAAGGGCGGCTTCCGCGCCTATGACGTCGCCTCCATCGGCAATAAGGGCATTTCGGAGCGGATCATCACCGCGCCGTTCTCAGCGCTTGGCCATGACACGCATGTGAAGAGCAAAAACGCGACCTGCATGGCGCTGGCAACCACTCAGCCGATTGCGCCGACGCGCTCGACCCCCGAACTGCGCGAGCTTAATCAGGAGCAGCCCTTCCTCCCGATCTACAGCTACGCCGCGATCACGGACGCGGCGGAAGGCCTGATCCTCGTCAATATCGACACGCTGGCCGATGGTGAGTTTCGCAACAACCAGTTCGAGCGCTTGGAATACGCCGATGGCTCGGACGCGTGGAACCCGGACGGTGTGCTGACGGGCGCTACCCATATCCAGCTTGCCGGAGAGATCGCCTATATCACCGCCGACGCCGGGCTTGTGGTCGTTGACCTGTCCGACCCGGCGGCGCCCAAAGTCACCGCCGTGCGCGAGCTTACCGATGCCCGCGCCAGCGCGATCCAGTTCCGCTATCTGTGGGTGACCGATGCCGACGGCGTGAAGCTGTTCGACGTGACGGACCTTCGCAATCCCATCGCCCGGCCTGAAGCAACGGTGCCGCTGGCCGATGCCAAGCGCCTCTATGTCGCGCGCACTTACGCCTATGTCGCGGCCAAGTCGGACGGTTTGGTCATCGTCGATGTCACCAATCCTCTGGCGCCCAAGGTGAAAGACAAAGTGACGCTGGGCGGCGCGCTGAACGACGCCGAGGATGTGATCGTCGCCTCCACCAACGCCTCGCTCTTCGCCTATGTCGCGGACGGGGTGAACGGGCTGAAAGTGCTGCAGCTGACCTCGCCAGACAGCCAGCGCAATTTCTATGGCTTCAGCCCTGCGCCGGTGCCTGAGCTTATCGCCTTTGCCAAGACGCCCAGCCCGGCTGTGGCGCTCTCCAAGGGGCTCGACCGGGATCGCGCGGTGGATGAGACCGGCGGTCAGATGGCGATCTTTGGACGGCTGGGATCGCGGCCCTTTACCCGCTCTGAGATGGAGCGGCTCTTCATGACGCGCTCGGGCATTCCGTGGAAGGTTTCGGACGAGGTCGATATGAGCCGCTGGGTCGGCCGCGCCGCCGCGGCTCCGGCGCGCGCCGAGGCCGACACACGCCGGCGCGAGGATGATCCCGAAGGCCAGCCCAGCGCGCGGTAACGGGCGATCCAATCAGGGTGCGCGCGGTAGCTGCTAGCAAAGATCTGATTGGGGATAGGACCAAAGGCTAAAGGCTGCGGGCCTGTGGAAGAGGGCCTGCGCCCTCGAGCCTCTAAAAAAAGGGCGTGCGGCCCTCAGACCTTCGGTCTTATTTGCGCTCGGCTTCGAGCGCTTCCATCATCGGGACGAGGTGGTCCGCATAAGTCGCCAGCCGCGTCCAGTCGCCCACCGGCTGGAAGTGGGTGACCAGCTTGCCATCTTGCCAGCGATGCAGCGAATAGCCCGGCGGCTCTGCATCCACGATCCCGCGATTATCGGCCTTGTGAAAGTCCACCGGGCGCAGATCAAGCGACACCGCCGGCGCGACCGCGGGCGTGATGGTAACCGGCAGCCCGTCCAGCATCGAGGCGACCGGGCGATGCAGATGCCCGCAGGCAATCCCGACGATCTGATCGTGGCCTTCAATCGCAGCGCGAAAGCGCAACAGCCACGCCTCGTGCGGGCGCGGGTCCATCCAGTCGATCCCGGCGATCACAGGCGGGTGGTGCATGACAATAAAGGTCGGCGTTTCGGGATGCGCGGCGAGTTCTGCTGCAAGCCACTCCGCTCGCGCTTCGCAAAAGGCGCCGCCATGCCGCCCGTGCTTGAGCGTGTCGAGGCACACCACGCGAAGGCCATTCACATCAAGGCTGTACTGCGCGTAGCGCTTGCCAGCAGCACCCGGAATGGTCGGGCAATCGGGAAAGGCTTCGAGCAGCCGGTCGCGCCGATCGTGATTGCCGGTCATCACATGCACCGGAAATTCGCACCGCGCGATCGTTCGCTTGATGCGTTCGTAGGCTTCGCTCGCGCCCTTGTCGGCGATGTCGCCGCTCAGGATCAGGATGTCGGGCTGGACGTGCTGTCCGAGCAGGTGATCGATCGCCATGCGAAAGCGCAGGAAGTTGAATTCCTCGTCGCCTGCCTCGGGCTCAAAGCCGACATGCGTGTCGGTGATCTGGGCAATCAGGACGCTGGTTTGCGCGTTCGCCATTGCTCCTCCCTCTCGCTCTATTCTTCGAGCATAGCCGAGATGGATGCAATAGTGTCTTCGCTTCGTCCCCGTATTCCTTCGGGGGTGGATTGCAGGATCGGGTGATCGCCGGGCCACGGATTGGTGGGCGTGTGATAGCCGTGGCACATGGCGCAGGTGGAGGGGACTTCGTCGTCCTTGACCAGCGAGGCGAGCGTGATGCCGGGCGGGGCGACGACCTCGCCGATATGGCAATCCTGACAGCTTTCGAGATCAGGCAGCAACAGGTCTGTGGCCGCCTCGGACGTGGTCGCCTCGTGGCAGTCGGTGCACTCTTCGTCCTCATGCGCCTCGTGGCTGAAGAAGCCGTGCTGCATATAGCGATCGGGCAGGTTTACCGGGATGAGATCGGGCCGACCGCCGGACTGCGTCGGGATATGGCAATCACCGCATGTGCCACCGGGCAAGAGCGCGCGGTTGATCGCGATAAGCGAGCGTGTGGGCCGACCAAAGTTTATCGCATAAGCGCCGCCAGCCGCGAACCGACCGGGCCGCCCGCGCCCCGTCACCACGGCGCGTTTCGGCGCGTTGCCCAGATTGGCGAGGTCTTCCATCAGATCATCGACATCGCCGTGGCGAAGCGTGGTGAAACCGCTCGCATCGCGGCCGGATACGAGGCTGTGGCACCCCTCGCACGAAGGCTCCATCTCCACCGGCTTGAAGCCGATCTTGTCCTCGGTCAGCGCGTGGCAATCGGCGCATTCGAGCGGGCCGTCATAGCCATCCAGACTGATCGCCATGCGGGCAACGCCGCCATCCTCGCTCATGTGAATGTCGTGCGGGAAGACGAGGCCGCTCTTCTCCTCGATCCGTTCGTCAAGGCTGACGCGGACCGGCTCGTCCTGGCCGTGGGCAGTGTAGAAGGTGGGGCGGAACTGCGGGTGCTTGTCGCCGAAATTGGCTGCGTTGCCGAAGGCGACATCGCTGAGCCGCCCGTCGAGCGCTTCGTGGCAATCGGCGCAGAATTCCTGTGTGGCGGCCTGCTGGCGAACCTTGCCTTCGTGTTCCAAGTGGCACGAGGTGCACGATCCGGGGCCTTCCTTACCCAGCGTCTCGGCGACCGCCCATTGCCACGCTTCGCCCGAGGGAAGCGGGGCCATGCCCTCCATCAGGCGCGGCTTGGCGGCGTGTTCGCCCAGCTCTTCGTGGCAGGTGAGACATGTGTTGTCCTGAACGGAGACGAAGGGCGTGGCGTGGCAGGCCTCGCAATTGTCTTTAAGATCATGGTGCGCAAGGCTGAGATCGCCCGAGCTCCATGTGCTGTCAAAGCTGACCTGATCGATCATCGGTGCATCGGGGCCCTGACCTTCACCTGAGGTATCGCGCGTCAGGTGGGTGATAATCGGCACGCTCAAGAGGAGCACCAGGATCGCGAGCGACGCCGCCCAGGCCATGGCGCGTTTGGAGGGCAAGGCGCTTGCCAGCGCGAAGCCGGCTACCGTATCGACCTTGGCGCCTTTTTCAGCGGCCTGCTTGATCGTAATACTGACCGGGCCTGCATCTGGGCCTGCACCATCGCGCGCAAGGGTAAGGAGCGAGGAGCCAAGCTCAATCTCGGCGCCCGTGGCAGGATCGATATCCGCGCTCATCACGCTGCGCCCGTCCAGGCTGAAACCAAGCGTGCCGACCGCTTCGACCGTGACCTTCGCGCCCTTCAGATCGATCCGGATATGGCTTTGTTCCACCGCCAGATCGGCCAGGTGAATGTCGTTTTCCGCCGCGCGGCCGACCGTCAGGCTGGGCTGACCAATCGTGCGGTCGCGAACGATCTCGCGCCCGGCGGCGGTGGTGTCGATGGTGCGGATCAGGAACGTCACGGTCTTTTCCCCCTCACCAATAGTAGAACACGCTCACGACATGCGCGAGCAGGGCGGCGAGCAGCGCAATCGTCGCCGGAATATGGATGAACAGCCAGATCTCGATCAGCGCCTTGATCCTGAGATAGCGGCGGATTTGTGCAAGCTGGTCTGCGCGGCGGGTGAGCAGCGCGTGGACCTTGTCGGTCGCATCGCTGGCGGGGGCTGCGTCAATGGCCGACAGCGCGGCTCGGGTTGCGCAGCCGGGATAGGCGCCGGTTAGCCGGCCCCATGCACCGCCAAAGAAGATGTCCTGACCAAGCGCGCCAAGCACCGCGTCGCTCTCAGACCGCTCCAGCGGCTGCGCGGCGGCTTCGAGCTGGCGGTCAATCGCCTCCAATGCCTCCACCATCTGCGCACGCGTCATCTCGCCGCGATTGTTGGAGAGTTTGCTTGGGAAATGCGCGTAGGCCCAGATGCCGTAAAGCCCGGACACGATCACCAGCATCATCAGCGCGTAGGCGAGCGTGTGAACGTTCCAGCCGAACTGAAACCCGGTGTGCAGCGTGCCGATGACGATGAGCGAAAGGCCGAGGTAAACATGCGCGCTGGTCCAGCCCTTGAGGTTCCAGAACCCCGGCGTCGGGCGGCGCTTGCGAACGCCCAGCAGCGAGAGCCACACGATAAGCACGAGGCCAATCGTGCCCAGAGTGTAGCCGTACCAGCTGCCGCCATTGGGGCGCGGCTCTTGCTCGATGAACGCATAGCCCACGCTGCAAAGGCCCACCAGGATCAGCGCGACCCACAGATAGCGAAAGCCCTTATGCTTCAGAAAGCCGACGTGATCGGCATCGCGCGCCTTTTCGCGGGCGCGGAAACTTGCGTCCGATCCGGCTTGAACACCGCCGCGCGATTGGGCCTTGGAGGCCATTATTCAACGTCCTCCGTGATCTTGGTGAAGGTCAGGAATTTGTCGGGCGACACGCGGATTGCCGCGCCCGTCGGGCAGGCGCGCACGCAGGCCGGGCCGCCTTCAACGCCGGCGCACATATCGCATTTGATCGCTTGCTTAGGGGTTTCGGGATCGCCGTTTTCCTTGCGCCATTTGTACGACGCCTCGCCCGGTCCCGGCCCGCTGCCGAACAGCAGCCATTGCAGGAGCGAGGGCTTCTTGGGCGGCTTGGGGTCCATTCGGATCACGCCGTAGGGGCAGTTGCGCTGGCAATTGCCGCAGCCAATGCAGGTCTCGTCAATGAACACCTCGCCATCGGGGCCGCGCTGGATCGCGTTGGGCGGGCAGTCGGCCATGCAGTGCGGGTGCTCGCAGTGGCGGCACGATGTCGGCACGTGCAGGTGCGCGTAGGTACGGCCCGCTTCCCGGTCGAGGCGTGAGAGGCCTTCATGGCTGTCCGCGCAGGCCTTTTCGCAATTGTCGCAGCCAATGCAGAGCGTCTCGTCGATCAGCAGAACATCGGTCGCCTCGCCCAGCCCCTCATCGACGAGGAATTGCGCGGTTTGCGAATACAGCTCAACCGCGCCGTCAAAATCGTCCTTGCGGCTTTCGATAAAGGCGTTGGTCTTGCGCCGCCCGTCCATCTCGGTGAGCGCCTTGGAACGCAGCGCGGGATTGCGATCGAGCAGCGCGATGAAGGCCTCGCCCGGCAGCTCGATCACTTCGGACTTGATCGCGGCTTTGACCGTGGCTGTGCGCAAGCTTCCGTCAATAGCGGCCATCTCGCCCACATAGGCGCCGCTTGGCAGGTAGGAGAGGAAAACAGGCTTATCGCC
The DNA here is from genome assembly GCA_039815865.1 of Pseudomonadota bacterium. Lineage (GTDB taxonomy): Bacteria > Pseudomonadota > Alphaproteobacteria > Sphingomonadales > Sphingomonadaceae > Erythrobacter. Next base: position 15,747 of record JBCBYM010000012.1, read on the forward strand.
CAGCTGCTTTTCCACGATCATCGATCCGCGCCGGATGATGTAGACGTCCTTGTCGTCGGCGCCTTCCTCGATCAGCACTTTGCCGGCGCGCAGCTCCATCACTTCGGCGGCCTCGACCAACGGCGCGACATCCTCGCGCGTGAGGCCTGAGCCGAACATTTGCAGCATCTGGCGCTCAATCGCGATCTGGTTGACCACGCGAGAGGCTTCGGGCGAACTGGCGATGAGTTTCAATGCCGCATTGCGCGAGAGTTCAATGGTGACGAGCGGTTCAGCGGCGCGAATGGTCGAGCCGCGCCGACGCCCAGAAATGAGGCCCACCTCACCGAAGATGGAGCCTTCCTCAATCGGCACCGTGATGCTGGGATCATTCGGATTTATCTCGACCGCGACCGATCCCTGCGCGATGGCAAACATCGAGGAGCCCGGCTCGTTCTTGCGGAAGACGACATCGCCCGGATTGTAGAAGTGACAATCGCTTTCCAGCAGCAGCTCGCGCAATTGCAGCGAGGACAGATCGCCAAAGATGCGGACCTGCGCGCCGAAGACCTCCAGCCAGTAATCGACCGAATGGTTGCCGGGAAGCGGCGCGAACTTTTCCTGCAGGATCGGTTCGTCGGCGGGCTTTAGACCGGTGTTCCCATTGAGGAACTCGATCACGTCATAGCCCTGGTTCATGCAGTGCTTGATCAGTGGGTAACCCGCCAGCGCGCCGATGACGTGGATGCCGGGCTTGGTCGTTTCAAATGCGGGAGTAAGCTTGGGGAAAGCGCTGCGTTCTTCGCTGGTAAACTCGATCCCCATCGCCTCGACAAAGCCGCGCGGAGGCTGGCTGCCGGTGCGCGCGATAATGCGGTTGCAGGGGATCGTCTCGGTCCCGTCGCGGGTTTCGAGCACCAGCTCGCCATCTTTCACCTCGGCAGGAGACGTCTCTCGCCGAACGCTGATGCGCCCGTCCTGCTCGGCCTCTTCCAGAAGCGTCACGTTGGCGGCTTTCGCGCGTGCAAAGCTGTCACGCCGGTTGAGGATGGAGACCACGTTGCGCTGCGCGGCATCGGCGGCGAGGCCCAGCGCGTTCTCGATCCCCGCATCGCCCGAGCCGACGACGGTGATGTGCTCGTCATAATACTCGCCCGGATCATCGAGTTGGTACTGGATCATCGGGTGATCGGAGCCCGGGCAGCGCAGCCTATTGGGATTGCCCTGCGTGCCAATACCAAGGACGATGGTTTCGGCCTTGATCACGTCGCCCGATTTGGTGTGGATCGCGAAATTGCCTTTGTCGCCTTCGACCTTGGTGACCTCGGCGTTCAATTTCACGTTGACCGGATAAGTCGCGACATCGCCTTCATGCGCGGGGATGCGTTCGTCTGTGACACCGCACTGCTTGTTCCAGATGCCCAGAATGTGCTCGCGCTTGCCCGCGTCAAACTCGACGCCGCTAGCCGCCCCTCCAACCCCGTTGCCGCCCGAACGCAGCACCAGGTTTGAGGGCGTCGCCATGACGTGCTTGCCCTTCTGGTATTTGAAGATCGTGTCCGAGAGGTGATCGGTCTTTTCGATCAGGACATGGCTCATCCCAAGCGCCGCCGCGTGTGCTGCTGCGCTCAATCCTGCCGGTCCAGAGCCAATAATGGCGACTTTATACAAGTCCGACAACAAACCCCCCTTTGTCGGATAAATGTAAGGTTCCTAAGCATAGAGAAACGGGGCGGTTTTACCAGAGAGAATTGCCCGTTTTTCGCAGCGCTGCTAAAGCGAGCCCATGATTTCTGAGAGCGAAAACAAGCCGGACAAACCCGGAGGTGCAAAAGCTGCATGGGTGTTGCTGGGTGGCGCCGCGATACTTGCAGCCGCGTCAATCGGTTACAACCTTGCGTCCGCGCCCGACGCGCCGCCAAGCGTTGAGGCCGGGCCAGGCGCGCCGCCCTCGATCGAGAGCTTGCGCGCCGCCGCTGAGGCGAGCGAGGGCGATTTCGACGACTGGACGGCGCTGGCCTTTGCGCACTTCCAGCGCGGCGAATTTGCCGACGCGGCCACAGCGTATGAACGCGCGCTTGAAATTGAACCGGGCGATGCGGTGATCTGGTCGGCTCTGGGCGAAGCGCGCCTCTATGCCGAAGACGCCGCCACGCGCGATGCCGATCCCTTGCCAAAAGCTGCGATGGACGCGTTTCGCAAGGCGGTGGAGCTTGACCCCAGCGATCCGCGCGCGCGCTATTTCCTCGCCACCGAAGCTGACATGAACGGTAGGCACGAAGAGGCGATCACCAGCTGGCTGGCGCTGCTGGCGGAAACCCCGGTCGGCGCGCCGTGGGAGAGCGATCTCATCCGCACGATTGAGCAGGTCGGCCAGATCAACGAAATCGATGTGACCCAGCGGCTGGCCAAGGCGATGGAGGGACGCTTGCCCCCGATTGCGGTGCCGGGCTCTGGCCAAGTCGCGGGCGCGGGCGCTTCGGGCACAGTGGGCGGGCCCACACAAGCCCAGATCGCGGCGGCGCAAAGCCTCTCCTCCGAAGAACAGCAGGCCCAGATCGAAGGCATGGTCGCTATGGCCGAAGCTAAGCTCGCCGATGACCCCTCCAATCTGGATCGCTGGGTGATGGTGATGCGCAGCCATTCCATGCTCGGCAACGCGGCCAAGGCGAAAGCCACGCTTGAGGCGGCGGTCGCGGCGAACCCGGAGAACGAAGCGGGCCTTCGCGAACAGGCGCGCGCGCTGGGGATTCAGTAGGGCTGCATTTCAGGCTTCGAAACGGCTCGCTCAGGTCTGCCACACTATGCTGGTACCGTACGGGCGTCGCCAGTTTGAAGGCTGTGACCATCAAAGCCACCACAAAACCTGAAGAAAGGATGCCATCGTGATGAAGACCGGTTCTTGCCGCCCCGCCACGCTTGCCCTCCTCGTTGCCGCAGGCCTCGCGCGCTCCCCCGTCTGTGCCGCCGCCAAATCCTAGTCTTCCCAAGAGCTCGGCTCGCAAACCGAGCCGAGCGAGGCCGCCTGCGGCTTACCCGAAAGGAACGAGGCCTTGAAGAACCCGCTTACGCGCCGGGGAAAGCCCGCCTACGCGAACGCCGCCATGGTGTGATCCTGCTTGATCATATCCGCCGCTTTCTCGCCGATCATAATCGAGGCGGCGTTTGTGTTTGCGCTGATGATGTCGGGCATGACGCTTGCATCGGCCACTCTGAGCCCCTCCACGCCAAACACGCGCAGTCTGGGGTCGACAACATCACCAATGCGGCATGTGCAGCATTGGTGATAAAGCGTGTTCGAGAAATGCAGCGCGATGTTCTCAAGCAGCGCATCGCTCGGCTCCTCACCGGGTTCAAAGCCATGTTTGCGCGCCAGTTCGGGCGGCACCAGCCACTCGCCCGCTTTGCCTCCCGGCCAATGCTTCGCCAGGTTCAGGCACATCCGCAGGGCCGTTACCATCATCGTGAGGTCGTGCGGATCGGAGAAATAATTGAGCTTGATCTCGGGATGTTCGAACGGATCCGCGCTCGTGATGACGACTTCGCCTTCGCTGCGTTGAAGCACGGGATTGGCGACGATGGCCATGCGCGGCTTGGACGTGTCCAGAACCGACGCGGCGTCATCGCCAAACATCTTTTCAAGATCCGCATTGCACAAAGTGCCGTAGAAAGTTTCATCATAGCACACCGGCGTAAAGCTGATCTGCAAATCGTGGCTGTGATCATCGCCGAGGCCCGAAGAGCACCACAGGCTGGCGTCATACAAAGACGAGGAGGCAGCGCCCCGGCCGGTTTGCGAGTATTCGGCAAACTGACGATCGGCCTCATCGCGCAGCGCGATCAGTTCAGCCGGCAGGCCCGCGTCATCGGCCGGGTCTTCGGGCAAAGGCCCCTCTGGCCCTCGCAAAGCGTCCGAACCCAGACCAAGCGCCATTTCGCCAAGCGGGGTTCCGGCCTCGGGGGAATCGAAGATAACGCCGAGAGCCAGATGATCCTTCAGGTGCTTGCCCACATCGGGCAGATCAACAAGGCATTCCACCTCCGCGTTTTCCAGATCGCGGCGCGGCCCAATTCCTGAAAGCAAAAGGATATGCGGCGATCCAATCGCACCGGCGCTGACGATGATTTCCTTTTGCGCGCGGATTTCGTGATGCTCGCCCGCGGCGTCCCGGTATTCAACGCAGCGCGCGCGCTTGGCCCCGTCCTCATCGCTCAGCAGCACCCGTGTCACATGAGCGTGAGTGATGATCGAAAGATTGGCGCGCGCTTCCGCCTCGCCTTCGAGGAACGCGTGATAGGTGCTGGAGCGGCGGCCATCTTGTGTGGTTGTCTGGAAAAGCGAGACCACGCCCTTTTCGTTGAGGCGATCCTTGCCGTTATAGTCGCCCTCAGGAATGCCCATGGCTTTGGCGGCTTCGACAAATTCGAGGCTGGCGGGCAGAACCGGTGAGCGTACCGAAACGCCCAAGGGGCCATCGCTGCCATGCGATTGCGGGTCTGCGACGATTGCGTTGCTGGCGTTCAGGCGTTCGCTCTTGATGAAATAGGGCAGGACATTTTCGTACGACCAGCCGTCCGCGCCCAGCTCTTCCCATTTGTCAAAGTCGCCGGGATGACCGCGCACATAGGCCATGTAATTGATGCCGGACGAGCCACCCAGCATCTTGCCGCGCGGCACGTTGATGATGCCGTCTTTGAGGCCTCGCCCGCCTTCGCCCGGATCGCCCTTGTACATCCAGTCGGTCTCCGGATCGAGCTGGAGGCTGGCGCAGGCCATAGGCAATTGTTCATGATCGGGGGGATGCCCGCCCGCTTCAAGCAGAGCGACTTGGACGCTCGGATCCTCGCTGAGCCGCGCAGCGATAACCGCTCCCGCCGACCCGCCACCAATGACGATAAAATCGAAGTTCATCCGACATCTCCCCCCATTTCCCGGGCGAAGGCTAGCAGGTCGCATCGACAGTGTCTTGCGCTAAAGGTGGGGTGAGGGGGTGAGGGTGAGGCCCAGATATATCTTCAATGGAGCCAGCGTCTGAAATGGGGTCGCAAGCCGAATGGCGGCTAATGGCTGCACACTGAGTGAAGCGGCCTGACCGCTTTCATAGCTCCTCTTCGACCCGTTGGAAGGCCGCAACTGGTAGGTGAAAGCTGACGAATTCAAAATCGCTTCAAGCGTTCCGCTTATCCTTGAAGACTTGCGTCAAAAAAAGGTGCTTTTCCAAGCACCACCTACAGCCCGATGTCCCGAGCCGCGCGTGCGCAGCTCGGGATCTTGGCAACAACACTTACCCTTCAATAAACTTGAGCAGGTCCGCGTTGATCAGGTCTGGGTGTGTCGCAAACATACCGTGCGACAAGCCTTCATAGGTGACCAGCTCCCCGTTGGGCAGAAGCTTGATCGCTTCTCTTGCGGTGTTGTCGACTGGGACGATCTGATCATCCTCACCGTGCATAACTAGCACGGGCTGTTCGATCGCCTTCAGGTCCTCCGAGAAGTCCGTTTCAGAGAAAGCCTTGATGCTGTCGTACTGAGCCTTGGCTCCGCCCTGCATGCCTTGACGCCACCAATTGCGGATCAGACCTTCGCTCACTTCAGCGCCCTCGCGGTTGAAGCCGTAGAATGGCCCTGACGGGATATCGAGGAAGAACTGCGCACGGTTTGCGACTAGGGCTTCGCGGAAGCCGTCAAAGACCGAAACGTCAATGCCATCGGGATTTGCCTCGGTCTTGGCCATGATCGGCGTGACAGCGCCAATCAGAACAGCTTTCGACACACGGCCCGGTTCGCTGCGGGCGACATAGCGCGCCACAACGCCCCCACCAGTCGAGTGGCCGATATGCACGGCACCTTTGAGATCCAGTGCCTTCGCCAGATCGATAACGTCATTGGCGTAGGTATCCATCTCATTGCCGCTATCGGTTTGATCCGAGCGGCCGTGACCACGGCGGTCAAGCGCGATCACCCGATAGCCCTTGTGCAGGAAGAACAGCATCTGGCTATCCCAGTCGTCGGCGCTCAGCGGCCAGCCGTGGTGGAACACGATGGGCTGCGCATCTTTCGAGCCCCAGTCCTTGTAGAAAATGCGGGTGCCATCCCGGGTGGTTACGAAAGACATTGCTTGTTCTCCTTGATTGACTTCGGCAGTTTCATTGGCGGACGCTTGGGCGGGAGCAACGGCGAGCGTTGCTGCGATGGCGAGAGCGGACAGGAATGTACGGGTCATGTGACTTCTCCATTTATTGTTTGCGATAATGCTTATCGCGATAAGCATGTTGTCGTTTATGACCCTTGCAATTTGGAAGTCAACGAATATATTTATCGCGATATCTAATATCGCAACAAATTACTGAATCTCAATCGAACTTTTTTGAGGGAAACGATGAATATGCCACCCACCAGCCTGCCGCCGCCGCTCGATCAGCATGTTTGCCACTCGATCTATGCGGCGAATCTAGCGGTTCAGCGCGCTTACAAGCCTGTCCTCGATGAACTCGGGATTACGTACCCTCAGTATTTGGTTCTCAACCTACTTTGGGAGCGTGATGGTCAGACAGTTTCTCATCTAGCGGCTCAGCTCGACCTCGAACCGAGCACCCTCACGCCGCTGCTTAAGAGGTTAGAGACCTCCGGGTTAGTGGAGCGTGCGCGAAATCCCGAGGATGAAAGACAGGTCCTCATCAGCCTCACGAAGCAAGGGGCGCAATTGCGCAACCGTGCGGGCTGCGTCAGCGAGACCATGATCGCGAAATCCGGGATGACAATGGATGAACTGATGGAGATCAACGGCCAAATTCGCGATCTACTAAATCGGCTGACCATGAATTAGGCGGGACGACGATCGAAGTTAGCCGTCCGTTTCTGGGTCGTAAGCCGAATGGCGGCTTCTGCTATGCCCGTTATTTCATTGCCCCGACCTCGCGGTCCTCTCGCAGCGTTTTCCTACTCGCCCGCGACCTGCTAACGCCGTTTTTGGAGACCGTCGCGAATTGGTCGGACCTCTGACGCCCGCAGGCGACGGCACGGCGGGAGGGTCTGGCGCTTTTTTTCGAGTGGAACGCAGCCTGCGGCCGGGGTGCGTTTTGCGCTTTTAGACTGTGTAACCTGTGTCTCCTACATGCAGGGGCAAGGGTGCAGGTAAGTTGGAAGCTGGAGCGATGAAGAAAGGGGGCGCCGGTTGCCCGGCACCCCCTTCAGGTAAGATCGTGAGTGGTCTGGCTCAGACGACGCCAAAGGCGAGCATGGCGTCGGCGACCTTCTTGAAGCCGGCGATGTTGGCGCCTTTGACATAGTCGACATAGCCATCACCCTGATCGCCGTATTCGGTGCACTTTTCGTGGATGCCCGCCATCAGATCGGTGAGCATTTCGCCAAGGCGCTCGTGGTTCCAGCTGATGCGCTCGGAGTTCTGGCTCATCTCAAGACCAGAGACCGCCACGCCGCCCGCATTGGCCGCCTTGCCGGGGCCGTAGAGGATCTTGGCGTCGTGGAAGATCTTCACGCCGTCCAGAGTGGTGGGCATGTTGGCGCCTTCGGAAACGCCCTTGCAGCCATTGTTGACGAGCGCGGCGGCCTCTTCGGCGTTGAGCTCGTTCTGCGTGGCGCAGGGCAGGGCGAGGTCGCAGGCGACGTTCCAGGGACGTTCCCCGGCGTGATAGGTCGCGCCGGTGAATTCCTCGGTGTATTCGCTGATGCGCCCGCGCTTGACGGTCTTCAGGTGCTTGACCCAGTCGATCTTCTCCTGGGTCATGCCGTCGGGATCGTGGATGAAGCCGCCGCTGTCGGACAAGGTCAGGACCTTGCCGCCCAGCTGGGTGATCTTCTCCGCGGCGTGGGTGGCGACGTTGCCCGAGCCGGAGATGACGGTGCTCTTGCCCTCGATGCCGTTGCCCTGGTGCTTGAGCATGTTCTGGAGGAAGTAGACCGCGCCATAACCGGTCGCCTCGGGCCGCATTTGCGAGCCGCCATATTCCTGGCCCTTGCCGGTCAGGACGCCTTCCCAGCGGTTGGTGATGCGCTTGTACTGGCCGAACATGTAGCCGATCTCGCGCCCGCCAACGCCGATATCGCCCGCGGGCACATCGGTATCGGGGCCGATATGGCGGTAGAGCTCGGTCATGAAGCTTTGGCAAAAGCGCATGACTTCCGCGTCGCTCTTGCCCTTCGGGTTGAAGTTCGCGCCGCCCTTGCCCCCGCCCATGGGCAGGCCGGTGAGCGAGTTCTTGAAGGTCTGCTCGAAGGCGAGGAACTTCAGGACGCTTTCGTTCACGCTCGGGTGAAAGCGGATGCCGCCCTTGTAAGGGCCGATCGCGTTGTTGTTCTGGACGCGGTAGCCGCGCTGGACGCGGATGTTGTGGTTGTCGTCTTCCCAGCACACGCGGAAGGAGACGACGCGGTCCGGCTCAGCGATGCGGCGCAGGATCTGAGCTTCGTGGTACTCGACCTTGTCGGCCATGAACTCGAAGATGTCCTGGGCGACCTCGTGGACGGCCTGGATGAATTCTGTCTGCCCCGGATTGCGCTTCTTTACGCCTTCCATGAACTGCTCAATATTTACGTGATCGGATACGGCCATGGTCTCAACTCCCCCAAATTCCCCAAAGACGGCGCGACCAAAATGCTTATGTTCGAACGTCTATCGGCTCAAAGCGTCGGCGTGGCAAGCGTCCCTTATCGGGGCACCCAACCCGCCTGCGGGCTTGCAATCGCGTGGAAGGCCCTTAGGACGGGCCCTCTTCGAGACTTCGCCGGGCTTCAAGCGCGCCTGCTTATGGCGCACCACTAAGGCGAGGCATTGTACATATTGGCCATCAAAGGCTGGCGCGCGCAGGAAATTGCGCTTGAGCCAGCGCGCTGCGGGAGCGGCGAAGAAGGGCCGGACGGGACTGTAATGGCTAGCTTAAGCGGCGACGACGCGCCGCAGATTGACCCGCAAGAGGATTGGCCGATTGATCCGCCGATGGTGGATTTGCCGATCGATACGCATGATCGCGGCTTTTACGACGGCTTTGCCCGCGAGGTGGCGATCCCGGCGAAGATGATTGTCTCGCTCATCATCATGTGGGCGATCTTCTTCCCGGTGAGCGCGATGGAGACCTTACGCGTCGCCAACTCGACCATCATCGCGACCTTTGCGCCGTGGTACATTTATCTTGTGGCATCGCTCATCGTGGTGTGCCTTGGGCTGGCGCTGTTCCCGCAGACGGGGCGCTTGCGCATCGGAGCCGACGGCGAGCGGCCTGAGTTCTCGACCTTTTCGTGGGTATCGATGCTGTTCGGCGCCGGGATCGGGATAGGCATGCTGACCTATTCGACCGGAGAGCCGCTGGCGCACTTTACAAACAGCCCCGAGATCATTCGCGGCGTGGTCGAAGCGCGCTCGGTGGAGGCGGTGCGGCCCGCTTACATGTGGACCTTCCTCCACTGGGGCTTTGGCGCGTGGTGCACTTACGCGCTGGTGGGGCTGGCGGTTGGCTATGTCTCGCACAGGCGCGGCCTGCCGTTGACGATCCGGTCAAGCCTGGTGCCCTTGTTTGGCGAGCGTATGTCGGGCGTTTTTGGCCACGCGGTCGACGTGGTTGCGGTGGTGGCCACGATCCTGGGCGTTGCGGTGACCATGGGGCTGGGGGTTCAGCAGTTTGTCTCGGGCCTTCACCGGGTGGGCATGGGCGATTGGCTGGTCACCAGCGAGGCCACCGCTTCGCCGCTGGCGATTGTGATCGCGCTTGTCGTGCTGGTGGGCGCCTCGACGCTTAGCGCGCTTTCGGGCGTGGGACGCGGGATCAAGTGGCTCTCCAACCTCAATATGGGGTTGTCCTTTGCTTTGCTTGCCCTCTTCGCGGTGTTTGGATCGGGGCTTTACGGGCTTGAGCTTATGGGCGTTGGCCTGTGGGACTATGTCCGGACGTTGCCGGCGAACACGCTTGTTCTGTTTGGCAGCGATGGCACGCAAATGGGCGATGCGCTTAATCAGTGGCAGCTCGACTGGTCGGTCTTCTACTGGGCCTGGTGGATCGCTTTTGCGCCCTTTGTGGGCATGTTCATCGCACGCATTTCGCGCGGGCGCACGATCCGCGAATACATTCTGGGCGTCGCCTTGGTCCCTTCGGTCATGTGCTTTTTGTGGATGGCGCTGGTGGGCGGAACGGCGATTGAGCTGGAGCTTTCGGGCGCAGCGCAGGGGCGTATTCTCAACGCTGGCATTTCGGATCAGCTTTACGAAACGCTGGCCGTGCTGATGAGCCCGGACTTGGCCTGGATGGTCTCTGGCCTGATCGTGATCCTCTTGATGACCTATCTTATCACCTCGGCCGACAGCGCAATCCTGATCGTCAACACGATCAATGGGGCGGGCGAAGATGAAGGATCGCGTCGCTATCACATCCTTTTTTGGGGTGTGGCGCTGGCGTTTGTGGTGGGATCGATGCTGATCCTGGGCGGGATCGAGGCGATCCGCATCACCATGATCATCGGCGCGCTGCCCTTCTCTGTCGTGGTGCTGGCGATGGCAGTGGCGATTGTGAAGGCGGTGACCTTCGACCTTATCCGCGAGAAGCACGGCGTACCGACAACGGCGGAGGAGTGCGAGAATTGGGACGGCGTAGTGAAGAGCGCTGAATGACTTGCATTAAACGTGTCACGCCACGATCTTAACTGAGTTGTATTTCGCTGTACTTTGATAATCTCAATCTAAAACCGCTACCTTTATATGTAAAAAATGATCTCTAGGGGTGGTTTAGAAATAGTACTTTCCAAATACTTAAACTATAGTTCAGATCCAATTCAGTGTTGTTGTTGTGCAACAATTCTAGCGCACTTCGTGGATTTCTGGGGTCGCGCTGTGGCCAGCCCACCACATGCTTGTTACCGAGCGCGATGAGGCGCGCATTTTCTTATTTTCGCAGCGTCTCGGGGGCAGCGCTGATGCATCTCGGCATCGCGACCCCTTCAAGGCAGCTCAAAAGGGGCCAAACATGAAGACCATTTATGGCGGTGCGTCGATCGGCGCGCTCGCAATTGCACTTGTATCGCCGGCATCCGCTCAGGAAGCGCCCGCTTCCCAGGAAGCCGCGGACGAGCAGCGCGGCGGTGTTCCCACCATCGTTGTGACCGCGCAAAAGCGCTCCGAGGATCTGCAGGACGTGCCGATTTCGGTCTCGGCAATCGGTGAGCAGCAGCTTGACGAGCTCAACATCGACACTTTCGAGGATTACCTCGACCAAATCCCAAGCGTGACGGCCGGCGGCAACGGTCCGGGCCAAAGCACGATCTACATTCGTGGTCTTGCATCGACGACGCCCAACATCACGGTCGCGGGTGTTGCAGGCCTTGCTCCCAACGTGGCGCTGTATCTCAACGATCAGCCGCTCGCGCAGCCTGGCCGTAACCTTGATGTCTACGCCGCTGACCTTGAGCGTATCGAAGTGCTGTCCGGTCCGCAGGGTACCCTGTTCGGTGCCAGTTCGCAGGCCGGTGTTGTGCGCCTCATCACCAACAAGCCCAGCCTGAGCGGCATTGAGGCCAGCTTCTCCGGCGGCGTCTCCTTCACCAAGGGCGGCGAGAGCAGCTATCAGGGCGAAGTCATGCTCAACCTGCCGGTGAATGACAGCATCGCGCTGCGCGGTGTCTTTTATCTCGACGATCAGGGCGGCTTCATCGACAACGTGCCCGGTACGCAAGACCTGACCGAAAGCGCGCGTTTCCGCCCGGCGGGAACGGTGCGTTCCAACGGGGTTCCGGTCTCGGACGTGCGCGGTGGCTTCCAGTCGACCGCTGATCTGTCTGACGTCAACTTCATCGCCGCTGACAACGCTGGCCTGGCCGAAGACAATTTCAACGACACAACCTATGCCGGCTTCCGCGCCACCGCCTTGTGGGAGGTTGCGCCCAACTGGACGATCACGGTTGCGCACCAACGCCAGAGCCTAGAAAGCGACGGCTCGTTCTTTGCGGATCCCAATCTCGACGGGCTCGATGACCTGGAGATCGAGCGTTACGAGACGGACCGTCTTGAGGACGATTTCTCCAACACCAGCTGGACCGTTGAAGGCCGTATCGCGATGCTCGATGTGGTCTACACCGGCGCGTACACGGATCGCGAAACCGTGCAGCGCGCGGACTACACCGATTACCTGTTCGCCGGGCAGTACCTGCCTTACTACATCTGCGACACCTCGGTGACCTATCCCGGCGCCGCTGATCCCAGCGGCACGTGCCAGGCACCCAACCTCTATGTGAACTCCGATTCTGACACGACCGTGTTCACGCAGGAACTGCGCTTCTCGACACCGGATGACTGGCGCTTCCGCTTTCAGGGTGGCGGTTTCTATTCCGATCTCCAGCTGATGAGCGGGTCGACTTTGCCTATCCGGGCAACGTCTTTACCACTGGCGCAGACGGCACCTCGCTGGGCTTTGTGCCCAACTTCCCGTTGACCGACATCAACTCGCCTGTGGGCGCAGCCGGCAACGCCAGCGATGGCTTCTTCAGCCAGCCGGGTCCTTTCCCGGCGGACACGATCTTCCGCAACGACGTGCGCCGCACCGATGAGCAGTTTGGCCTGTTTGGCGAAGCCAGCTTTGACGTGGTACCGGAGCTGCTGACGATCACGGCGGGCCTTCGCTATTACGATGTGACGGTGGATCTTGAAGGGAGCGCCAACGGCTCGTTCTTCAACCGCACTTCGCCGGTGTTCGGCCCCAACTTTGGGCTTCCGCCGGAGGAACGTCAGGACACGCAGCTGGGCGGCACGAACATCAGCGCGCTTTACGCGCCGGACAACCCGAACGGGAACCCGGACACGGCGTCGACCAGCGGGACAATCTTCAAGGGCACAGCCACGCTCACGCCGACCGAAGATCTGCTGTTCTACGTTACCTATTCCGAAGGCTTCCGTCCGGGTCTGTTGAACCGCCCCGGCGGCGCGGTTGGCCCCACGGGTTTTGTGGTGCCTTTCGAGCTCGAAACCGATGAGGTGAAGAACTACGAATTTGGTTGGAAGACCGAATTCCTCGACGGGCAAGTGCGCCTCAACGGGTCGGCCTTCTTCGTCGACATCAGCAATCTGCAAACCTCGATCTTCGATCCCTCGATCACCAACCTGTTCTTTGCCGACAACGCGGCGAACGCAGAGATCTACGGGATTGAAGCCGACTTCGTGATCGCGCCCTATTCGCTTCCGGGCTTCACCGTGGCGGGTGCCTTCTCGATCCTCGACACCGAGATCACCGAAGTGCTCACGCCAACCGATGATGTGATTGTCGGATCCGAACTGGCCTACGCGCCGGCCTTCCAGGGCAACATTCGCGCGCGGTATGAGTGGGATTTGAACTCCACGCTCGAAGCCTTTGTCCAACCGCAATTCACTTATTCGGCTGAGAAGTTCACGGACATTGTCCAGATCAACAACATTGAGCTGGCGGATTATTTCCTCGCTGATCTCTCGGTGGGTGTGCGCGGTGAGCAATGGAAGGTTGAGATCTTCGGCGAGAACCTAACCGATGAGCGTGCACAGATCTCGGGTGTCTACGGCAACGACCGTGAGCGTATCGTGGTCAACCGTCCGCTCACCGTAGGTGTGCGCGTGGGCTTTGATTACTAAGCCGGGAAAAATCACCGATAGGTGCGGCGGGGAGGGCTTGGCTCTTCCCGCCGCTTTTCTTTAGAGGCCGTGCATGGGCACTCGCGAAGACACTCTCAAACGCGCGCAGGAGGCGTTGCAGGCGGGCCGGTTCGATACCGGCTTGGCACTGGCGGACGAAGCGCTGGGGGACGATCCCAAGGATGGCGATGCGCACTACATCGCCGCCATCGCCACGCGCTATCTGGGGCGGTTTGACGAGGCGGCGCGGCATCTTGAAGCGCTCCACGCCGCCATGCCCGAATATGGCCGCGCCTGGCAGGAACAGGGGCATCTTGCGCTCGCAAGCGGCGATAAGGCTGGGGCATTGGCGGCCTACACGCGCGCCACGCGGTTCAACCCCGCGCTTGAAGCCAGCTGGCGCGAACAGGCGCGGCTCCACGCCGAGGCTGGCCGCGCCGGCGAAGCGCAGGCCGCCACCGCTCAGCGCCAACGCATTGCGGGCCTGCCGCGTGAACTGGTCGCGGTGCAGCACCACCTTGCCGAAGGGCGCCTCTTGCGCGCCGAGGAAATCTGCCGCCACTATCTCCGCCAGAACCCGACACGCGACGCTGCCCATTTTGAAGGCATGCGGCTGCTCGCCATGATCGGGATCGAGTTCGGCGTGTTGGAGGAGGCGGAATTCCTGCTCGAAAGCGCGGTCGTCTTCTCGCCGGATGATCGGCAATTGCGGCTCGACTATATCGATGCGCTGCGCCGGCGGCAGAACTTTGCCAAAGCTTTGGAAGAGGCCGAGGCGTTGCACGCGCGTGAACCGAACAACCCGCTGTTCCAGTCGCGCCTAGCGATCGAGTGCATCCAGATGGGCGAATACGATCGGGGACTGGCGCTGTTTGACCAGGTGCTCGAAAAGCTGCCCCATGACCCTGCGAGCCTCACCAGCCGCGGCCACGCCTTGAAGACGAAGGGCGCGCGTGCGGAGGCGGAAGCCAGTTACCGCTCGGCCATCGCGGCCAAGCCCGATCACGGCGATGCCTATTACGCGCTTGCCAACCTCAAGACCTACCGGTTTGACGCTGACCAGGTCGACGCCATGCGCCAACAGACCGCGCGCCCGGATCTGGCTTTCATGGACCGGGTTCATATCAGCTTTGCGCTGGGCAAGGCGCTGGAGGATGCGGGCGAGTACGAAGAGAGCTTTGCCTTCTACGAAAAGGGCAACGCCTTGAAACGCGCGCAGACCCGTTACAGCGCTGATGCGATGAGCGAGGAACTGGCCAAACAGCGTGAAATCTGCACGCCGGATCTGTTTGCCCAGCATTTAGGCAGCGGCCATTCCGCGGCCGATCCGATCTTTATTCTGGGTCTGCCTAGAGCGGGATCAACGCTGCTCGAACAGATCCTTGCCAGCCATTCTCAAATTGATGGCACGCTTGAGTTGCCCAATATATTGGCACTGGCTCACCGACTGCGTGGTCGGCGCGCGGGGCAATCGAACTACCCGCAGGTGCTGCCCAACCTTTCAGCAGAGCAGTTGGCCCAGTTTGGTGAAGACTACATCGCCGACACCCGTATTCACCGTCAGGGTGCCCAATTTTTCATCGACAAAATGCCGAATAACTTCAGGCATATAGGGCTTATTCACCTGATCCTACCCAACGCCAAGATCATCGATGCGCGGCGCGATCCGATGGATTGCTGCTTCTCGGGCTTCAAACAGCTTTTTGCCGAGGGGCAGGAGTTCACCTACGGACTTACCGAGGTTGGGCGGTATTATTCTGACTATGTCGAGCTGATGGCGCATTGGGATACGGTGCTCCCGGGCAAGGTTCTAAGGGTCCAACACGAGGACGTGCTCGACGATCAGGAACGCGAAACGCGGCGGATGCTCGACTTTCTTGAGGTGCCTTTTGAAGAGGCCTGCCTCAACTTTCACAAGACCGACCGCGCCGTGCGCACCGCATCAAGCGAGCAGGTGCGCGAGCCGATTAACCGCAAGGGGCAGGGCGCTTGGAAACCGTTTGAGCCCTATCTGGGGGATTTGAAAGCGGCGTTGGGTTTGTGATCGCCCGGGTGGGCGATCATCCTCGGTGCTATTCCCTACGCCGACTCTTCGGCTTCGGGGCACCTGCGGGCGGCCGGTCGGCCTTGCGGTTTGCCATCGCAAACCGTCTCCAGCAAATCGCTTGGTAAGCCGCGCCGTTTCGAAATCTGTGATTTCGCAAGCGCGACTGCGCGCTCGCAGCGGGTCCGCAGGCCAAGATTGGCCGGAGGACGTCTAGCGAGGATGATCGCCCGGATGGGCGATCACAAAACAATCTACGCCAGCTTTGCTCCATCGGGGACATCGCCTTGCGGCGCGGCCAGCGCGATCGCGCCGTTGGCATCGGGAAAGCCCAGAACCAGAACTTCGGACATGAAAGGGCCGATCTGACGCGGCGCAAAGTTCACCACCGCCATCACTTTTGCGCCCACCACCTCTTCGGGCGTGTATCGCTCAGTGATTTGCGCGGAGCTTTTCTTGACGCCGATCTCCGCGCCAAAGTCGACCCACAGCTTGATCGCGGGGCGGCGCGCTTCAGGGAAAGGCTCAGCGCTCGTCACGGTGCCCGCGCGAATGTCGAGCGCGAGGAAGGTCTCAAAAGGTGTCTCATCCATTAAGCTTGGGTAGGATTGCGCTTGGCCTTCGTCCAGCGCTGCGATAGATTGCAGGATGCAACGCAAGGGGCGTGGGAGCCCTGGCGAGCGAAAGAGAGAGCGAACAGACATGGCAAAATTCATCCTCAACGGGGAAAGCGTCGAAGTGGACGCGGATCCGGCGATGCCGATCCTTTGGGTTGTGCGCGAAAAGCTTGGGCTGAGCGGCACGAAGTTTGGCTGCGGCATTGCCCAGTGCGGGGCGTGCACGGTGCACCTCGATGGTCAACCGGTTCGCTCGTGTTCGACGCCGGTCTCAGCGGCCGAAGGCAGCGAGGTCACCACGATTGAAGGGATCGCCGGACCGGAAGGTGAACTGAACGCTCTGCAACAGGCCTGGATTTCTGAGCAGGTCCCGCAATGCGGCTATTGCCAGTCGGGTCAATTGATGAGCGCGACCGCGCTGCTGCGCGACAATCCCACGCCCAGCGATAAGGATATCGACGCCGCCATGTCGGGCAATATCTGCCGCTGCGGCACCTACACCCGCATTCGCCGAGCGATCAAAGTCGCCTCGGGCCAACTTGAACCGCGCACAGAGGAGGCCTGATCCATGAACGACATGACACAGGACAAGAAACCGTCTGCGCTCGCTAAGTGGAGCCGGCGTGGCTTTATCGGCGCGGGCGTTCTGGCGGGCGGTGGCCTGCTGATCGGCGTCGCGGTGCGGCCTGGCAACCCGATTGGCGCGCTGGCGTCGAAGGTCGCGGGCGGCGAAGGCGAGCAGCTGATCAACAGCTGGGTCAAGATCGGTCTCGATAACGTCGTCACCGCGATCGTCCCGCATTGCGAGATGGGGCAGGGCGCGCACTCGGTGCTGGCGCAGATGCTGGCCGATGAGCTCGACGCGGACTGGAGCAAGGTCGAGGTTATGCAGGCGCCCGCGGATGGCACCTATGTGATGACGGACACCGCGCGCATGTTCGTCGCGCCCTTCACGCTGGGTGCCGCAGACTGGATCGAGCCAACCTGGAACGGGCTGTTTACGCAGCTTTCCAAGGCTCTCGACGTTATGATCACGGGCGGCTCATCCTCGATCCGCACGACCGGTCAGGGCCAGATGCGCGTCGCGGGTGCGGCGGCGCGGCGCATGCTGATCGGCGCGGCGGCCGATGAGTGGGGCGTTCCGGCGGGTGAGATCGAAACGCGCGACAGCACGCTGATCCACAAGGCTTCGGGCAAGTCGGCGACCTACGCCGAGTTTGCGACCGCGGCGGCGGATCAGCCGATGGACCAGACGCCCACGCTCAAGACGCCTGACCAGTACCGCCTGATCGGCAAGAGCAAGGCCCGCACCGACATTCCGAGCAAGGTCAACGGCACCGCGCAATTCGGGATCGACGCAGAGCCTGAAGGCGCGGCCTTATCCTA
>JBCBYM010000130.1:0-7475 GCA_039815865.1 Pseudomonadota bacterium
ACGGTCGAGTATGTCAAGACGCGCAAAGCCTTTGGCCAGACGATCTGGGACTTCCAGAACACGCAATTCGTGCTGGCCGACCTCAAGGCCAAAGGTACGGCCGCGCGGGTGTTCGTCAATGATTGCATCGCCAAGCTGCTCAAAGGCGAACTCGATGTCGCGACCGCTTCAATGGCCAAATACTGGGTCACCGAGTTGCAAAGCGAAGTCGTTGACAAGTGCCTGCAACTGCATGGCGGCGCGGGCTATATCAACGAATATCCGATTGCGAAAATGTACCGCGACGGGCGCATCACCCGGATCTTTGGTGGTTCGAACGAAGTCATGAAGATGCTCATCGCAAGGTCGATGTAAGCGGCGCGCCTTTGGCGCGCGCTGTAGCCGCCCGCGCCCTCACAGAAACAAAAGGGCGGCCCGGTTTCCCGAGCCGCCCTTTTTTGTGTCAGATGCCTTAGCGGCTTAGAACCTGGCGCGGACGACCACACCATAGGTGCGCGGTTGCTGCGAGAAGGCCGAGCGCGAGTTCGACGCACCCGAACCGCGCAGCGTGGTGTTGAACGTCACGCCGCGCACATTCTCATCCGTCAGGTTGTTGACGAAGCCCTCGATCGAGTAGTCGCCATCGTTAAAGCGGAAGCCGGCGCGCAGGTTGACGAACGCCTTGCCGTCCTGAACGTCGGCGACAATCAGCGGCTGCGCGGCCACCGCGGCGTCAACGCCAAGGGTGGCGATTTGATCAGCCGACGGGGGCACGATCCCTTGCGTCGACGTGCGCTGATCGCCTTCCATGCGGACCTGACCCGCGAGGAAGAACTCAGTCGAATCCGACAGCGGCTTTTCCCAAAGTCCGCCAAGGATCGCCACCACATCGGCCGCGTTGGTCAGCGAGAAGCCGCACAGCGAGACGACCTGCGGCGTGGTCAGGTCACCCGCGCAATCCTCCGGATACTCGGCATCGAGGATTGTAGCCGACGCGTTGAAGGTTAGCTCGCTGGTGGGACGGATCACGCTTTCGATTTCCACACCCTGCGACAGCGCACGCGGCACGTTGAAGGTTGCGAACGCAGTGCCCGTGAATTCGAGCACCTGGAAGTCGGTGAACTCCTGATAGAACGCGGCGATATTGAGCGTGACCGCATCATCAATCAGACGGCTCTTGAGGCCGATTTCGTAGGAATCGACCTCTTCGGAGTTGAACACCGGGCTCGCCCCCAACACCGCCGCAGTGGTGTCGAGGTTGATCCCGCCCGATTTGTAGCCATGCGTGAAGCTTGCATAGATGTTGACCGGGGCGGCAAAGGCGTAATTGATGTTCGCTGTCCAGATCAGTTCTTCGTCATCAAACGAATCCTGGAAAGTGACTGGCAGGGGGAAGACACCGGCCTGCGGCAAATCAGCAGGCGCAATGAAGCCCAGACAACCCAGCCCGGCCAGCGTCGAACCAGCGCTGCCCAGCGACGCGAGGCCACCGGCGAAGAAGACGTCGAGGATCGCGGGACAGGTCGGGTTGTTGGCCGAAGTCTGCGTGAAGCCGCCGGACTTTTCCTCCCACGAATAGCGCGCACCAACCGTCAGTTCGAGGCCATCGACGACCTCGAACGTGTTGTTCGTGAAGACCGAATAGCTCTGAGCTTCCTGCTGGAAACGGTTGGTTACACCGTTGCCGCTGATATCGGAGCCGCCGGTGAACAGCGCAAGCGGCGCCGGGCCGGCAACGCCGCCAAACAAGGCGCCGACATTCGCATCATAGTCCGAACCCGCCACAAACCCGACCGACTGGTCGATCGTTTCATCGGAGTAGAAACCGCCGATCACGTAGTTGAGCCGGCCATCAAACGCTTCGCCCTGGATCCGCAGCTCGGCGGTGTAGGTGTCGATCTCGGTCAGCACCGGTACGACGTTGAAGATATCAAGCGCGGTGAAGTCGGAATCGTAATTCTCGTTAGCGTCAAACTTGCGGTACGAGCCGATGAAAATGAGGTCCGCGCTGTCCGACAGGGGAAACTCAATCTCACCGGTCGCGCCGTAATTCTCAATCGTCGAGAAAGGCGCGAAATTGGCAGACAGAACCCGGTTGTCGAGAGCCTCTTCAAATCCGGCCTGATCAAACGGGTCAGTGGCCACAGAAGGCTGGCCATTGCCGCCATTCGCGCCCAGGCCCACA
Organism: Pseudomonadota bacterium; assembly: GCA_039815865.1. GTDB lineage: Bacteria > Pseudomonadota > Alphaproteobacteria > Sphingomonadales > Sphingomonadaceae > Erythrobacter. The sequence goes on from JBCBYM010000130.1 coordinate 2,165, forward strand.
GCGGCGTAGCCGCCGGCTGTCACCGTCGGGCTTTGATACAGCTCGATCGCGCCGCCGATGCTCGGCGTGCTGCGCGAAAAATCGACGATCAGGCGTCCGCGCAACCCGCTGTCGGTTTCCAGGCCCAGCTGACCGCGGACAAGCCACTGATCGGTATCATTGGTCTCGTCGAACTTGTCGCCATTGGCATCGACGACATCGATGAAGCCGTCGCGCTTACGAAGCGCGCCGGTCAGACGAAAGGCCAGCGTATCCTCAATCAGCGGGGCGTTGATCGCGCCTTGCAGGCTGATCTCGTTGAAACTGCCATACTGGGCGTTCACAAAGCCGCCGAATTCACTGAGATCGGGGCGCTTTGTGGTGATGTTGAGCGCGCCGGCCGAAGTGTTGCGGCCAAACAGCGTCCCTTGCGGCCCGCGCAGGACCTCAACGCGCTCGATATCGACAAATTCGCTAAGCGCGACGCCCGGGCGCGACTGGTACGCGCCATCGATGAAGATACCAACCGCGCTCTCAAATCCGATATTGTTCGATGTCGTCCCCACACCGCGAACGCGCAACACAACCGAACCCGACGATGTCTGCGCCTGAGAAGAGGTAAAACTCGGCGCCAGAGACGTGACTTCCTGGATCCCGTTGACGTTCTGGTTTTGGAGGGTCTGTGGCGAGATCGCGGTCACCGCGATCGGAATGTCCTGGACGTCTTGCGCGCGCCGGGTTGCGGTCACGATGATGACATCATCGTTGACTTCGGGGGTTTCAAGACCCTCAGGAACGTCCTGAGCAAAGGCGGGGGTGGTAAATGCGCTACAGGCCAGAAGACCTGCAGCGTAGGCTGCAAGCTTGCGCGTCATAAATTTTCCTCTCCACAAAATCCCCGGAGGCCTGTTATCAGGCTTTCCGTTGGGCAGGGACCCTATCAGCGCGCAGCGCGCTAGCAAGAGTCATTGCTGTGTTGTTGCCCAATTGTATCAAAAATGCAACAATTCGCGCTGCAGCGCAGCATTATTGCGCGGGCGCACAAACGCCAAACGCCGCTCAAAATCCGATGCGAACGCCCGCCCAAAAGGTCTGTGGAACGCCCAGATCAATCGCTCCGCCAGCGTTGCGGGTCACGATGTCCTCGTCGAGCAGGTTCTCAGCGCGGAGCACCGCGGATATGCCCTTGGCTATCGGCGCGGTGGCAAACAGGTCAAGCGTTGTGGCGGACGCAAGACGATCGGTTTCCTGATCGTCTTCGAACTGCGCGGAGGTGTGGCGCAGTGTACTTGCCAGACGCCATCCTTGCGCCGGCTCCCAAGCCAGCGTTGCCGAAGCGGAGAAATCCGGCGTTTGCGGCGGACGATTGCCGTCAAGCGCCACGCTCTCGCCTTCACCGTCAATGCTGGAGTCGGTGTAAGCCAGCGATCCATCAAAGCTCACTTGACCCAGCACCACAAAGGCGCTCGCCTCAATGCCCTGCGCATCGATGGCGGGCAGGTTCTGGCGCTGGCGAAGGTTTTCTTCGAGCGTCACGTTGGCAATCGCGTTTTCGACCCGGTTGTCGAACGCCGTCACCGAAAGGCCGACATTGCGGGTGGGGTACCAGTCGAGCCCGAGCTCAAAACCTTGGATCCGTTCGTTTTCAAGCTCGGCGTTCGCCTCGGTCACCACAGGGAAGACCACAAAGGGGCGGTACAGCTCGTTCAGGGTTGGCAGGCGGATCCCTGTGTAAGCCGCGGCGCGCGCCTCGAGCCGGCGGGTGGCGTAGAACAAAGCGCCCACGCGCCAGTTCACCGCCCAGTCCGAGCGATCCTCGGCGATCGTCTCGTTTACCAAGGCTCCGCTGGGGTCAACCGCGCGGAAGAAACCATCTTCGATCCGCGTGTGATCGGCGCGCAGCCCCCCGGTCAACAGAAGCGGGCCGATCTGCCAGTCATCTTCGACAAACAGGCCCAGATTGGACGTGTTGCCGCCCGCGTTGCGCCGCTCGCGCAAGTCTCCGGTGAACGAGCTGATTGCGTCTTCGAACAGCTCACCCTCGGCCCGGCGGTAGTCCACACCAATCCGCACATCATGCGCTTCGCTTATCGGAGGACGCACCTCTATCTTGCCACCAATTCCGGTTGATGGCGTGTTGCGTTGGTCAAGGACCGGGACAAAGCGTGTCGAGGAGATGATGACATTGTTGAAGTTGCGCGCCTGAACATAGCCAAGCGCGTCAAACTCCCACTCGCCCCGGCCGACAAAGCGCAAGGATGCATCCTGCCCCTCGATCATCGAATCCGCGCCTTCAAAGCGAAGCGTGCGGCGGTCTTCGAACAGGCTGACGCGCGCTTGCACTTCGACATCGGGGTTGATCGGAGCCACGCCGCGAAGGCCAACGTTCCAGCTGTCGAACGCGGCGCGCGCGCTGGCGGGCGCGCGTTGATCCTCAGGGGTGGTGAAAAAGCCCTGCCCGCGATCCCAGCGCCCCGTTACCGTGGCAAACCCCGCACCCAGCTTTTGGGTCAGCGCCGCGCTCGCCTCGGTTTCCTCGCGATCGTTGATGAGCAGGCTGCCCGAAAAATCGCCCAGCGTCGCCGGGCCGGCGCTTTCGAGTTCGATGGTGCCCGCGAGCGCGCCTGAGCCAAACGGGCCGGAGCCGCCGCCGCGCGTCACTCGGATCCGTCCCAGTGTATCGGGCTGGAGCGCGGTGAACGGCACGTAGCCAAAAAACGGATCCGCCACCGGCACGCCGTCGAGCAGAACAAGCGCGCGGCTTGTCGCGTTGCCGCCGAGCGCGCGCAGCGTCACCCCTTGCGCCGTCGGGTTGGACGAGCGGCTGTCCGAGCGGCGGAACTGCTGGAAACCTGCGACATTGCGCAAGACGTCGTCCAGACGGCCTGAGGCGCTGGAGATAATCAAATCGCGTGGGATCTCATCGCCGGCGTAAACGCCAGTCGACAGCGCGGGTGCAAGGCCCTCGCCCGTGACGACAATTTCCGCTTCGTCCCGGCTCTCGCCCTCATCCTGAGCTGACAAGGGAAGCGGGGCGTAAAGAGCAAGCGCGGTCACGCCGCAGGCGATTCTGAAGGTCATGGTGGTCGCCTAATCCCTTGAGCGTGCCGCGTCACGTCCCATACGATACACTGAGACCAGTTTCATTTTGCAATCATGACTCGCGTTTCCTCCTCGAAACCGGTAAGTTCGGGGTGAGAGAGAATAGAGAGGCCATCAGAAAAACCATGCTCGCAACTCCCCCTGATTTCGACGTCCTTATCGTAGGCGCTGGTATTTCCGGCATCGGCATGGCCGCGCATATGGAGATGAAGGCACCGGGCCACAGCTATGCGATCGTGGACCGGCGTGAGAACATTGGCGGCACCTGGGACCTGTTTCGCTATCCCGGCATTCGTTCAGACAGCGATATGCACACGCTGGGCTTTGATTTTGAGCCCTGGCGGCACGAAAAATCGATCGCCGATGGTCCGGCCATTCTCGATTACCTCAACCAGATCGCCGATGAACGTGGCATCCGCCAACACATCCGCTTGGGCCACAAGGTGATCACAGCCGATTTCCGCGACGACGAGGCGCGTTGGCACGTCGAGATGGAATTGGCCGACGGATCGACCACGCGGCTGACGGCGAACTTTCTCTATCTGGGCGCGGGCTATTACGATTACGATGAGCCGTACGACGCTGGTTTTGAGCTGGGCGACTTCGAAGGCCAGGTGATCCACCCGCAATTCTGGCCCAAGGATCTCGACTACACCGGCAAGAAAGTCGTCGTAATCGGTTCCGGGGCAACCGCGGTGACGATTGTCCCTTCTATAGCGGACAAGACGGCGCATGTGACCATGCTCCAGCGCACACCGACCTGGATGTTCGCGCGCCCCGCCAAGGACGCGATCGCCAATTTCCTGCGCAAGATCCTGCCTGAAGGGCTCGCCTACAAGCTCACCCGCTTCAAGAACATCAAGATGCAGGACATCGCCTTCAAACGCGCGCGTGAAACGCCGGAGAAGATGAAGGCGATGCTCAACAAGGGCATCGAGAAGGCGCTTGGCCCCGACTATGATCGCGAAGCGTTCACTCCGCCTTACAATCCGTGGGATCAGCGCATTTGTCTGGTGCCCGATGATGACCTGTTTGAGTCCATGAAAGCGGGCAAAGCCAGCGTCGTCACCGATCACATCGAAGCGTTCGAGGCGAACGGCATCCGCTTGAAATCGGGCAATCTCCTTGAGGCCGATATCATCATCACGGCCACCGGCCTGAAACTCGCGGTGGCGGGCAAGATCGCGATCAGCCGGAACGGTGAGCCCGTCGATTTCTCGCAGCGCTTCTACTACAAGGGCTGCATGTTCTCGAACGTGCCGAACCTTTCCGCGGTGTTCGGCTACATCAACGCCAGCTGGACTTTGCGGGCCGATATCAACTCGAACTACATTTGCCGGGTGCTGAACACAATGCGCGCCAAGGGCGCTGATATCGCGACCCCGGTGCTGACCCCGGCCATGGAAGCCGAGCTTGAGCCGGAGGATGTTTTTGCTGGCTTCTCAAGCGGCTATCTTCAGCGGGCCAAAGACCTTAATCCGCAGAACAGCACCGAATATCCGTGGCGGCTCAATCAGGAATACATCATCGACCGCAAGCTTATGACGAAGGACCCGGTCGAAGACGGGATCCTCCTCTTCGGCCACGCGTCCGAGGCCGTGAGCGCTGAGGCAGAGCAGTTGGAAGCCGCAGAATAAGGCGAGACACTGATCCGGGAGAGATAGGCGCTTGAGGCGAGCGGGCGTGTGCCCTAATCGCTTGCACCATGACCTCTCCCGACAAAATCTGGACCGCTGGCCTCGTCATCATAGGCGACGAAATCCTTTCTGGGCGCACGCACGACAAGAACATCGCGCAAGTGGCGAGCTGGCTGCAGGTGCAGGGTATCCGCCTTGCTGAAGTGCGCGTGGTGGCTGACGTTGAGGAGCGGATCATCGAAGCGGTGAACGCGCTGAGAGCGGCCAATGATTACCTCTTCACAACCGGCGGCATTGGCCCGACCCATGACGACATCACCGTCGATGCGGTGGCGGCCGCGCTCGGCGTGCCGGTGGTCATTCACGAAGACGCGCGCGCCTTGCTTGAGCGCTACTACGCCGACAAGGGCGGGCTGAACGAAGGTCGCCTGCGCATGGCCCGCGTGCCCGAGGGCGCGGATCTCATCCCGAACCGCATGTCGGGCGCCCCTGGCATCCGGCGCGGCAATGTCATCCTGATGGCGGGCGTGCCGCACATCACCGCCGGCATGCTCGATGCGCTGACGGGCGAGCTTGAAGGCGGCGCTCCGCTG
>JBCBYM010000131.1:0-7467 GCA_039815865.1 Pseudomonadota bacterium
CTGGCGGCGATTGGCCTCATCATCGCTGCGCTCACGGCAAGCCTTCGCGCCGGAGCGGCGCTGTCGGGCCTCTTGCTGATCCCGCTCGCCCTGCCGATCCTGATCTTTGGCGCAGGCGCTTTGGCGCGGGAAGATCAGGCCAGTATCGGCTTCGTCGCCGCGATTAGCCTGATGCTGGTGGCGCTGGCGCCGTTCGCCGCGGGAGCCGCCATCCGAGCTGTGCGTTAAGGCTCCATGCTCTCAGTGATCGCCTCGCTCTTTGACGCCAGCCGCCCGGCGCGCCTGAACGCTGCCCAAGCCAATCGGCTGCTGGGCCGTATCGCCTTCGCGCTGGTCGCCTTCACCATCGCCGCCTTCGCTCTCAAAGTGGTGGTCCACCCCGAGCGCGCGGTGCGCTACACGCCGCTGGTCGTCTTTCACGCCGGGGCGATGCTCGCCTGGATGAGTATGCTGGGCAGCCAGGCCTATCTCGCCAGCGCCGGGAGGCTGGGCCTGCACCGCCGGTTTGGCACCGCCTCGCTTGGCCTTGTGGCGGCGATGACGGTGTCGGGGATGATTATCTCGGTCAATCTGGGCCAGGAGATCGGGCGTACCGAAGTGACTGTGGTCAACATCGCAGCCTTCGTGACGTTCCTCCCGCTCTATCTCGCTGCGATCCTGTTTGCCCGCCGGCACCAGATGCACGCGCACCGCATGGCGATGCTGATCGGCACGCTGGCGTTCATGACGCCGGTCTATGCGCGGGTCACCGATGTTATGGGCCTGCCGCCTGAGGTTTCGATCGGCGCGCAGCCGCCGCTCACGCTAGCTATTGCGCTGGGTTACGAGTGGGCGGCGCTGGGCCGCATCACCAAAGCAAGCGCGGCCATGCTCGCCTTCTCCATCGCCGTCGTGGTGGTTATGGTGGCGGTTCTGTTTGCCTGGTTTCTTTAGCGCGCGGCGAACCGGGCCGCGGGCGCAGTGGGGACCGGGCTCGCATCGCTGCGCTGCCACTCGGGCACAATCACGTTGGACGCCTGTTCTTCGTCTTCCGGCTCGTCTTCGTCCGGTTCTTGAAGAGCAAGGGCTAGCAACGCGGCTTCCCGCTTGGCGACCACGAAAGAGTACACCAGCGCGAGCACGATGAACGCGCCCACCCCTCCCGAAAGCTGGGGCACTTCCAGATACATGCCCGTGATGATCCCGGCGATCACGATGCACAGCACACTCAGTGTGATCTTTGACATAGCCCTTCAGCGTCCTTCTGCGCTCGCAGCCACACGCATCGGCGTGGCTTTCAAGCAAGCTGAAAGAGTATCGTTAAGGCGTTAATAGGAAGTTTTACCGAGAAGGACGCTGGCCAAACCCTGCGTTGGAGGTATACTCAGTCCAGTTTCTGGGGGCCACATGAAAGCGCATATCGATCATAAGGCCGGCAACGCGCTGCTCTTCAAGTTCGCAGTCGCGATTTTCGTTTTCTCCTTTGCCGCTTTCGCGCTCAGAGTGATTGCCGATCCCGAAAAGTGGGCACGCTACACCCCTTTGGTCAGCATGCATGGTGCGATCATGATGGGGTGGATGGCGCTTCTCGCCTCCCAAGCCAGACTGGCGATGACAGGCAAGCTTGCTTCACACCGCGCCTTCGGGCGCTGGTCGCCGCTGCTTGTGGTGGCGATGGTCACGACCGGCCTGACCGTTTCTTGGAACGGGGCGCAGGAAGTCGGCAATTACATCGTGTTTATCAGCAATATCTGCATCTTCCTGACGTTTGTGCCGCTCTACGTCGCAGCCATTATATTTGCTCGAAAGCACAAACCGGCTGAACATCGCCAGGCCATGCTCCTTGCTACGCTTTCAACCTTGGGGCCGGCGATTTCGCGAGTGACAGGCGTGCTTGACCTTCCAATCTCGGCGGCGCTTCTGATTCAGATCATCGCCACCATCGGGCTATCAATCTGGCTCGATAAAGCGTCGCGCGGGGGCGTGGCCAAATCGACTTGGGGGTTGCTGGGCTTCTACTTTGGAATGATGTTCGCCACCGCAGCGACGTTCTTCGCCATGATTGCTGCCGCTTAGTAAGGCGGCTTGTCGCGGCCTGTCGGGCTTTTGGTGAAGATCTCAACGCCGTCCTCGGTGATGGCGAGGCTGTGCTCGAACTGCGCGGAGAGCGATTTGTCGCGCGTGACCGCGGTCCAGCCATCGCCCAGCACCTTGGCCCAGGGTTTGCCCAGATTGATCATCGGTTCGATGGTGAAGAACATGCCGGGCTTCAGCTCAGGCCCCGTGCCCGCTTTCGATGCGTGTACGACTTCGGGCGCGTCGTGGAACAGGCGGCCCAGACCATGCCCGCAAAATTCGCGCACCACGCCATAGCGGAACTGCTTGGCATGCGCCTCGATCGCCGCGCCGATATCGCCCAGCCGCGCGCCGGGCTTGGCCGCCGCCTCAATCCCCAGCATGAGGCATTCATAGGTCACATCGACCAGCCGCTTGGCCTTGATCGCCGGTTCGCCAGCATAGAACATCCGGCTGGTGTCGCCGTGCCAGCCGTCCAGCAGCGGGGTCACATCAACGTTAAGGATGTCGCCGTCCTTCAACACCTTGGACCCCGGAATGCCGTGGCAGATCACGTGGTTCAAGGAGATGCAGGAGGCGTGGCGGTAGCCGCGATAGCCGATCGTCGCGGAAAGCGCGCCATGATCCAGAACGAATTCGCGGATGCGGTCATCGATGCTTTCAGTCGTCACGCCCGGCTGCACCAGATCGGCCACTTCATCGAGGATCGTCGCCGCCAGCCGACCGGCCGCGCGCATCCCTTCAAAGCCCTCCTCGGTGTGGAGCTTGATCGTGCCGTCGCGATAGACGGTCTCGGAGCCTTCGATGAGCTGATATTCGGTCATGCTCAACCATATAGCGAACGGTTCGCAAAATTGCGAGCGCTACTGAGCGGCCGAAGATGCAGGGGCGAAGGCGTCCTTGTATTCGGGTTTGACCGCGTATCGCACCGCGCTGTCGACCGGCATTTCAACCGTATAGGACCCTTCGGCATAGGATCCCGCCACATAGGGCGCTGCGATCATGTCGATCCGGTCGAAAGTCTCTCCGTTTTCAGACACCATCACGATGGCCAGTTCGGAAAGCTCAGGACAGCTTTCGTAAATGTCGGTGCCGCGCACCATTTCCTTGCCAATGCGTTCGGCGCGCGCGTCCATCAGGCGCGAGCAGTAGAATTCGCGCACGGCCTGTCGGAAACTGGTTGGCGAGGTAAACAGGTCCACCGGCTCGATGAGGTCCGCGGCCGTCTTGTCCCACAAGAGGCTGTCATAATCCGAATTGCCATGCGCGCCGCCCGTATAGGTCGAGCGTCCACCGCCCAGCGACAGGAAGTCGGAAATGTCCGCGGCGACTTCCCAGCCGGCATCGTAGGAGTGCGGCATGAAAGTGTAGTCGCCCGTCTCTGCATCAGCCTTGGCGTTCTCGGCATAGCCAAGATACTCAGCCTTCGCCGCATCGGCGCGGGCTTCAAGTTCGGCGTTCAGGCCTTCAATCGCCTGGGCTGGAGCGGGCCAGGAATAGCTGAAGGTGATCGCCTCATTCTTGACTTCGACTGTCCGCTCTTCGCCTGCGGGCGCTGCCGGATCAGCGATGTCTTGCGCCCCGGCCTCGCTGGCAACGGCCTCAGCCGGGTCTGTGCCAATGCTATCGCTCATCTCATTGGCCGACGAGCAGCCCATAACCGCCAGCGCCACCCCTGCAAGAACCATCCATTTCATCGCATCACCCTCCCCTGCATCAATTGACACGTGACAACGCTAACCGCTCTATTATGAGCGCGCCATGACTGAAATTTCCGATCTTATTCGGCCCGATCGCGGCCAGGACGCCGCCGCCATCCACCTTGTCACCAAGGCAACGCTTGAGGATCTTCTCAAAACGCTCGGCGCTGGCCAGAGGGCCAGCTTGGCCGCGCAGCGATTTGAAGGCAAGCCGGGGCAGGTCGGCATTGTGCCCGATGGCGACGGCGTGTTCGTGCTGGGCGGCGTGGGGGATCCGGACAAACTCGCAAGCTATTGCCTTTCGGCGTTGGCGGAAAAGCTGCCTGCGGGGACCTATCGCCTGATCGAAGCAGAGCCGGGGGCTGCGCTTTTCGGCTGGCTGACCGCGCAATACCGCTTCACCCGCTACAAGGAAGAGGACAGCCCGGTCGGTCCTCGCGTTCTCCTCACCGGTCAGGTCGGGCGGATCGACGCGGCCATCGCCGAAGCGCTGGCGGAAATGAAGGTGCGCGATCTCGTCAACACGCCCGCTGAAGACATGGGCCCCGCTGCGCTTGAGGATGAGTTCAAAGCGCTCGCCAAGGCGCATGGCGCCATGTTGGAGGTGATCAAGGGCGACGCGCTGGCAACCGGCTATCCCATGGTCCACGCCGTGGGCCGCGCCGCCGCGCGCGAACACGCGCCGCGCCTGATGCACCTCACCTGGAGGGGTTCGGGCGCGGGCGATGATGCACCGGTCCTCGCAATAGTTGGCAAGGGTGTGTGTTTTGATTCCGGCGGTCTCGACATCAAGCCTTCTGCCGGCATGCGGCTGATGAAGAAGGACATGGGCGGCGCTGCACACGCGATTGCGCTGGGAGGCCTGGTGATGGGCGGCAACCTTCCCGTGCGCCTGCATCTGCTGGTCCCCGCGGTCGAAAACGCGATCTCAGGCTCAGCCTTTCGCCCCGGCGATGTGCTTTCCAGCCGCAAGGGTTTGACGGTTGAGATCCACAACACCGACGCCGAGGGCCGACTGATCCTTGGCGATGCCCTCACCCGCGCGAGCGAAGAGGAGCCCGATCTGATGATCGATTTTGCAACGCTCACGGGCGCGGCGCGCATTGCGCTGGGGCCGGACTATGCCGCGATGATGGCGCGCCGGGATGAAACCGCTGAGGCGCTGATCGAGGCGGGCAAGGCCAGCGATGACGAACCCTGGCGCCTGCCGCTGCCCGAAGCGTATCGCGAATACCTCGCCTCCGACATCGCCGACATGACCAACGCCCAGTCCAACCCCTATGCCGGGGCAAGCGTTGCTGGGCTGTTCCTCGACAAGTTTGTCGGCGACGGGGTGGACTGGGTGCATTTTGACACCTTCGCCTGGCGCCCCTTCCCCAAGCCCGGCCGCGCCAAGGGTGGCACCGCCTATGGCCTTCGCGCCACATGGCGGATGCTAAAGCACCGTTACGCCGCCAAAGCGTAGGGGCACCAGCTTGCCCGAAGCCGCGCATCGGGCTAAGCGGCGCGGGCTTTCCCCTAAGGCTCTAGGGCAGCGAACAAGGACAAGACCCGCATGAGCAGCGCGGCGAGCGATGCATCACAATACAGCGTACCAAGCGGCGTTCTCGGGCTGAAGGGCCCGGTTGAAAAGCCTGTGCCCGGCACGCTGCCCTTGCGCGGAGACCTTGCTCACATCGCGCTCGCCGGCACGCATCTGGCCGCTCATTATGTTGTGCCTGAGACCCGCGTGGTCGGCGCAGGCGGCGCTGATGTGCTCGAAAACACCCGCGATGACAGCCCGCTGGTCACCCGGTTCGACGCGGGCACGCAGGTCGAAGTGCTGGATGTCGCGGGTGAATGGGTCTGGGGGTGCCTCGGCCCCGATGGACCCAGCGGCTATATCAAGGCCCGCGACCTTTCCGATTGATGCCCAGCGGGATCGCGCTAGAGGGTGATCCATGACTTCGCGCATATTCATTGATGGAGCCGCAGGCACGACCGGGCTTGAAATCCGTGACCGGCTCAAGGACCGCGCCGAGTTCGAGCTGATCGTGCTGGATGACGCCCAGCGCAAGAACGAAGCCGCGCGCCGCGAAGCCCTGCACGAAGCGGACGTGGCGATCCTGTGCCTGCCCGATGACGCCGCGCGCGAGGCGGTGGCGCTGGCGCTGGCGGAAGGGTCGGACACGCGGATCATCGATGCGTCGAGCGCGCACCGCGTGGCCGAGGGTTGGACCTATGGCTTTCCCGAACTGATCGGGCACGAGGCGGTCGCGAACGCGCAGTTCGTGAGCAATCCGGGGTGCTATCCCACAGGGTGTCTGGCGCTGGTTGCACCGCTTGTGCGCGCCGGGCTTCTGCCAGCCGATTGGCCCTTCACGGTGAACGCCGTGAGCGGCTATTCGGGCGGTGGCAAGGCCCTGATTGAACGGTTTGAGCAAGAACCCGACATCGCTTACCGCTCCTACGGCCTCAACCTCGCGCACAAGCACGGGCCGGAGATGAAACGTCACGCCGGACTTTTGCACCCCGTTCTTTTCGCGCCGGGCGTTGTCCCGGCCTATCGCGGAATGCATGTCGAGGTTCCGCTTCACCTGGGTGCGATGTCCACCGACCCGCATTCCGACAGCCTGCGCGAGGCGCTTCGCCAGCGCTACGCATCATCGCAGGTGGTACAGGTTTGCGATGAAAGCGATGCGAGCGAACTGCTCGTGCGCGCCAATGAACCAGCGCACGATGGCCTCGCGCTGTATGTCTGCGGGAACGAAGGCGGCTGGAACGCACGCCTCATCGCTCGCCTCGACAATCTCGGCAAAGGCGCGAGCGGGGCCGCTATCCAGAACCTCAATATCATGTGCGGCCTGCCTGAGACGACCGGCCTGCGCCTCTGAAGGCTGCCCAAAAAACGGGCAAAATCGCTTCACACACAAGTGTGGTTGCGCTGCGCCGCACAATATTGCTAATTGATTGGGCAGTCGGGACGATCCTTGCGCAATGCCAAGACTTCGCTACCCCGATATGACACTTTCGACCGCGATTCTTGGTCGGATAAAACAACATCAAGTCTCGGGCTAGAACGGAAATTACGTGAAAAAGATCGAAGCGATCATCAAGCCCTTCAAACTCGACGAAGTCAAAGAGGCGCTTCACGAAATCGGCGTCTCCGGCATTACCGTGCTCGAAGCCAAGGGGTTCGGCCGCCAGAAGGGCCACACCGAGCTTTACCGCGGCGCCGAGTATGTCGTCGACTTCCTGCCCAAGGTGAAGCTCGAAGTGATCGTCCCAGCCGACCAGGCGGACCGCGTCGTGGAAGCAATCGCGGGCGCGGCGCAAACCGGGCGCATTGGCGATGGCAAGATCTTCGTCTCCACCATTGATAAAGCCATTCGCATCCGCACCGGCGAAACCAACGAAGACGCGGTCTAAGACACCTCATCAACCTCGCGCGCCGGGATCGGCGCGCACGCCCAAACTGACACTTTCAAACGGGAGCACTACCAAAATGGCAAGCGTGAATGACGTCCTGAAACAGATCAAGGACGAGGAAATCGAGTGGGTCGACCTGCGCTTTACCGACCCCAAGGGCAAGTGGCAGCACCTCACCATGGCCGCCAGCGTCATGGACGAAGACGCGCTCGAAGACGGCCTGATGTTCGACGGCTCCTCGATCGAGGGGTGGAAGGCGATCAACGAGTCTGACATGATCCTCAAGCCCGACATGGACGCCGCT
>JBCBYM010000132.1:0-7417 GCA_039815865.1 Pseudomonadota bacterium
GGCAACGCGACCGCCTTTGGTTCAAGCGCCGATGCCACGGCCGTTGATTCGGTGGCTCTTGGTGCCAACTCGTCAGCCGCCTTTGAGGCCTCTGCGGCCATCGGCGCGGGCGCTGCGACGGTTCGCGCAAACCAGATCATGCTTGGCTCGGCCGGCACGTCAGTGACCGTTGGCGACATTACATCGAGCACCGCTGCACAAACGGGTACGGTCAATTTCGCCACGGTGGACGCCAGCGGCACTCTTGGCGCTGGGCCGAGTGTTGAAAGCGTGGTTGATGGCATCGCGGACAACGCGTCGGCGATCACCGCTCTGGATGGCCGCTTGACCACCGCGGAAGGCGACATCGTCACCAACGCCAATGCGATCACGGCCAACAGCGACGCGATTGCGATTGCCGTCGCCGATCTCACGGCGATTGATGATCGTGTGACGGTGAACGAGGGTAACATCTCTGACAACGCGAACGCCATTGCGGCCAACAGCACCGCAATCGGCGCTAACGCTATGGCAATCACCGCGCTTGATGGGCGGGTCAGCACCAATGAAGGCAATATCTCGACGAACACGACCGATATCGCGGCAAACCTGTCCGCGATCCAGTCGAACGATACGGATATCGCTGCCAACACCAGCGCAATCGACACCAACACGACCAGTATCGGCGCGAACGCGATGGCCATTGCCGACAACTCCGCTACGGTCGCCACTTTCGATGGCCGGATCACGGCAAACACCACCACCATTGCAGCGAACACGCAGGCGATTAACGACATCACGGTCGATGTCGCGCAGATCGATGTCAACACCGCCAGTATCGCGACCAACACGACTGCGATCGGTGTGAACTCGACCAACATTGCGTCCAACACGGCCGCCATCGGCGTCAACGCAAACAACATCGCTTCGCTGCAAGAACTGACCAACTCGCAGCAGGGTCAGATCAACACGCTGTTCGGCATCACCGATGAGAACCGCGCACTGATCGATCAGGCCAACGAAGGTGTCGCCATGGCGCTTGCCATGGAAAGCCCGGCGCTTCCGGCGGGCACGGCGTTTGCTCTGTCGGGCGGCGTGGGTGTGTTCCAGGACCAGGGCGCAGGTTCGCTCGCTCTGAGCGCGCGCATCAGCGAGAACGCCTCGTTCTCGGCGGGTATGGGCGTTGGCTTTGACAGCGGTGAAGTTGGCGCGCGTGGCGGCTTCCAAGTCGCCTGGTAAGCCGATACACAGCCGATCATGAGAATGATCATGACACAATCCGCGATGCCGGGGCCCAGCGCCCCGGCATTTCGTTTCACCTCTGGACGGCGTTTTTTTGGCGCCTTTAGCGTTCTGAGCGCCGCTTTGCTTGCGGTCGCGGGGACGCCCGCCGCCTCCCAGGCCGTCCAGCCTGGCGCGCGTCTGCAGCAGCCCAGTGTTCAACCCCCGCCTTCGATCCGCCCGACGCCCAGCCAGCTTGAGCTGTCGCGCATGATCTGGTCGACGGTCGCCGCGGTCGATCACGCCAACCGTTCGGGCAATTATTCGGTGCTGCGGGATATCTCGGCGCAGAACTTTCAGATCAATTACAACCCGGCGCGTCTGACGGAGATCTTTGCTGGTCTTCGCAACTCGAACATTGATTTGTCGACCGCGCTGCTGGTGCCGCCGACCTATTACGAAGCGCCGCGAATGCTGAACGAGAACCTCTTCCGCGTAAAGGGGCTGTTCCAGCTGCGTCCGGTCTCGATCCAGTTCGACATGGCGTTTCAGTGGGAACAGGGCCGCTGGAAGCTTGCTGGGATCGATATTCAGCCCGCTCAGATGGTTGCCACTCCGCCGCCCGGACGCCAGTAGTCCTAGGCGTGTCCAGAGGGAGTGGGGGGCGCGCCGTGTGCCTCGCCCATGCCCCTTAGCGCCTCCACCTTGGCGTGAAGCGGCGCCCAATCGTCGCGTTCATCGATGGCGGACCAGATCGCTTCGACCTCTTCGATCAGCATCGATTGCGGCTCGGCTTCCGACCAATAAGCGTGCGTGTCCTCAACCGGCTCATAGCCGCTCATCGCCTGCGCCAGCGCTCCAGGAGTGGTCTTAAGCGAACGCACGCCGCGATGCCGGAAGAAGAAGGTATCGGGCCCATCGCCGCTTTCGCGCATCGCTTTTTCGCAGGCTGAGACAAGCTGCGCGTCGGCTTCAACCCCGCGCGGCTTAACGCCTAACCGCCAGCACCAGCGCCGTGCGATAGCCTCCATGTACAAAGGCCCAAACCGCTCAAGCGCGGCCACCAAAGGCTCGCTTTCCACCAGCGTGCGCAAGGCTATCGCCAATTGCCCGGCGTTCCAGTGCAACGCCTCGGGCTGGCGGCCAAAGGCGTAGAGGCCGCCATGATCGAAATAGGCCGCGGTAAAGCTAGGGTCCCACGATGGCAGCCAGCGCCACGGGCCGTAGTCGAAACTCTCGCCGGTTATGTTCATGTTGTCGGTGTTGAGCACGCCGTGGACGAAGCCTGCGACCATGTAGCTTGCAGCGAGGTCTGCCATGCGTTCGACCACCTGGTGCATCAGTTGCACGGCGGGATGATCGCGGCCCGGAGCGTCTTCGGGCGGCGGCGAGTCAGGAAAGCGCGCGAGGCAATAATCGATCAGCGCGGTGAGTTTGTGGGTCTCTTCCAGGTTTGCCAAACGCTGGAACGTGCCGATGCGGATATGCGAATGCGACAAGCGCACCATCACCGCTGAGCGTGTGGGCGATGGCTCATCATTGCGCCACAATTCCTCGCCCGTTTCGATCACGCTGAAGGTCTTGGAGGTGTTGACGCCCAGCGCTTCGAGCGTTTCGGTCGCCAAAATCTCGCGCACCGCGCCTTTCAGGGTAAGCCGTCCGTCGCCGCTGCGGCTGTAGGGTGTTTGGCCCGAACCCTTGGTGCCAAGGTCCATCAGACGCCCGTCGCGCCCACGCATCTGAGCGAACAGAAAACCGCGTCCATCGCCGATATCGGGGTTGTAATTGCGAAACTGATGCCCGTGATATTTGAGCGCGAGCGGGCGGGGCAAATTGCCATCCAAAGGCGCAAACCTCCCGAAATGGCGCGCCCAATCCGCATCGCTCAAGGAAGCAAGGCCGACGCTAGTCGCCGCGCGGTCGTTGCGAAACCGGATGCGCGTGTCGGGAAAGTCGGCCGCATCCACGGGCGAACCCAGCCAGTCGGCCAACTCCTGGATCGCGGGGTCGGCCCGATAGCTCGCCGGTTGCGGTTCGTCGCTCATGAAGCAATAGTGGGGAAGCGCAATGCCGCTTGCAAGCGCCACGATTTCCTGCGCAAGAGCGAGCGGCGCCGATGACATGAGGGGACACAGCCGCCAATGGCTCAAAGCTATGACGAAAAGCGCTGGACCAGCGCGGATGGCCTCAAGCTCTTCTATCGCGATTACCCGGGTGCTGAGGGCGCTGATGCGCGCGTTCCGGTGCTCTGCATGCATGGCCTGACGCGCAATTCACGCGATTTTGCCGACCTTGCTGAGCACATTGCCGCGCAAGGCCGCCGCGTGATCGTGCCCGAAATGCGCGGGCGGGGCCTTAGCGACTACGCACCCGATTCCAGCACCTACACCCCCATCCACTACGTCGCCGATGTCGAGACGCTGCTGGATGAGCTTGGGTTCGATCGGTTTATCTCGGTCGGCACATCGATGGGCGGGTTGATGACGATGATGCTCGCCGCGGCAAAGCCTGGGCGGCTTGAAGGCGTGGTGATGAACGATATCGGGCCTGAGATTAACCCGGTGGGTCTTGAACGAATTGACAGCTATGTTGGCCAAGGCAAAAGCTATCCGACATGGATGCACGCCGCGCGTTCGCTCCAATCGGTTCATGGTGAGGCGTTTCCAGACCGGGATCTCGATCAATGGCTCGAAATGGCAAAGCGCTCTCTGGTGGTGAGCCAGAACGGGCGCATTAGCTATGATTACGACATGGCGATCGCCGAACCGTTCTCGCAGCCTGGCAATGCGGCACCTGCCAATCTGTGGCTCGCCTATGAGGCGCTGCGCGATGTGCCGATGGTGCTGGTGCGCGGGGAGCTTTCCGATCTGCTGTCAGCCGATACGGTCAAGCAAATGGGCGTGCGCAACCCCAAAATGAGCTTGGTCACCGTGCCCAGAGTCGGCCACGCGCCCACACTGGATGAGCCCGAAGCGCGCGAGGCGATTGACGCGCTTCTTGCGACCTTGGCCTGACCGCCAGGAAGTGATCCGGTCATGAGCGGGGGAAAGAGCGGCGGCACACTGCGCATTCTGCATTGCCATTCCACCTTCAACGCCGGCGGCAAGGAACGCCGCGCGGTGACCTTGATGAACGCTTTCGGGCGCGCGGCTGAGCACACCGTGGTCTCGGCCATACCCGAAGAGCTGGGCGCAAGAGCGCTGATCGATCGCAAGGTGAAGGTGCACTTTCCCTCCGATTTTCCCAGCCTTTCCGGCAGCCCCACGCCCGGGCGGCTGGTGACGATTGCGCGCGCGCTGGAGGGCTATGACCTCATCCTCACCTACAATTGGGGCGCGATGGATGTGGTGATGGCGCACACCGTGTTTGCCCAGAACTTTGGCCTTGCACCGCTGATCCATCACGAGGATGGCTTCAACGAAGACGAAGCGCATGAGCTCAAGGCCAGCCGCAACTGGTATCGCCGCATCGCCCTGTGGCGCACCAACCGGTTGGTGGTGCCCAGCGCCGTGCTTGAAAACATTGCGCTCACCAAGTGGAAACAGCCGCCCCAGCGCATCACCCGCATTCCCAATGGCATCGACACCGCCGCCTTCGCCGCCGCGCCCGACCCATCGGCACTGCGCGTCGTCAAGCGCGGGGGGGAACGCTGGGTGGGCACGCTTGCTGGCCTGCGCCCGGTGAAACAGGTTTCGGCGCTTGTTCACGCGATCAAGCTGCTGCCCGAGAGCTGGCATCTGGTTATCGTGGGAGAGGGGCCGGACGAGTCCACGATCCGTTTCGCCGCCAGAACCTACGAAGTTGAACACCGGGTGCATCTTCCCGGCTCCATCGCGGACCCTGCGCGCGTGATTGGAATGTTCGATATCTTCGCCCTGTCCTCGCGCTCTGAACAGTTTCCGCTTTCCGTGGTGGAGGCGATGGCCGCGGGGCTGCCCATCGCTGCGCCCGCCGTAGGCGATATCGCCAGTATGGTGGCGGCGGAAAACCGCGATTACATCACGCCTCCAGGTGATGTTTGCGCACTCGCGGATGCTCTCAATGAGCTGGCGGGTGACCCAGAAGGCCGGGCGGAAATTGGCGAGGCAAACCGCAAAAAGGCGCGTGCCCAGCTTGACGTTGCGACTATGGTCGATCGTTACCGCGCGCTCTACGCCGAGGTTCTGGGCCGCGAGATTTGAGCGCCGCTGCTTCAGCGCTCGTTCAACAGACTCCCGGCATTTCTGTGTGTATCAGGCAGGCCGCGGCTCCTAGAGCCTCTGTGCACATCGCTGGCATTGCGCGCTAAGAGCCCACGCTCTAAGGCGCGTGGCTCAGCATAGCTTGAACTGAATGAGAAAGACCGGCTCCCGTGGCGATACCTCCGAATTCGACCAACGAAACCGACAATTCCCCGCCCAAACTTTCGGCTGAGGACGAAATCGCCATGCGCGAGATCGACGAAGCGGTGCGCAAGGACGATGCGGCGGAATTCACTCGCAGATATGGGCTGCCGATTGGCTCGGCCCTTGCGCTCGTTCTGGCGGGGCTTGCTGGCTATCTCATCTGGGACAGCCAGGTCGAAGCCGGCCTTGAGACCGATTCCGAAGAGCTCACGCGTGTGATAGACTACGCGCAGGCCAACGACTTTAACTCGGTCAAAGAGCGCACCGAAACACTGGTTGACGCCGAGACGCCAGGCGTGCGCACTTCGGCGCGCCTGCTGCAGGCCTCCGCCGCGCTCGGCCTTGGTGAGACTGATCGCGCGGTCGAACTCTACGCTCAGATCGCCGCGGACCAAGACGTGCCGCAGGACATGCGCGATCTGGCGCTCTTGCGCGAGGTGGCGACCAATTTCGATGAACGCGAACCGGCCGATATCATCGCCAAGCTTGAACCTTTGACGCAGCCCGACAACGCCTATTTCGGCAGCGCGGCGGAGCTGACGGCGATGGCGCATCTTGAAGCGGGGGAACGCGAGAAGGCGGGCGCGCTGTTCGCGGCGATTGCGAAGGATGATGCTATTCCGCAAACCCTGCGCGACAGGGCTTTGCAGATGGCCGGTCAACTGGGGGTTGATGCGGTTGAGAACGTTGAGGAATTCCTAGAAGAGCAGGGGATCGGTCCTGAAGGGGCGGGTTCTTCTGGGGGCGCGGCTGAAGGCGCGGCCGAAGACGCGGCTGGGGGCAACGCGGCTTCGGCGCAATAGAGAGAACGGACGGAAAGCAAGACCATGACAACGACGACTTTCGGGCTCAAGCGAGCCGCACGCAGCGCGTTGCTGATCGCGGCGGGCGCCGCAGCGCTCACGGCTTGCGCTGGCGGGGATCGCAGGACCACGCCAACCGTGGGAGAGCGCACGCCTATCCTTTCGCGGATTGAAAGCGGCACCGAAGTGGACCCGGCGCTTGCCAGCGTTTCGGTTGTCCTGCCGCCGGCGATTGCCAACACCGAATGGTCGCAGGTCGGCGGCTCGGCTGACAAATCCTATGGCCACCTCAAGCTTGCCGAAATCCCAACCAAAGTCTGGACCGCGCGCGTCGCCGGGTCATCCAACCGCGAGCGTCTGGCCGCCGCCCCTGTCGTGGGCAGCGATATGTTGTTCGTCGAAGGCACGGACGGTGTGATCCACGCTTTTGACAAGAAGACAGGCTCGCTTTTGTGGGAGCGCAACGAAGACGAGATGAGCGATGACATGCGCCCCTCGGCCTTTGGCGGCGGGGTGAGCTATGACAACGGCGTGATCTACGCGACCAATGGCGCGGGCGAGGTGAAGGCCAAGAACGCGGAAACCGGGGAACGGATCTGGAAGGTCAAGCCTGCGGGGCCCTTGCGCGGATCGCCGACGATCGCCTTTGGCCAGGTCTATGTGATGACGCAGGACAACCAGATCATCGCTCTGGATGCGACCACTGGCGAGCTGCTGTGGAACCGCAGCGGTTCGAGCGCGCAGTCGGGCGTCTTTGGCGTCGCGGCTCCGGCGGCGGGGCAGGGCACGATTGTGGCGGGCTATTCGAGCGGCGAACTTTCCGCCTATCGCTATGAAAACGGGCGCGAATTGTGGGCCGACGCGCTGGCGCGGACCAACATTTCCACCCAGGTGAGCTCGCTCACCGATATCGACGCGGATCCGATCATTGATGCCGGCCGCGTCTACGCGCTGGGGCAGGGCGGACGTATGGCGGCCTATGAGCTGGTGACCGGTCAGCGCATCTGGGAGCTTAACCTTGCCGGCATC
>JBCBYM010000133.1:0-7210 GCA_039815865.1 Pseudomonadota bacterium
ACTAAGGGGGCTGACGTTGGGCGCAGAAGACACGAGCAAACCTGGCGATAACCGGGGCGTGTCAGTCGGCCTCTAAGTCGAGCGGCGCGGCGGCTCCGCCCTGCTTGGGTAGCGGGCCTTTGGGCGGGATCGCGGGAACGGATAGCCCCGCTTCGGGCGGCTTACGCTTGCGACGCAGGGCCGCTTGCTCGGCCCGCTCAATAAGCACGCCGGCGGTGTTGTAACCCACTTTGAGACGGCGTGGCTCGCGAGCCGGACGCGCCAGAACCGCGCGCATTCGCTCAAGCGCCGCACCCAGCGGGCCGGAAGCACGGCGGGAGCGAAAACGCTGAGGATCAAAGGGTTTGCGAGGCGGCATAGCCCGAAAGGCTATACCATAAAGCTCTCGCCGCAGCCACACGCGCCCTTGGCGTTGGGGTTGTCGAAGACGAAGCCGGCGGTGAAATCATCCTCGACCCAGTCCATGGTCGATCCCACGAGGTAGAGCACGCTCGCGCCGTCGATATAGAGCACGCCGCCCGGCGTCTCGATCTTCTCGTCGAACTTGGCTTCCTCGGTGACGTAGTCGACCGAATAGGCGAGGCCCGAGCACCCACGGCGCGGGGTTGAGAGCTTTACGCCGATGGCGTCTTCGGGCGCGCCATCCATGAGGTGGGCGACACGATCCTCAGCGCCCTTGGTCAACAGGACAGCGGCGGGGCGTTCTTTCAAAGTCGTCATCATAGCATCCCCAGTTCAAGCCGCGCTTCATCGGACATCTTCTCGGGCGACCACGGCGGGTCCCAGACGAGCTCCACTTCCGCGTCGCGAATGCCGGGGACCGATGCCGCGCGCAGCTCGACCTCACCCGGCATGGTTTCGGCCACCGGGCAATGCGGTGTTGTCAGCGTCATGGTGATCGTCACATCGGATTCCTCATCGACATCAACGCCATAGATGAGGCCAAGATCGTAAATGTTGACCGGGATCTCGGGGTCGTAAATCTCCTTGAGCGCGTCGACAACGGCGGTCTGCAGTTCGCCGCCTGCGCCTGCGCCACTCGGCGGCGCCGGGGATGCCGCGATAAAGCCGTCGAGATAGTCGCGCTGGCGGGGTGCGGTCTCTTCGTCATCATCAATGGCGTCCGAAACCCGCGCACGCGGCGGTTTCGCAGCCACATCCTGCGCCAGCTCGTCATTGGGCGCCGGAGCGGCGACAAAGTCGGTGTGATCGGTCTGTCCCGTCATGCCGTCATCCTTTTCCAAAGCCTTATCCCTTGCCAAAGCCTTATCCCTTGCCAAAGAGTGTGCGAGTTCGGGCAATGCCCTTGATCAGCGCCTCGACATCGGCCTCGCTTGAGTAGAGCCCAAAGCTGGCGCGCGCGGTCGCCGGAATACCGAGATAATCCATCATTGGCTGAGCGCAATGATGCCCGGCACGGATCGCGACATCCGCTTCATCGAGGATCGTGCCGAGATCGTGCGGATGGATATCGTCGATCGTAAAGCTGACGATCCCGGCGCTGTCTGCGGGGCCATAGAGCGTCACATCGTTCATCACGCTGAGTTCGCGGCGCAGCTTGGCGACCAGTTGCGCTTCGATCGCGTGAATGCGCTCAAGCCCAACGCTCGTGACGTAGTCCGCCGCCGCGGCAAAGGCGACCGCTTCGGTGATGGCCGGCGTGCCCGCTTCAAAGCGTTGGGGCGGAGGCGCAAATGTGGTCTTTTCAAAGCTGACGCGGTCAATCATCGCGCCGCCGCCTTCCCAGGGTGGCATGGCCTCGAGGATGTCCGAGCGCGCCCACAAGGCTCCGATCCCGGTCGGGCCATAGAGTTTGTGCGCAGAGAACACGTAGAAGTCGCAGTCAAGCGCGGCAACGTCGACGCTCAATCGCGGCGCAGCCTGGCATCCGTCGAGCAGCAGCTTGGCGCCCACCGAATGCGCGAGGTCGGCAGCGCGCTTTGCATCGAGCACGCCGCCCGTCACGTTTGAGACATGCACCAGCGCGACGAGCTTGTGCGAAGGGCTGAGCATGCGCTCGGCGGCGTCGAGGTCGATCTGGTGATCCTCGGTCAGCGGGCATATGTCGATCTCAGCGCCCGTCGCCTCTGCGAGCAGTTGCCAGGGCACGATGTTCGAATGGTGCTCGATCTGGCTCAGCAGAATGCGATCGCCGGGTTTCAGGTTCGCCCGGCCCCAGCTGTTCGCAACAAGGTTGATCGCTTCGGTCGCGCCGCGCGTGAAGATAAGCTCTTCCTCGCGGCCACCGATGAACGTGGCGATGCCGCGGCGCGCGGCTTCGTAGGCCGATGTCATGTCGGCCGAGCGCGCGTAGACGCCGCGATGCACGGTCGCGTAGTCCTCGCCCATCGCGCGCGCCATGGCGTCGATCACGGCGCGCGGCTTTTGCGCGGTGGCCGCGGTGTCGAGGTAATGCCAGGGAGCGCCGTCGCGAGTGACGAGCCCCGGGAAGTCGGCGCGCAGATCGGGGGTTAAGGTAGCGGGCGCGTTCATGACTGCTTCTCAAAATGTTCGCGGATCAAGCGGTCGACATAGTAAGCCGCTTCGCTGCGGAGGGCGGAATGTTTGCTAACGCCACCACCATGCCCAACATCATTAGGCATATGGATGGCCTCCTTCGAGTTGGCAGCCCTCCGAATCTCGGCGTCACACCCATCGACAACCTTCATCGCCCAACGCCAGCGTTCGTCGGTTTCGGGCTTCCAATCGAACATGCGGAAAATCTCTTGCGTACCTATAGCGAGGCAGGCCTGGGCGACGTCCAATTCCTTATTTGGAACCGGGACAGTGCCAATTACAGGTCCAGCTTGAAGCATCAAAAGGGCAGCGAGCATGCTCAAAGTGTCGCTCCTTCCAGCGCGCCCAGCGCCGCGCCGAGCAGTTTTTCGTGGCTCTCTTCGTCATCGAGCGCGACAAACGCATCGCCAATGAAGGCCTGAACCAGAAGGCGCTGCGTGTCTGCAGGTGAAAGTCCGCGCGCCGCCATGTAGTAGCGCGCTGTTTCATCGAGCTGGCCCACCGTAGCGCCGTGCGCGCATTTGACGTCGTCGGCGAAGATCTCCAGCTGCGGCACTGCATTCGCGCTGGCGCCCGCTTCGAGGAGCAGGCCCTTGAAATCCTGCGCGGCATCGGTTTTCTGCGCGTCCTTCACCACCTTGATCTCACCAAGGAAATTGCCGGTGCCCGTGCCCCAGTGGACGCTGCGCACCGTCTGGTTGCTGGTCGCCTCAGGCTCTGCGTGGATAGTGGTGGTGACAAACTCGCGCACCGCATGCCCGCCGCCGATCGTGACGCCGCCGAACTCGAAATGCGCAGCCCTCGCGAGCGTCACTTCAACTTCGACGCGGGTGAAGTCGCCGCCGATATTGCTGACGAACAGCTCTGCGCGCGCGCCCTCGCCGAGCGTCAGGCGGATCCGGTGCAGTTCGGGCTCACTAGAGCCCACCACCATGGCATGCCGGCGCGTCTCACCCGCTTCGAGTGTGATCTCTTTCCAGCTATCAAGCGCTTCCGCACCGAGACGGGACACGGCATCGATATCAGCATAGCGCCAAGCTTCATCGCGCCGGGTGGGAAGGGCCTTGGTGTCGGTCATCATGAATTCTCTTCCATCGCGCGTTCAACCTTGCGGACGAGGCGGCTGCGCGTCTCGCGAATGCAGGTGTCAACGGCCTGGCTGTCGTCCGCCCCCTTGCGCACACATTTGGTCACCGCCTTGCAGAACGAGTGATCAAGCTTTGGTCGACCGGTCGACTTGTCCATTGAGCAGTGCCAGTTGCCTTGCGGGTCTTGCCCCACCATCACCTTGAGGCTGCGCAAATTACCAAGCACGACGATTTCGGGCACAGGTTCGCTAGCGCCTTCGGGAGCGCCCTGGGTCGCATCGGCCTGCATGGCAAGGAGGGCAAGGGTAAGGATCACGCGGTTTGCGCCTCGGCCATGACCGCGTCATAGCCTTCCTCTTCCAGCCTGAGCGCCAGATCCGGCCCACCGGTTTCAACAATGCGGCCATCGGCCAGCACGCTCACACGGTCCGGCTTCACCACATCAAGGAGACGCTGATAGTGCGTAATCAGGAGCACGCCCTTTTCATCCGAGCGCATGATCGCGTTGATCCCTTCGCCCACGATCCGAAGCGCGTCGATATCGAGGCCGCTGTCGGTTTCATCCAGCACAGCGAAGTGCGGGGCCAGTATGCCCATCTGAACCATCTCAGCGCGCTTCTTTTCGCCGCCCGAAAAGCCGACATTGACCTGTCGTTTGAGCATTTCCATGTCCATCTGCAGCAGCGCGGCTTTCTCCTTGGCAAGCTTCAGGAATTCGCCGCCCGAAAGCGGATCTTGCCCACGAAACTTGCGCTGGGCGTTGAGCGCTTCGCGTAGGAACTGGACGTTGGAAACGCCGGGGATCTCAACCGGGTACTGAAAGCCAAGGAAAAGACCTGTCGCTGCGCGCTCATGCGGATCGAGATCGAGCAGGTCCTCGCCCATGAAGGTGACGCTGCCGCCGGTCACTTCGTAGCCCGGCTTGCCGCCCAGGACGTTGGCAAGCGTCGACTTGCCCGCGCCGTTGGGGCCCATAATGGCGTGCACTTCGCCGGGCGCAACCTCCAGCGTGAGGCCTTTCAGGATCCGCTTGTCGGCGACAGTGGCGTGCAGGTTTTCAATCGTCAGCATCAGGCATGTCCACGTTTTCGGAAGTTTCGGGTTGGAGTGAACCGTTGCGAGCGGCCACTTGCGCTTCGTAGCGACGCTGGCGCTCTTCAAGCGCCTTCATCTGAAGCTGGAACAGGTCATCGAGATTGCGGCCACGCTGCACGTGGATCATGCCAATGGTCTCAAAAGCCTGCGTGACCGCTGCGGGCGGCATGTCTTCGGTCCGACCACGGCGAGCGATAGCGGCGTTGGATTCCTCGATTGCCACTTCGCGTTCGCTCGCGCAGCGCGGGATGTCCGCGCCGTGCTGGGCTGCGACATTGGCCTCACCGCTGAAAACCCGGTTTCCATAGCCAAGGCACCGTTTGTAGTCCTCAAGATAGGGCTGCATCGCGATGTCGTAGGACAGCTCCCACTGCTCGGGAGTCTTTGTGTATTCGGTGCCACCCAGAACGCTCTCTTCCTCGCTCGCAAGCGCGATGGTTTTCTTGTTCTTATTGGCGCTGGCGCTCGCGGCGCTCATCAGAGCGGCGCTGCACACGGCGATCATGATGGTCTTGGTCATCGGCGGCTCCCCTTGTCTTGTTCGCCCGAAGAGTTGGAATGATGGGCGCGGCGCGCCTGTTGCTTGTCGGCGATGCGCAGGCGCATACCGGCGGTGATGCGCTGGAGCACAGCGTCCATGTTCTCGAGAATGTCACTCGCTTTGATCCGCATCACGCGAATGCCGACGCTTTCAAGGCTCTTGTCACGGCGTTTGGAGAGCGCTTCGTCGGCGTCGTCTTCATCGATCATAATCGCCATGCCCAGATTGTGGCAGTTGAAGTCGACAATTGCCGATCCCACGACCGCAAAGCGCTTGAAGGTGTAGCGGCCAAGGTCCGCGCCCGCGAACTTGGCCGCGAGCGCCTTGTTCGCGGGCGAGGCAAAGCGGCGCATCTCCCGCGCGCGATCGTGCAGCTCATCGAGGCGCTTGTCCGAAATCTTCCAGCCGCGGCCCTTCTTGTTGAGGGCCGGCTCGGCGTCCGAGGTGTCCTTGAGGCCGAGGGTTGAGCGGGGCGTTTTGGGTTCAGTCATTGGCGCCCTCCGGAGCGACATTTTGGAGAGTGCGCGGGTGAAAGCCCTCGGTCATCCGCTTGTTGTTCTCACCGAACCACGTGCACATGATGTTGTCAGCGTAGGTCGCCTGCTGGACGGTCATAAGCGGACCGCCTGACTTGAGGCGCACGACGTCGCCGACTTGGAATTTGGATGTGGTCATTGGATATCTTCGCCGTACTCAGTTATTTGCTCAGCCAAATAGCCCTGAACTGCTTCTGGAGGTACGACAATACCGTCATCAGGATACAAATAAGCCCCGCCTGTAAGGCGGGAAAGCACACGCAAATAGACAAGCGCAGCGCGCCCCTCTTCAAAGTCGCTTCCTGTCCGTGTGACGGCGTGATGGGATCCAAAAGCCATTACCTCATCTGGGAGGGCGCCCGCCGGAATAGGCTCGAAATAATGCTCAAACCCGGTTTCCCGGCCATTCACGATAGCCGGCAGGTACCCGGTATGCTGCAACAAGTCCGCATGGTCGGGGAAAGTGATTTGATCGCCGCCGTTTGCTGCCTCAGCTTCAATTAATTCTAGGGTCGGCAATTTTGCCGGGTCGAAGACCATCAACGAGATAACGGACACTAACCAACACTCCCCTCAAGCGAGATCGCCAGCAGCTTTTGCGCTTCGACCGCAAATTCCATCGGCAGCTCTTTGAGCACATCCTTGGCAAAGCCGTTGACGATCAGCGCCACCGCTTCCTCTTCGTCCAGCCCGCGTTGCTGGGCGTAGAACATTTGTTCGTCGCTGATCTTGCTAGTTGTCGCCTCGTGCTCGATCTGCGCAGCCGGGTTCTTGACCTCGATATAGGGCACGGTGTGCGCGCCGCACTCATCGCCGAGCAGCAGACTGTCGCACTGGGTGAAGTTGCGCACGCCTTCCGCCTTTGGCCCCACGCGAACCAGACCGCGATAGGTGTTGGAGGATTTGCCCGCCGAAATGCCCTTGGAGATGATCGTTGAGCGCGAGCCGCGCCCGTTGTGCACCATCTTGGTGCCGGTGTCGGCCTGCTGGAAATTGTTGGTCACCGCGACCGAGTAAAACTCGCCCACGCTGTCTTCGCCGTTGAGCACGCAAGACGGGTACTTCCAGGTCACCGCGCTGCCGGTTTCGACCTGCGTCCAGCTGATCTTGGAGCGATCGCCCTGACACAGCCCGCGCTTGGTGACGAAATTGTAGATCCCGCCCACGCCTTCCGAATTGCCCGGATACCAGTTCTGGACGGTCGAATACTTGATCTCGGCATCTTCCATCGCGACCAGTTCGACCACGGCAGCGTGGAGCTGATTTTCGTCGCGCATCGGCGCGGTGCAGCCTTCGAGATAGGAAACGTAAGCGCCCTTCTCAGCGATGATCAGGGTGCGTTCGAACTGTCCGGTGTTCTCCGCGTTGATGCGGAAATAGGTGGAGAGCTCCATCGGGCAGCGCACGCCTTCGGGCACGTAGACAAAGGTGCC
>JBCBYM010000134.1:0-7081 GCA_039815865.1 Pseudomonadota bacterium
GTGTCGGTAAGCGCCGCCTTTAGCTTGCGACGCGCGTGGAACAGGCGGCTCTTGGCGGTGCCTGGAGGGATGGATTGGGCCTCGGCGATCTCGGTGAGCGTGAGGCCTTCGACAAAGTGCAGATGCGCCGCCATGCGTTGCTCCGGCGGGAGCGCGGCGAAGGCTTCGCTAAGAGCGCTGACCTCGCTCTGGCGAGCGGGCTCACTGGGCTCGGCGAGAGTATCCTGAGGCGCGGCTTGCGCGCGGTTCCGGATCGCGCCGCGCACATGGTCTGCGCCCAACCGGTAGAGCACACCAAAGGCGTAGGCGCGAAACCGGCGCGGATCGCGCAAGTTGCCAAGCCCCTTCCAGATCGCCAGCCAGCAATCCTGCGCCATGTCGCGCGCGGTATCCTCGCTACCGGTGTAGCGCCGCGCCGCCCGCGCCAGGCGCGCGTGCCAGCGCGCGTGCAACCGCTCAAACGCGCGGCGGTCGCCGTGTTGCGCCATCGTCACAAGCAACTCGTCATAGATGGCCGCCGACTTTGGCGAAGAAGGTGCCGGGGAAGACGAAGAAGGCTGGGTCATCGTAAGCGTAGTCTGGCCAGCGGCTCAAAAGGTTCAACGAACAATCGGATTCGGAGCAAAAAAGCCTCTATTCTTGACTTATACACGTTTTGTTCTACTCACGTTCTATCAGCAATGGAGGCGATTCGATGGTTCAGACGTGTGATACCCTAGCCGACTTTTCCTATGATGCCGCGGGCGACGTCGGTCGTGACGCCGCCGGATTGCCCGCCCGGGTCAGTGTTTTTGCCGATAGCCCGCGCGCGCGCCGCCAGATGATTGACGATCTGGAAGGCGCCGGCTTGCTCTCGGTGGACGGAGGCGTGATTGGCGACTTGCTCGATGGACCGATCACCCGGCTGGGCGATGTTGTGCTGATCGAAGTGTCGGCGCGCCCTCAAGGCGGGCTGGACGGGCGCGAGCTTGCAGCGCTGTCGCGGCTCGATATGCGCATCGCGCGTTCGGGTGCGCAGCTGATTGTGTCGACCGCGATGGACGCGCTCGACGATGTCTTTGCCGTGCTCGATCAATCGCGCGCCCAGATCCTTGTTCAACCCTCCCGAGCGGAGCGGATCGTCGCGGTGGGCCGGGTGATGGCCAATGTCTCCAATTCGCGGGTGCGTGAGATGAGCGAGGAGGACCGGCTGAACCTCCTTCACCTCTCGCAGCAGGTTGAGGCGATTGCGCACAAGCTGGAAGGTCTGAGCGAACACCGCGCTGCGCGCTTGTCTGCGGCTCCATCAGGGGCTGAGCGTCAGCCGGCCAGCGCCGTTAGTTCGGCCAGTGGGGCCAACGCCCCGACACCGCTGTTCAATTCGGGCCGGCCGGCGCTGCCCGATCCCAAGCTTGTGCGCCAGATGATCGCCGGGCGCCAGGCGCGCGCGCGCTTCTTCGATGCAGAGCTCTTTGCCGATCCGGCCTGGGATATGCTGCTCGACCTGACCGCTGCGCACGCCGAGAACGCGCGGGTCTCGGTTACCTCGCTGTGCATTGCCGCAGGTGTTCCGGCAACGACGGCGCTGCGCTGGCTCAAGCAGATGGTCGACAGCGGCATCTTTGAACGCGTGGCCGATGATGCGGATCGTCGCCGCGCCTTTATTGAGCTGAGCAAGGCAAGCGCTGATGCGATGGCGCGCTATTTCGAGATGGTCGACACCCCGCTCGCCAAGGCGGCGTAAGTCAGGCGCTGGGCGCGGCTTGGAGAACCACGGTCAAGCCCGCTGCATCCAGCATAGCCTCGGCCTTGGGGCATGGCGTGGCGGATACCGCGCCATCGCCAGCCACGACCCGCAAGGGACAAGTCTCGCTTTCGCATACAACGCGCGCCGCATCGGCCCGCGCGCGGGCAAGGATGGTGGCGGGCACCGGCCCTTGCGTGCACACCGCATCCGCTTCGCCCAAGAGCCGCGCCTGGCGCACAGTCAGGTCCTCAGGATCGCTGCTAGCTAATGCGAAGACCCGCGTTTGCGACGCTTCGCCTTTCAGCTCGCCCTTGGCCCATTCCTCGACCCGATCATGCGAGGCGGCATCAAGCGGATCAAGCGCACCGCCCTCGCGCAAAGCCGTATCAATCGCGCTGCGCCGGTCACCGCCATCAGGCACCCGCTCGCGCAAGAGCGGCCGCACAGCTTTGAGAGCGTCGGCAAGCTTGCCCAGGCTTTGGGGCAGGATGCGCTCCAACCGCAGCCGGATATGCTTGGCCAGCCCCGCCGACGCGCCGCCCGTGCCCACCGCAATCAGCAGCGGATCGCGATCGAGCAGGCTGGGCGTTGTAAAGTCGCACAGGTCCGGCCGATCGACCACGTTCACCAGCATGCCCGCGCAGCGCAGATTGATCGCCGCCACTTCGCAGGCCTTGGCGTCTTCATAGGCGACAAAGGCAAGTCGCACGCCTTCGTCAATCGCGCGGGCCTGATCGTCGATCACCACGCCGCCCGCGCGCTCCACCAGACGCCGCTTGGGCTCCGCCGCCTCACCATCCCCCAGCACCAGCACGCTTTGCCCGGTGATCTGGTGGAACAGGGGAAGGCTGGCGATCTCGGCCATCGACGCAAGCCTTAGCTAAGCCATTCGGGAACGCGTTCCGCGTCCATGATCGCGCCTGCCTCGATCCGGTCGGCCACAACGGCGTATTTGTCGCCATCAACCAGCACTTCGGGGACAAAACCGCGCGAGTTGTAGCTCGACGCCATGGTCGCACCATACGCCCCCGCCGTGCGGAACACGGCGAGATCGCCCGCCTCCAAGTGGTCGGTCAGGCGGCCCATGGCAAAAGTGTCACCCGTCTCGCAGATGGGGCCGACGATGTTGGCTTTCATGTCCTGTCCGCGCGGAGCCACGGCGACGAAGTCGTGATAGGCGCCGTACAGAGCCGGGCGCGCCAGATCGTTCATCGCTGCATCGACGATGACAAAGGGATCGTTGATCCCGCGCTTCACGCGCACGACGCGGGTTAAGAGAACGCCGGCATTGCCTGCAATCACGCGTCCGGGTTCAAAGATCAGCTTGACGCCCCAATCCTTCGTCACCCGCGTAACCATCGCGCCATAGGCCGCCGGGCTCGGCATCACATCGCCGGCCTTGTAAGGCACGCCGAGGCCTCCACCCAGATCCACATGCGTGATCGCATGACCCGCGCCGCGCAAGCTCGTGACCAGCGCGCCCAGCTTCTCAAACGCGCGTTCGAGCGGGGTGAGGTCCCCCAATTGCGAGCCGATATGCACGGCCACACCGCGCAGGTTGACGCCCGGTTGCCCTGCGAGCTTGCCAAAGATCTGACCCGCCTGATCGATCGGCACGCCAAACTTGTTGTCGGCCTTGCCGGTCGAGATCTTGTCATGCGTGCCCGCGTCGACATCGGGGTTGATCCGCAAGGCGCACTGCGCCTCCATCCCCATGCCCGCGGCGATCTCAGCGAGTTCGAGGCCTTCTTCCTCGCTCTCAATGTTGAACTGCCCGATCCCTGCCTCGAGCCCGGCGATGAGCTCGGCGTGGGTCTTGCCGACGCCGGAGAACACGATCTTCTCAGCGGCCACACCAGCGGCCAGAGCGCGCCGAACCTCACCGATCGAGACGCAGTCCGCGCCGTATCCCTGATTGGCGAGCACGCGCAGCACGGCCAGGTTGGGGTTCGACTTGACCGCGAAGGCGATCAGCTTGTCGGGTACGCCGGCCAGACCTTCGCGAAAGACAGTAGCGTGGCGCTCCAAAGTGGCGCGCGAATAGACATAGACGGGCGTGCCCACCTCCTCGGCAATGCGGGGCAGAGGCACGTCCTCGGCGTGCATCACGCCGTCGCGGTATTCAAAATGGTCCATCGGGTCTTGGGTTCGGGTCTGTCTGGAAGTGGATCGGGATCGGCGGCCAATAGGTCAGCGAGTAGGGGGAAGGTCGAAAGGGTCATCCTCGCGCTCTTCCGAACGGCGGCGAAGTTCAACGCTGCGTTCGGGCGCGGCCAGCGCGTCAAGTTCGAGCAATTGTTCCGCCGTGGGCGCATTCTCCTCGCCCGTGGGCGCGCCGTAGGGAGCGACCGGCAGGCTTGCGCCCTCGGGCGGAGTGAGCGGAGCCTTGGCGCCGCAGGCCGACAGCGTGATAAGCGCTCCTGTTGCCAATACTGTGCGCATCATGAGTTCTCACCCTCCGTCATCCCCAGCGCCGCCTTGGCCCGGGCTACTTGAATACGTACCTGTTCCGGCGCGGTTCCGCCATAGGATGCACGCGCGGCGACCGAGGCGTCTACGCTCAGCGCGTCGAACACACGTTCATCGATCCGCGCATCAATCGCCTGAAGGTCCGACAGTGGCAGTGCATCAAGCGCAGCCCCGCGCTCTTCAGCCAGCTTCACCGCCGCGCCGGTGATGTGATGCGCCTCTCGAAAGGGGATGTCCGCCTCGCGCACCAGCCAGTCGGCAAGGTCGGTCGCTGTGGCGTAGCCGAGTTCGGCGGCCTCGCGCATGCGGGTCGTGTGAAAGCTCGCCTCGGCGATCATGCCTGTCATTGCCGCGACGCTGAGCTCCATCAGGCCAGCGGCTTCGAACACGGGCGGCTTGTCGTCCTGCATGTCCTTGGAATAGGCGAGCGGCAGGCCCTTCATAGTGATCGTCAAAGCGGTTGCGCAGCCGATCACTCGGCCCGCATGCCCGCGCACCAGTTCGGCGGCGTCCGGGTTCTTCTTTTGCGGCATGATCGAGGAACCGGTCGACAGCTGATCGGGCATGCGCACAAAGCCGAAGGGCTGGCTTGCCCAGATGATGAGTTCTTCCGCCAGGCGCGAGAGGTGGATGGCGGTGGTGCTCGCAGCGTGCAGAAAATCGAGCGCAAAGTCCCGGTCCGACACCGCGTCGAGCGAATTGGCGCAAGGCCGCGTGAAATCGAGCGCTTGCGCCGTCATTGAGCGGTCAATTGGGAAGCCCGTCCCCGCCAATGCCGCCGAACCCAGCGGGCATTCGTTAAGCCGCGCGCGGGCTTCCCCAAAGCGCGATCGATCGCGCGCGAACATCTCGTAATAGGCCATCAGATGGTGGCCCAGCGTCACGGGCTGCGCGGTCTGCAAATGGGTGAAGCCCGGCATGATCGCGGCTGCGTTCTCATCCGCCCGCGTCACCAGCGCGCGCTGAAGCCCGGCGAGGCCTTCGTCCATCTGGTCAATCGCCGCGCGCACCCACAGGCGAAAGTCGGTCGCGACCTGATCGTTGCGGCTGCGCGCGGTGTGCAGACGCCCGGCGACCGGGCCGATCAGCTCGGTCAACCGGCTCTCGGTCGTCATGTGAATGTCTTCAAGGTCCCAGTCTTCGGGCACGCCTTCCGCTTCGTATTCGGCAGCGATACGCGTCAGGCCCTGGGTGATGGCGAACGCATCCTCCTCGCTCACGATCCCTTGCGCGGCCAGCATCGCCACATGCGCTTCGCTGGCGAGGATGTCTTGCCGCCACAGCGCCTTGTCGAAGGGAATAGAGGCGTTGATTTCGCGCATGATCGCGCTAGGTCCACCGGCGAACCGCCCGCCCCACATCTGGTTGGAGGCCTGGTTAGAGGAGTTTGCCATGGTCCGTTTGTCGCCTGTCGTCCTGATATCCGCATTGCTGCTGGCCGCGTGCGATAGTGCCCCTGCCGATGAGGCGCAACCAGAGGCTTCGGCGCCGGCCGCTGGCGCGCCTGCTCCGCCGCCGCTGCCCGGGCGCATTGTGCGCTTCAAGGCGGGCGATACGATCCCGGCGATCAGCGTGGTTGATCCTGAGGGCAACACGCTGGCGCTGGCCGAAATTGGTGAGCCGATGCTGCTCAATCTGTGGGCGACCTGGTGTGCGCCGTGCAAGGTGGAGATGCCGCTGCTCGACAATCTCGCCGGCGAGCTTGCGGGCGAGGTTCGCGTGCTCACTGTCAGTCAGGATATTCAGGGCGCAGAGAAGGTCGTGCCTTTCTTTGAGACGGAGGAGTTTGCGAACCTTGAACCCTGGCTCGACACCAAGACTGAACTGGGCGTCCAACTGGCCGATGGCGGCTTGCTGCCAACAACGATCCTCTACGATGCGCAAGGGGTGGAGGTCTTCCGCGTGGCGGGCGACTATGAATGGGACAGCGAAGAAGCGATCGCTCAGATCCGAGAGGCTTTGGCGCAGTAGGTCAGGCCCCTCTTCGCGCGCCCGCAGGCGCCTCGCACTCCGGACGTGATCCGGGGGAAGGGGCAGCATCGAGGACAAAGAAGAAATGGTGGGCCAGTATGGTCCAAGCTCGAACCCGCAGGGGTTCGCAAGCGCGACCGCGCGCCCGCAGATGCCCCGTAGCGGAGCGGAGGGATCAGCATCGAGGAAAACAAAAAATGGTGGGCGATGACAGGCTCGAACTGCCGACATCTTCGGTGTAAACGAAGCGCTCTACCAACTGAGCTAATCGCCCGATCCGTGAACCGGAAGCGCGCTATCTAGCGCCTAAACGTTCAAAATCAATTGCTGATGTGGTGCGAGGCGCTGCGCGCGGCTAAGGCCGGGGCCATGAGCGCGCCCAATATCCTTGTCCTGGCCACTGGCGGCACGATTGCAGGGGCAGCGGGCGACGCGATCCGCCACGACTACCGCCCCGGCCAGTTGGGGATCGCGGAAATGCTGGAGCGGGTGCGCGCGCTTGGCGTTGAGGCGCAGCTCATCGGCAAGCAGATCGCCAATATCGGGTCAGAAGATATGAGCCCGGCAATCTGGGCGGCGCTCCACGCTGAGACCAGCGCGGCGATGGTAGACTCGGACTGTGACGGCGTAATCATCACGCATGGCACTGATACGGTGGAGGAGACGGCTTTCCTGCTCGATCTGACGTTGCCGACCACCAAACCTGTGGTTTTGGTCGGCGCGATGCGTCCGGCGGATGCAGTTGGCTATGATGGCCTCAGGAACTTTGCGAACGCGCTGCAAGTGGTGCGCTCGGACGAAGCAGCGGGGCGCGGCGTGCTGGTTGTAATGGGCGATAAGGTCATCGCCGCGCGCGATGTCCGCAAGGCGCGCACACGTGGGATCGACGCGTTTGAGGGCGTCCCGCGCGCTTCG
>JBCBYM010000135.1:0-7042 GCA_039815865.1 Pseudomonadota bacterium
GCTTAACCCTGGCAAGCTCGTTCCAGAATTCTAGCGCGCCATTGCGATGATCACCCGGGACGGCGCGGCTTGCACCGGCCCCAGAAGACGCCTAAGGCGCGCCTCGTTTGGTGAAACGGGAGGGGCAGGCCGCGAACGGCGTTGTCGCCGCAATTCCTTCTGTAGCGCCCCACGCACATTTTTCGGTTTCTATCCCACGTATTCGGAGACATCCCATGGCCACCGCGCCGCAGCCGCAACTTCCGCTGTTCTACAAAGACCTGCTTCCGCTCAACAGCCAGCAGCATTCTGACTGGACGGTCAGCTCGTTTGACGACGCCAGTTTCCTTGCCGAGACCCACGCTATTCCGCTCACCGTCGATGAGTTTGTTGACGCGCAGCGCAATTACCCGATCGTGTTCACCGCCGGCGATAACCCGCTGCCGATCGCGCTGTTTGGCCTCAACGAAGGCGTCAATACGTATATCGGCGACGACGGCAAGCTGGTCGCGGATGTCTATGTTCCCGCTTACATTCGTCGCTACCCTTTCATCCTGGCCAAGCTTCAGCAAGGCTCGGACGATATGTCGCTGTGCTTTGACCCCACCGCAGGCGTGGTTCAAAAGTCGGAAGGTGGTCAGGCGCTGTTCGGCGCTGACGGACAGCCAAGCGACTACACCAAGGGTGTGCTTGATTTCTGCCAGAAGTTCGAAGAATCGGGCCAGCGTACGCGCGCCTTCCTCGAGGAGCTCAAGAAGCTCGACATTCTGATGGATGGTGAGATCGCAATCACCCGTTCAGACGTGCCGGACAAGCCCTTTGTCTATCGCGGTTTCCGCATGGTCGATGAAAACAAGCTGCGCGAGCTGCCGACCGAGACGCTCGAAGCGCTCAACAAGAACGGCATGATCATGCTGATCCACGCGCATCTGTTCTCGATGAACCTGATGAAACGCCTTTTTGAACGGCAGTCGGCCATGGGCAAGGTTCCCGCGCCGACCAGCGATGCCCCGGCCAATTGAGCCTGGCAACCGATCGCCTTCGCGCCGGCCATCGCTCGGCGCAGCAGGACTGATTTAGAACGGCATTTTGCGCCCCGGATAGCTTGAAGCTGCCGGGGCGCTTCCTATGTAATGCGGGTGAACGGTACCCCCTCATTGTCCGTTCCAACCTGTCTCTTGCGATAGAGACAGGCCTCCCTGAACCTTGACCACCTCGTGCGTTTTGCGCGAGGTGGTTTTTTCATTGAAGCTGCAGCGGCGCTTTACTCGGCCGCTTCATCAAGACGGCCGCTGCCTGCAAGGCGCGCAGTCTCTGCGCCCAGTTCGCGCGCCAGCCCGGCAAGCATATCCGCAAGAGGCTTGAGCCCTTGGCTGATCTGTGAAAGGCCGTCGTCGAGATAGGTTGCTCGGCACACCTCGATCTGGAGCGCGTGAATGCCACGCGAAGGAGCCGCGTGCCGATCAAGCACATAGCCACCTGAATAAGGCCGATTGTGCGCAGCCTCGTAGCCCGACGCCTCCAAGTACCGGAAAGCGCGTGAAAGAAGGCTGCCGCTGCACGAAGCACCGAACCGGTCACCCAGAACGATCTGCGGCGCACGCGCTTGTCCCGGCTGCTGGCGCAATGGCGGCATGGAGTGCAGATCAAGCAGCAGAGCTGTGCCCCATGCGTCGCGTATCCGTTCCAATTCTCGGGTTAGAAACTCGTGATAGGGCCGATGGATATGGTCAATCCGCGCGTCGAGCTCTTCGCGCGGAAGCGGAGCACGCCAGATCTCTCCAAATCCCGGCAGGCGCCGCGGCACCAAACCCAACCCACTGCGAGCGCGGCGGTTCGCACCGCCGGCGCGCTTACCTGTGATCATCTGTGGGACAGGATCGCGCCGACGCGCGCCGCCGATCATATCCCAATCGACATCATCGTGCGCGCGATTGAGATCGAGCATCGCGCGCGGCGCATGCGCGACCAAGAGCCCAGTACCAGTGGCCTTGGCGATGGCGACGCCAAGATGGTCGACGTGGCGATCTTCCAACCTTAGCTGGCAAAGCTCTTCGTCCCTGAAACCGGCCAGAACATGGTCGGGGTAAGCCCTGCCCGCATGCGGAACCGCAATCAGAACAGGCAAGGGCATTGAGCGCGGAGCGGCGTGAGTAAAGGCGGGCCCGCAATCGGAAGCGCCCAAGCGTGCCGGAATACGGCCACCGCTCAGCGTTAAGACTTGCGAGCCAGTCTTGGGCGCTGTCGACGGATTGGCTGACAAGGTGGCGTTGCGAAGTGTTCTCACGGCAAAGTGCTGCCTTGTTTATGGATATAAGTCAAAGACCAAACGGGGCGAACAGCCTGCAGCGGGTTCTGGCGCGCGCGATTCGACAGCTGCTAAAGATACCCCTCGTGCCCCTCTTGGGTCCCGCCGGGCGCAAAGCGATAAGATTTCTTAAGCGGGTGCTGCTAACGCAGTCGGCATGACAGAGACGAACGCCCCCCGAATCCTGCTTGCCGAGGATGAGGAAGCCATGCGCGCCTACCTTGCGCGCGCTCTCAGCAACGCCGGATACCGCGTCGAAACCGTCGACCGCGGCACCGACGCGCTGCCGCTTTTGGAAAGCGAAGAGTTCGATCTCTTGCTGTCGGACATCGTTATGCCAGAAATGGACGGCATCGAACTTGCCCAGCGCTGCGCGGAAATCAGCCCGCGCACCAAGGTCATGTTTATCACCGGTTTCGCCGCCGTCTCGCTGCGCGCAAGCCGTGAACAACCGGCCGCCAAGGTGCTGTCAAAGCCGTTCCACCTGCGCGATCTCGTGCTGGAAGTGGAGCGCGTCTTTGAAGAGCAGCGCGAGGCCAGCGTCTAGAATTTCAGGCGAGGCTTGGCGTCACTGGCGCGAATCGCTTGCACAGCCGAGAAGCCTGCGTTAATGCGCCGCTCCGCTTTGGCGAACGGCCTCGTTCCCGAAGCGCTAATCGATGGTGCGGGCGTATAGCTCAGGGGTAGAGCACTATGTTGACATCGTAGGGGTCCCAAGTTCAAATCTTGGTACGCCCACCATCGTGAAAGACCGGTTTGACCGGCCTAAAGCCCGCCCAATCGGCGGGCTTTTTCTTTGTTGGCCGCTTGCGTACGGATCAGCCAAGCGCCTCTATTTGCAAATGCCTCGCACAATCGCGCGAGCCACGACTTGCACCGCGCAGCGCCTCTGCTAAAGCGCGCCGCAGGGATTTTATCACCACAGCAGAGGATGCGCATGGCTCCCCGAAGCCCTGTGCCCAATCGCACGCAAAAGTGCACAACAGGAAGGCGGGACACTTCTCATGCAGAAAATTCAGGTCAAGAACCCGGTCGTTGAGCTGGACGGCGACGAGATGACAAAAATCATCTGGCAATGGATCCGTGAACAGCTGATCCTGCCTTATCTCGACATCGACCTGAAGTACTACGATCTCTCGATCGAGAAGCGCGACGAAACCGACGATCAGATCACCGTCGATGCCGCCAACGCGATCAAGGAATTCGGCGTCGGCGTGAAGTGCGCGACCATCACCCCGGATGAAGCCCGCGTTGAAGAGTTTGACCTTAAGAAGATGTGGCGCTCACCCAATGGTACGATCCGCAACATCCTGGGTGGCGTCGTCTTCCGTGAGCCGATTGTGATCGACAACGTACCGCGCCTTGTGCCGGGCTGGACCGATCCGATCGTGGTTGGCCGCCACGCTTTTGGCGACCAATACCGCGCCACCGACACCCTCATCCCAGGCCCTGGCAAGCTGCGTCTTGTCTACGAAGGCGATGATGGCGCGATCCTCGATCTCGACGTCTACCGCTTTGAAAGCTCGGGCGTAGCCATGGCGATGTACAATCTGGACGATTCGATCCGAGCGTTCGCCCGTGCTTCGATGAACTACGGTCTGGATCGCGGCTGGCCGGTTTATCTGTCGACCAAGAACACGATCATGAAAGCCTATGACGGCCGCTTCAAAGACCTCTTTCAGGAAGTCTACGAGGCCGAATTTGAAGAGCGTTTCAAAGAGGCCGGCATTCACTACGAGCACCGCTTGATCGACGACATGGTCGCCTCAGCCCTCAAATGGTCGGGCAAGTTTGTGTGGGCCTGTAAGAACTATGACGGCGACGTTCAATCCGACACGGTCGCGCAAGGGTTCGGTTCGCTGGGCCTGATGACGTCAGTGCTGATGACCCCGGACGGCCGGACCGTTGAGGCGGAAGCCGCGCACGGCACGGTGACGCGCCACTATCGTCAGCACCAACAGGGCAAGGCGACGTCAACCAACCCCATCGCCTCGATCTTCGCCTGGACGCGCGGCCTCATGTATCGTGGAAAGTTCGATGAGACGCCCGATGTGGTCAAGTTCGCCGAAACGCTTGAGCGCGTGTGCATTGAAACGGTGGAAAGCGGGTCGATGACAAAGGACCTCGCGCTGCTTATCGGACCGGGCCAGAATTGGCTGACGACCGAGCAGTTCTTTGAAGCGATCGTTCAGAACCTCGAGAAGGAAATGGAGAACTGGGCTTGATCGGCTCTCCATTCGCTCTTCGCGGATAGGAAATTCCAAGGGGGCCGTCCTGCACAAAGCCGGGCGGCCCCCTTTTGATTTGCGCTCATTGTGCAGCGCTCAAAGCGGGTGACACAGTCACGGGGCCGCGCTAACGCCAAGCCGTGGCCGGCGAACTCACCATAACCCCTGAGATCAAGGACGCGCTGGTCATCCTGGGCGCAGCGGGCATCGTGATTCCCCTCTTTGCCCGGTTTCGGGTGACGCCCGTTATCGGCTTCATCCTAATCGGAATTCTGGTTGGCCCCTATGGCCTCAACACGCTGGGGGAAAGCGCGCCATCGCTGGTCCGATTATCCGACCGATTGCTGGTTACGTTGGGGATAGGATCGATCGGTGACACCACACCGTGGATCGCCTCGTTCACAATTTCGGATCCGGACCGGCTCACGCCCTTTGCCGACTTCGGGATTATCTTGCTTCTGTTCGCGATCGGGCTTGAGCTCAGCTTCAACCGCCTTTGGCAGTTGCGCCGGCTGGTCTTTGGCCTGGGTTCGCTGGAAATCCTGATCATTGGCGCATCGAGCGCAGCCTTTCTCTATCTTGCCAGCGGCATGGACCGCACCGGCGCGCTGGCTTTGGGCTTTGCTCTGGCCTTTTCATCGACAGCGATCGTGTTGCCGATTTCGGGAACACGCTCTCCTGTTGGCCGAGCCGCTCTCTCCATGCTGCTGTTCGAGGACATTATGATTGTCCCGATCATCTTTATTCTCGGCGCGCTTGCTCCCAACGCGCAAGCGGACGGGATGAGCGGTCTGGTGACTACGCTATGGCAAGGCGGGCTGGTTGTCATTCTCTTGCTGGTTATTGGACGTGTCGCTCTGCCTCGGCTTTTCAGTCAGGCGGCCCGAACGAAGAGCCCTGAAGTGTTTCTCGCCGCTACCTTGCTTGTGGTGATCGCTTCCGCGTTGGCGACGGGGGCAACCGGGCTTTCGCCCATCGTGGGAGCGCTGATCGCGGGCCTTCTGATTGCCGAAACCGAGTATCACGGCGAGGTCGAGAGCATCATTGAGCCGTTCAAAGGCCTTGCTCTGGGGATCTTCCTGATCACCGTTGGCATGAGCATCGATTTGCGCACGATCTGGAGCATGCTGGGTGAGCTCACCCTCGCGGTTCTCGGCGTTCTGGTCTTCAAGGCGCTTGTCACCGGGGTGCTGCTGCGCCTTATGGGTGCCCGGCGCAGCACCGCCGCTGAAACCGGCGTGCTGATGGCCAGCCCCTCTGAGACCACTCTCATTGTGCTGGCCGCGGCCACATCGGCGCTCGTTGTTGACCAAGAGACGGCGCAGTTCTGGCAGATTGTCACCGCGATCGGACTTACCGTTACTCCCCTGCTCGCCAAACTTGGCCGCGTTATTGCGCGACGTCTTGAGCCCACCCCTGAACTCAATGAGGACGAGATCGACGAGGTGCGTACGATCATAATTGGTGGCGGTCGTGTTGGCCTTCTGGTGGCGGACATGTTGGAGAAGCACGGGCAGCCGCATATCATTCTTGATTCCGACCCCGACACGATCGCGTCAGTCAACCGCAATGGCTATCGCGCGCTGTTCGGGGATGCAGCGCGGGGCGACGCGCTTTCGCGCCTCCATGTGGAGCGCTCACCGGCTGTCGTTCTTACGATGGATGAACCCGTTCTTGCTCAACGCCTTGTGACCAAGCTACGCGCGGCCTACCCCAATCTCCTCATCGTCGTGCGCGCGCGCGATACGGACCACGCTGCGGCGCTCTACCGAGCCGGTGCAAGCCACGCGGTACCGGAAAACCTTGAAAGCTCTCTACAGCTTTCCGAAGCGGTGCTGGTTGATATCGGTGTTGCCATGGGACCCGTGATCGCGTCCATCCACGAAAAGCGCGACGAATTCCGCGAACGGCTCGAAACCGAAGGCGGGCTGTCGGAGCGGCCTAAACTGTCCGCCTCGTAAACCACCACAGGCGCCTAAGGCTTCGTGTCAGCTTTAGGGATCAGGCGCTGAGGGCTTCTTTCAGCGCGACCATTGCCTCATCCGCCTTGGCCCCGTCAGGTCCGCCCCCCTGAGCCATGTCAGGGCGACCCCCGCCGCCCTTCCCGCCCAGCGCAAGCACGCCTGCACGCACGAGATCGACAGCGCTAAAGCGCTCGGTCAAGTCATCGGTTACAGCCGCAGCGATGGCTGCCTTTCCGTCTTTGACGGCGATGACAGCCGCAACACCCGAACCAAGCCGCGCTTTCGCATCATCGAGCAAGGGGCGCAGCTCTTTGGGGCTCAACCCTTCAAGGATCTGACCGCTGAACGTGACGCCCGCGACCTTTTCATCGGCCGGGCCTGACGGCGATTGTCCGCCACCGCCGCCAAGGGCAAGGGCCTTCTTGGCTTCCGCCAGTTCTTTCTCGAGGCGCTTACGCTCATCGATGAGCGCCGCCACCCGCTCTGGCACCTCCTCAGGCGCGGCACGGATTGCTCCGGCTGCGGCCTTGAGGGCCTCCTCGCGTCCAACCAGCCACGCGCGG
>JBCBYM010000136.1:0-7023 GCA_039815865.1 Pseudomonadota bacterium
ATGGGTTTATTCAGTCGATCAATGGCGGCGATGCGGCCACCTACATCAACGCAGGCGATATCCTCGCAACCTTTGTCCCCGAAAACTCCGAGCGCGTGATCGAGGTGTTTCTGGATGGGCGCGATGTTGGCCTAGTCCAGATCGGCGCGCCCGCTCGCGTGCAGTTCGAGGGCTGGCCGGCGGTGCAGTTCAGCGGATGGCCTTCGGTCGCGGTCGGGACGTTTCCCGGCGAAGTCATCGCGGTGGACCAATCGGCGCAAGTCGATGGGCGCTTCCGCGTCCTGATCCGCGAAAAGATCGTCGAAGGCGATGAGCGCTGGCCGGAAGAACGTTATGTCCGCTTTGGGGCCGTGGGCCAGGCCTGGGTGTTGCTCAAGACCGTACCGGTGGGCTACGAAATTTGGCGCCAGCTCAACAATTTCCCACCTGAACTGCCGTCCTCAACCGGCGGTGGCACCGCGCAAAGCGCTTCGGCACCGCCATCATCTGGCGCGCAGAGCGGCTGACCGTGGCCCCCCTCGCCACCAAAGGCGCCCTGCCCGGCTTTCTGGGCGTTATCGCTCTCGTCTGGACGAGCGGGATTGCGCCCAGCGCGCCCGCCTCCGCGCAGAACATCGAAGCAAACGCCGAGCCGCTTGCCGCCGCTTTGCGCTCGGGCACGCTTTTGCCTGAAGAAGTGCTGCGATCCTCAGCCCTGACATTCCCGCGCATCCTTGAAGCCTTCGAGCGCGAAGCGGCCATACGCTCAGACCAGCTTGCCGCCGATGGCGCGTTCGACCTGATGTTGAATGCGGAGTATTATGATCGCTATACGGGCACGTTTTCGGGCGGATACGCGGAAGGCAAAGTCACTCAGCCCATCGCCCCATTCGGGGGCGAACTTTTCGGAAGCTACCGCCTCTCGGACGGTGAGTTCCCGATTTATGAGAACATCTACAACACCAATGAGATCGGCGAATTCAAGGTCGGCGCGCTGTTTTCCCTGCTGCGCAACCGGCGCATCGACCAACGCCGCTTTGCGGTTGAGGACACTCGGCTTGCGGCCAGTCAGGCGCGGCTCGATGTGCTTCTGGTCCAGCTCAACGTCCAGTTTGAAGCCTTGCGGGCCTATTGGGGCTGGGTTGCAGCGGGCGAGGAAGTTCGGGTCTACGAAGATCTCCTCGAGATCGCGGAAGCGCGCGCGGTTGGCCTGGCGCGCCAAGTGCAAGCGGGCGCCTTGCCCAGCCTTGCGCTGACCGAGAACGAACAAAACCTCATCCGCCGAAAAAGCCTGCTCGAAGGGGCCAAGCGCAACTTCATCACAGCGGCCAACTCGCTCTCTTTCTATCTGCGCGATGAGAGCGGCCAACTGGTCGTGCCCACGCGCGACCAATTGCCGTCCTCGAAACAACTCGCTGTTTTGCCTGACATGCAGACGTTGATGGCCATGGATCGCAGCGAAGTCCTCGACCAGCGTCCGGAACTGCGCAATTTCCGTATCCAGCTGGAACGCGCGCGCAACCGGGTCGAATTGCAGCGCAATGACCTCAAACCCTCGCTTGACGCCTCGGTTGAGCTGAGCCGGGATTTTGGCCCGATCGGCGATGGCGGGCCCACTTTTGATTCCACCGATACAATCATCGGTCTCACCTTCTCGGTACCGCTCCAGCGCCGCACGGCCCGCGGCGCCGTGCAGCGAGCGGAGGCCGAACTGCGCGAGATCGAGCTGCGCGAACAGCGCACCGCCGACCAAATCAGCGTAGAGCTCGACAACATTCTCGCCAACCTCAACGCCGCGCTGCGGATCGCGGATCTGGCTGAGCAAGAGGTTAAGCAAGCCACCGCTGTCGTCACCGGAGAGCGCAAGCGCTTCCAACTGGGCGCGGGCGACCTATTGAGCGTCAACCTGCAGGAAGAGCGCGCCGCTGACGCGCAGGTGCGCGCCATCCGTGCCGAGTTGACCGGCCGTCTGGCCTCGGCAAGCTTTTCGGCCGCGACGATGAACCTATCCGAATTGGGCCTTCAATAAAGCTCAGCCCAAAGTCGCATGAGACCGCGCGCCCCGCCTGCGCTATCAGCGGTCCATGGCCACAGCACGGCTCAAAGCGGATGGTCATCAGCGATGGTAACGCGCATAGCCGCGCCATCCTCAGTGGTTCTGGCGTCCCTCAATCAGGCGATCGACCAACGAGGGGTCGGCGAGAGTGGAAGTATCGCCGAGCGAGCCGAAGTCGTTCTCCGCCACCTTTCTGAGGATGCGCCGCATGATCTTGCCCGAACGCGTTTTGGGCAGGCCGTCGGTGAACTGGATGTGATCGGGCGTCGCGATCGGGCCGATCTCGGTCCGCACCCAGGCGCGCAGCTCCTTGTAAAGCGCTTCGTCGCCTTCTTCGCCCGCGTTCAGGGTGACATAGCAATAGATGCCCTGCCCCTTGATATCGTGCGGATAGCCAACCACCGCGGCCTCGGCGACCTTGGCGTGAAGCACCAGCGCGCTTTCCACCTCGGCGGTGCCCATGCGGTGGCCTGAGACATTGATCACATCATCGACGCGGCCTGTGATCCAGTAATAGCCGTCTTCGTCGCGCTTGCAGCCATCGCCGGTGAAGTACTTGCCCGCGTAGGTCGAGAAATAGGTCTGCTCGAAGCGCTCATGATCGCCATAGACGCTGCGGGCCTGGCCGGGCCAGCTGGCGGTGATGCACAGATTGCCATCTGCCGCACCGTCCAGAACGCCGCCTTCATTGTCGACCAGCTGAGGCTGCACGCCGAAAAACGGCAGGCCGGCTGAGCCCGGCTTCATGTCATGCGCGCCGGGAAGCGTGGTGATCATACAGCCGCCCGTCTCGGTCTGCCACCAGGTGTCGATGATGGGGCAGCGGCCCTCACC
The DNA here is from genome assembly GCA_039815865.1 of Pseudomonadota bacterium. Lineage (GTDB taxonomy): Bacteria > Pseudomonadota > Alphaproteobacteria > Sphingomonadales > Sphingomonadaceae > Erythrobacter. The sequence continues at coordinate 2,870 of JBCBYM010000136.1, forward strand.
CACGACATCAAAGTACCAACGCCAGGCTTCGGGATTGATCGGCTCACCCACACTGCCCAGCAGACGCAGCGAAGAGCGGTCGCGGCTCGTCACATAGCCATCGCCTTCGCGCATCAGCGCGCGGATCGCGGTGGGCGCGGTGTAGATGATGTTGACCTGGTGCTTGTCAACCACATCCCAGAACCGGCCATGATCGGGGTAGTTGGGCACGCCTTCGAACATCACCTGGCTCGCCCCGTTGATGAGCGGGCCGTAGACGATGTAGCTGTGCCCCGTGACCCAGCCGATATCGGCGGTGCACCAGAACACTTCGCCTTCGCTGTAGTCGAAGATGTAGTTGAACGTGGTTGCCGTCCACACGCCATAGCCGCCGGTTGTGTGCAGCACGCCCTTGGGCTTGCCGGTCGACCCGGAGGTGTAGAGGATGAAGAGCGGGTCTTCCGCGTTCATCGGCTCGCACGGGCACTCAGCGTCGCTGGCGATATCCTCGAACCAGTGATCGCGGCCATCGACCATGCCGAAATCGCCGCCACCGGTATGGCGAACAACGAGGACGCCATCCATGGGCGTGTCGTGATCGGGTTCGGCGAGAGCGGCGTCGACATTGGCCTTCAAAGGCACGCGCTTGGTGCCGCGCAGGCCCTCATCGGCGGTGATGACAAAGCGGCTGTCGCAATCCTCGATCCGGCTTGCGAGCGCTTCGGGGGAGAAGCCGCCGAACACAACCGAATGGATTGCTCCGATCCGCGCGCAGGCGAGCATAGCCAGCGCGCCTTCGACGATCATCGGCATATAGATCGTGACGCGGTCGCCCTTTTTGACGCCCATCGTCTTGAGCGCGTTTGCCATGCGGATGACTTGCGTATGCAGCTCGCCATAGGTGAGCGTGCGGCCCGGACTGGCGGGATTATCGGGCTCAAAGATCAGCGCGGTCTTGTCAGCGCGCGCCTCCAGATGGCGGTCCACCGCGTTGTAGCACAGGTTCAACGTGCCATCGGCGAACCACTTGATATTGACCGGGTCATACGACCATTCGCCGCCCTTGGTCGGCTTGGAGAACCATGTCAGCCGCTTCGCCTGCTCAAGCCAGAAGGCATCGGGCTCTTCGATGGAACGAGAGTACATCTCTTCATATTGCTCGGCGACACAGTGCGTGGCGCGGGCGGAATGCGGACGCTCGACAGCGTGAATCATGGTTGCTCTCCCTTTGGATGCCCCATTCATACCGCGCTCTCCCCTTTTCATGCTCTCAGACAATGGTCGTAAGACTATCGGCTAGCTGGCGAAATGGCGAGAGAAAGGCTCAGCTTACAGCGAGACGATAACTTGGGAGGGACATCCATGTCGCAATCCGGACTGCGCCTTGCGGTGCGCACGACACTTCTGGCCGCCACCTGCCTGACGGCAACGCCCGTTCTGGCGCAAAAGGCAAGCGTTGAGGACCGGCCCGACAGGCTCGATGCCCAACAAGGCGCCACCCAGCAACAGACCGCAGCGATTGAAGCGGAACAGGCCGCCATGCGGGAGACGGCTTAGGCCGCGCTGCTGGCGACCCAGACGCTCGAAAGCCAGCAGGGCCCTTTGTATGAGTAACCTCACCAATAGCGTCGCAGCGCTTCGGGTGTGTCGATGTCGATCAGCCAGTCGGGCGGGCAGGCAAGCGTCTTCGCATCCTCGAGAAGCGCGCGGGCGCCCACATCTTCGTTGAGCCTCGCCAAGGCCGCCATATGGTCGCGGCCAAAGATGGCGGGCGGTGTGCGCGTCTTGCCATCCGTTGAGCACACCGCGTCTGCCCCGGTGCGGCAAGCTTCGATAAGGGCGACCAAATGGGCCCTCGGCACCAGCGGCATGTCAGCCAGAGCGATGAGAAGCGCGTCACAATTCCGCTTTTGCGCCAGCAACGCCGCCAGCGCGACCGAGGTCCCCATGCCCGTTTGCGCGCGGGCGTTGAGCGCGATCTGGAAACCGGCTCTTTCCCAGGTGGGTCGGCACGGATGATCGCTGCGCGAGGCAATCACGACGGCGCTGTTGGGAGCTATCCGATCGGTTGGCACGTTCTCGAAAATGTGCTCACCCAACCGCTTGCCGCGAAAGCGCGCAGCGAGCTTGTCGTCTTTTCCAAAGCGGCGCGAGGAGCCGGCGGCCAGAACAGCCATGAACACGCGCGGCTTAGCCAAGAGCCTTCTCGAAATCGGTGTCCTGATAGGCGCGGATCACTTCGGCCAGGGTCGACAAAGCCAGCGTGTCGGGATCGCGCGAGGAATGAAACACCCCTATCGGGGCCTTTATCGTGTCGAGCTTTTCCTGAGGGACGCCGCGCGCCAACAGCGCCTCGCTGCGCATGGCGTGAGCCTTTCGACCACCCATCGCGCCGAGATAGAAATGCGGCAGTTCAAGCGCCCGCTCCATCAGCTCGATCTCCCAATCGTGATCATGGAACAGGAAGACAAACGCGCTCCAGGGATCGCTCTCGATGAGGTCGGTCTGTGTCCGGCGTTTGAGCATGTCTGCCCCTATTTGGTCTCTTTGAAGCGCGGCTATGATCCGCTCATCGGGGGTCAAGACCCGGGTCCAGCCGCCCATCAGCCGCCCCAGCCGAGCCAGCGACTCAACGCCCGCCCCGTGCCCGATGATCTGCAATTGCGGCGCTGGCCAGTGGCCGAAAACGCCCGTTCCCGTCTGCGCGTCAAATTGCGGTGAATGCCACCCCTCGACAAGCTCCTCCCCGTCTGGCCCCACACGGATCGAGAAGGGAGCGCGTCCACGGATCCGGTCCAAGGCCAGCCCTGGCACCTCCTTGTCGTGATCCAGAGGGCAGAAATGCAGATCGAGCCCTCCGCCGCAGGGAAGCTTGATATCGAGGTAGGGCGAGCCCGCGCCAAAGCGCACAACCCTCGGCTTGCCCGTCTTCAGCGTATCGAGCGCCTCGGCCACCACGGCGTTTTCGATGCAGCCGCCAGAGAGCGAGCCTTCAAAGCTCCCATCCGCCGCCACGCCCATGATCGTGCCCGGATTGCGCATCGAGGACCCTTCAACAGCGCACACGGTGACCATCACCGCCGGTTCCATCCGCATGCGACATTCGTTCAGGAACAGAAGAACTTTCTGGAGGTCCAAGCGTCAAGGCCTCTGGGGTCTAAGACCCCTCGCTGGTGGAGGCGAGATAGGCGACGATCGCCGCGCGGTCCTCCCCATTGCGAACAGCGCCCGCCACCATGCTCGTGCCTTCGACATAGCCGGTGGGGTTAGCGAGGAACCGGTCGAGCGAGGCGTAGTCCCAGATGATGTCTGAAGATGCCAGCGCTTCGCTGTAAGGGTAATCCGCTGCCGTGCCCGCTTGGCGACCGACCACGCCGTGAAGGTTGGGGCCAGCCATGCTCGGGCCGCCCGGATCGGCGTTGTGGCAGCCGGTGCAGACCTGGAAGGCCTCTTCGCCCAGCGCGACAAGATCAACCTCGCCCGCCGCAACGCCCGCATCAGCGGCCGGCTCAGCCGCCGCAACCGGAGCGCCAGGTTCGCGGATGATGATCTGCTCGACAACCGGCTCGGGCTCGCTTGACCCGCAGGCGGCGAGAGCGGCGGTGAGCAGGCCCGCCGCCAGAATGGCGTTGTTGCGCATAGTATGTCCTCCCCTTGGGCCCGATCAGGCGAACTGCTTGGCAATCGGCAATTCGCGCAGGCGCTTGCCGGTGGCCGCGAAGATCGCGTTGGTCAAGGCTGGCGCTGCGGGCGGAAGGCCCGGCTCACCCGCGCCGCCGATCGGAACCGTGCCGCTGTTGATAATCTCAACCGTGATCGCCGGAGTCTCGTCCATGCGCAGCATCTTGTAATCGTGGAAGTTGCTTTGCTTGACGGCGCCATCGACGAGGTCCAGTTCGCCATACATCGCAGCGGTGAGACCAAAGACGATGCCGCCCTCGATCTGGTTCTTGTAGCCATCCGGGTTCACGACATAGCCCGCATCGCACACCGCCCAGGCGTTGAGCATCTTGGGCTTGCCTGAGCTCATATCGACCTCGTGCACCTGCGCGACGATGGAGCCGAAGCTTTCGACAATCGCGATCCCTTTGGCCGTGCCTTCGGAACTCGGCGCGGACCAGTTGGAGATTTCCGCCACCTTCTTGAGCGCTCAAGAAGGTGGCGGAAATCTCCAA
>JBCBYM010000137.1:0-7010 GCA_039815865.1 Pseudomonadota bacterium
GAGGCGCGCGACGCAGCGCAAGTCGAACGGTTGGTGACGGCGCTGCGTGACGCGCGCTACGCGGTGCAGGTGGTGGAGCTCAATTAAAGGCGTTTGGCGTCGGTATATGTTCACACCCCTTTAAGGCTGTGTCCCGAAAAGAAGCGTGCGTCCCGAGGGCTGCAAAACTCGCTCCAAAACGGTGCAAACCTGGGGGCGATTTTGTGCATACTAAGACAATATTCACTCTGTTTCGTGGTTAAGGGTCTTTTACCGGGGAACCCTTGCAGGCATAACATTGTCTTAACAAACGCCTTGCCGATTCTCCCTTGTGTAAAGGACACCGCCCGCCCGTGACGGCTCCGATCCGCTTCCCCCGTTTCTTTGTGACGAGCCCGGCGCCGTGTCCGTATCTGCCGGACCGCCAAGAACGTAAGGTCTTCACAGAACTCAAGGGCGCGCACGCGGATCAGTTGAACGAAGCGCTGGGCCGGATCGGGTTTCGCCGCAGCCAAACCGTTGCTTACCGCCCCAGCTGCCTGGGCTGCCAGGCCTGCGTGTCGGTGCGTGTGGTGGCGGATGAGTTCAAACCGTCCTCGACGCAGAAGCGTGAGATCAAACGCAACGCTGATCTCGTCGTAACCGAATGCCGTCCGTGGGCGACCAGCGAACAGTTTGAACTGCTCGCCAAGTATCTCGGCGTGCGCCATCCCGATGGCGGCATGTCGGCAATGGATGAGCTGGATTACGCAGACATGGTCGAACAAACGCCCGTCTCCAGCACCCTTGTCGAATATCGTGAACCCACCGCCGATGGTTCGCCCGGCAAGCTGGTCGGCGCGTGCCTTACAGATCGGCAGGGTGATGGTCTGTCGATGATTTACTCCTTCTACGATCCTGAGCACACGGGCCGCGCCGGGCTTGGAAACTACATCATCCTTGATCACATTCGCCGGGCCGCGCGCGACCGTCTGGCTTATGTTTACCTGGGCTATTGGGTCGAAGGATCGCCGCGCATGGCCTACAAGGTGCGCTATCGCCCGATGGAAACGCTGACGCGTGACGGGTGGAAGCGGATGGACAAGGAACAGCAGTCCAAGCTTATCGCCGAGGCAACCGCGCCGCGCTCCAAGACCGAAGACGGTAGGAGCGGGACAAGCGGCAAGGATGGCCAAGCGGTCAAGTTCCAGGCGAGCTGAGCCTCACATCTCCTTGCGGTAGAGCTTGGTTTCCTCAAACCGGCGGTTCGTCAGGCCTTTCAGCACCCGGCCTCCGGCCTTGTTCCAGCGTTTGAACTCCTTCGCCGCGCCCTCATAGTCGCCCGCTACATGCCGTTTGGTGAGCGTCGCCCTGGCGATCGCGCCGGTGTTGTAGTGGAAGCTGACCATGGCATCGAACTGGCTCTGCGTGGTCGGCGCTGTGCCAATCGCAAGGGCCACTTCGCGCGCGTAGCGCTTGAGGTCGGTTTTGAGCCGCGCATCGCACTGCTTTTGCGTCCACACTGTGCCCGGTTCAATGCGCGAGCCCGGCTTAAGCCCAGCGCCCGTCGCGCCCCAGCCAATCGTCCAGGGTTCCGCGCCCGTACCGGGGTCGGGATAGGCTTCGACAAGGCCGTCCTTGCGCAGCCTTGCGCAGCCTTCAAAGCGCTTGATCAGGGCGATGCCATCGGGCCCGATGCGCCTGTAGGAGACACGTGCGACACTGTTAAAGGAGAAAAGCCCACCCCCTTGTTTCGCCGGTTTCTTGCCGGGTGCGGCGGGGGGCATGTCATCGAGCGCTGCGTCAATCGCTTCGACTTCCGACTGGCGAAAGCCGCGCTTCAGGATGGAGCGGATTGTGTCGAAAACCGGCTTGCGTGCATACGGAGAGGGCTGGGTGGACGGGGTGTCAGTCATGGCGGTCAACCTCTTGGCGGTGAGAAGAGGCCGGATGATTAGGCACAAAAGCGCCGAGTAGGAAAATGGTTTTGTCCAGAGGCGTGCGTGTCGGGGGACGGTAACAATTGCTCGGCACACTCGTCCATGGAGGCTTTTGTATGATCCGATCCTTGCTTTTGTCCGCCTGCGCTTTTTACCTTGCCGCTGCGCCGCTGCTTGCCCATCCGGGCCACCCCGCCCCTGCACCCGAAGCCGCGCAAGACGTAGCACCTCAGGCGAACGCGCCCGAATCTCCATCAGAGCCCGTAATCACTCCCGACATTCCCCCGCAGCGCGGCGCTCAGGGTCTTGCTGTGGAAGCGAAACCCTGGACCAGCCTCAAGGCGCTCGATGCCGAGGCGCGCTTTCACTTCGTTGTGGTCTCTGATCGCACCGGCAATCATCGGCCCGGCGTCTGGCAGGAGGCGATGGACAAGATCGACCTTATGCAGCCCGCTTTCGTTGTCAGCGTCGGCGATCTGATCGAAGGCTACACCGAGGATCGCCGCCAGCTGACGCGCGAATGGGACGAGATCGACGCGATGATCGCCACGCTTGATGCGCCGTTCTTCTACGTCTCGGGCAATCACGATTACACGAACGAGGTCATGGCGCAGGTCTGGGCCGAACGGCTGGGCGCCAGCTATTACAGCTTCAAATACAAGGACGCGCTGTTCATCGTTCTCAACTCCGCGCTGTTCGACCGTGAAGGGATCGAGGGCTATGGCAAGCGCGGCGGCGACTGGGCGAAGGATCAGGCCGCGCAGCTTGCCTGGCTTGATGAAACGCTCAAGACCAATGAGGATGCGCGCTGGACCTACATGTTCATGCACCGGCCCTACTGGCTCGAGAATTGGGTCAAGCCGCCGGTTGATCCAGAGACGGGCGAGCGGCCCAAACTGCCAGCCACCGGGCCGTGGGAGACGCACAAAATTCGCCCGCCCGAATGGGCCAAGGTTGAGGCTATGCTGGGCGACAGGCCCTACACCTTTTTCGCCGGGCACGAGCATGTCTATGAGTACGAAGAGACCCCCGGAGTTCCGCACCAGCACCGTATCCGGCTCGCCTCAACAGGCGGTGCCTCGGGGCTTCGCGGGGTGGATTACGGATCGTTTGATCACTTCATCTGGGTGACTATGACCGAAGAGGGCCCGGTGATTGCCAACCTTCTGCTCGACGGTGTGCTGCCCAAGGACTTCAAAATGAAGCATCGCCGCCCCTGGTTTGCCCCGCGCGACCCGAGCGATCCCGAGGCGGCTGCGGAGCAGGGCGAGGAATAAGCTGCGGCCCTTGGCGTCGGTTGAGCGTCGCTCCGGTCAACCTCTTGGCAGTGGGAAGAGGCCGGATGATTAGGCACAAAAGCGCCGACTAGGAAAATGGTTTTGGCTATGTGGGCGAACACCTGCCCCGTCGCGGCGGCGACCAAGCTCGGGCGAGCTGGATGTGTTGGGCTAGTTAGCTAAAAAAATGCCATAATTGCCTTTATTCGCCGTATATCGCGAATAAAAAACCTCTCATCTCTCTAGAATTATAAACTCTATATTGAGTGTGGATGCAGAAAACAAAGTAATCCAATAACTTCTCTGAATTTTGTGAAAAGTTAGTAATAAACCTACGAATCATGGCGTCGAAAACGAACAATTGGTGTCCAGGTTTTCGCATACACTTGCCGCTCGGCCCACCGCATGTCGCGGTTTGTTGAGAGGAGGAAACCAAGATGAAGAACAATGACCGCCGAATAGAAGCCAAAAGGTTCAGAGAAGACGCCGCGCAACTGGCTTTTGACCGCGACCATCCCACCCATCTAGCCAATGGTGATGAACAGAGATTCGCATCGGCGAAGTATTTGATGAGCTTCACCAAGGGCCTGAATCACAATGCGATGACTGGCCTGATCGAAAATCGCGCTGATTTTGAGGCCTTCCGGCAAGCTATTGATAATGGCGTAATCGAGCCCTTCACCACGCGCGTCCCGGTGCCGATGGAGCAACCCCGTCGCCAATGGGAAGCACCAACAGCTGGTGTTGTCTTCGATCTGGAAGGCCCGGATGCGCAAGCTGTCACCATGCCGCCTGCGCCAGAACTGTGCAGTGATGAGCTGACCTTCGAAATGGCTGAGGTTTATGAGCTTGCGCTGCTGCGTGACGTCCCGCTTCCGCAGTTTGACGATAAAGGCCCAAGTCCCAAGCTGACCGATTCGATCGATCGCCTCAACGCGATGGAATATGCGAAAGATGGCTTTCCCGGGCGTCCGCGCGCCACGAACGCCAACGGCGATCTGACCGCGCAAACCGTATTCCGCGGCTCTTCGCCGGGCACGGATGTTGGCCCATATCTCTCGCAGTTCCTGCTGATGGGCAACACCGACCAAAGCGGTGCCAACGCGGTTGAGGACGGTCTCATCACCTATGGGGCCCAAGTGGTCGACCAGCGCGTACCGGTCGCCGAAGAGGTCGACGACTACATGGTCGATTTCGGCGACTACATCGCGGTCCAGCAAGGCTACAACGTTAACGCCAGCAACGGATTGCCCGCGGGGCAAAACTTTGCCAGCCAAACGCGGCGTTTCATTCACACACCGCGCGACCTTGCCACCTATGTGCACTATGATGCGCTCTATCAGGCCTATCTCAACGCGTGTCTGATCTTGTTGTCCGGGCGCGGGGCAGGGATGGCGACCTCCTTTGATCCGGCGTTCGATAACCTCTCGGGCTCATCAGGCTTCAGCGTCCTCACCAATGCGGCAACGGGCGATATGAAGGCGACCAATGCAGGGGGCTTTGTGCTTTATGGCGGACCACATATCCTGACGCTGGTGACCGAAGTGGCGACCCGCGCGCTCAAAGCGGTGCGCTTCCAGAAGTTCAACACCCACATCCGCCTGCGCCCCGAGGCTCTCGCAGCAAGGCTGGAGAAAGCCAAGGAAATCGAAAAGGCTCATCCGGAAGTCTGCGGGTGCCTTACCGATACGCTGAAGGGCCTCAAGGACACCGCCAAGGCGATCAACAAGCACAACACGTCGATCCCCGCCCCGCGAACGGCGGCGGATACGATCCTGTTGCCGATGGCGTTTGCGGAAGGCTCGCCGATGCACCCCGCTTACGGCGCGGGCCACGCCACGGTAGCGGGTGCTTGCGTCACTATCCTCAAGGCGTTCTTTGACACCTCGGCGATGCTCGCGGAAGTCGGCGGTACAATCGGCTGGTTCACAGGAGAACAGCTGGCGGGCACCAAGCACAGCTTCATTCAATTCGAGACGGTGAATGGCGGCAAGAAGATCGAGCCCAAGAAGGCCAAATGTCCGCTGACGCTGGAAGGTGAACTCAACAAGCTTGCCGCCAACATTTCGATTGGGCGCAATATGGCCGGAGTCCACTATTTCACGGACTATTTCGACAGCGTTCGCATGGGCGAAGAGATTGCGATCGGCATGCTCGAAGAGCAGGCGCTTGGCTATCCGACCGACCCGTTCGTGATGTCGGTCCCGACATTTGATGGCGACGTTGAACGCATTGGCGCGCGCTGACCACACAGGACTCCGCCTTTGTTAAACGCTCAAGGTGCGGTCATGAAAAAGCCCGCTCGGACCCAAGGTCCGGGCGGGCTTTTTGTTTGTTTGGGCGCTTGCGCAGGCAAGCGCCCAAAGCACCTTACGAGCTGTAATACATGTCAAACTCAACCGGAGCCGGCGTCGTTTCGAGGCGCATTTGCTCTTCCCACTTCAGCTCGGCATAGGCTTCGATCTGGTCGACTGAGAAGACATCGCCCTTCAGCAGGAATTCGTGGTCTTCCTCCAGAGCTTCGAGCGCTTCACGCAAGCTGCCGGCAACCGTGGGAACCTCAGCCAGCTCAGCCGGCGGCAGGTCATAGAGGTTCTTATCCATCGCTTCGCCCGGGTGGATCTTGTTCTCGATCCCGTCGAGCCCAGCCATCAGCAGCGCCGAGAAGGCGAGATAGGGGTTCGCGATGGCGTCGGGGAAGCGGAATTCCACGCGCTTGGCTTTCTCTCCCGCGCCGTACGGAATGCGGCACGAGGCGGAACGGTTGCGGGCCGAATAGGCCAGCAGCACCGGCGCTTCGAAGCCGGGCACCAGACGCTTGTAGCTGTTGGTCGTCGCGTTGGTGAAGGCGTTCACGGCCTTTGCGTGCTTGATGACGCCGCCGATGTAGTACAGGCAGGTTTCCGACAGGCCGGCGTATTCGTTGCCTGCGAAAGTCGGCTTGCCATCCTTCCAGATCGACATGTGGCTGTGCATGCCTGAGCCGTTATCATCCTTGATCGGCTTGGGCATGAAAGTCGCGGTCTTGCCATAGGCGTGGGCGACCTGCTGGACGACGTACTTGTAGATCTGCACCTGGTCTGCTGCGCGCGTCAGCGAGCTGTAGGTTATGCCGAGTTCGTGCTGGGCTGCGGCCACCTCGTGGTGGTGCTTGTCCATGTTGAGGCCCATTTCCATCATCGTGGCGACCATTTCGCCGCGAATGTCCATGGCGCTGTCAACCGGCGCGACGGGGAAATAGCCGCCCTTGGCGCGCGGGCGGTGGGCCATGTTGCCCATCTCGTATTCCTTGCCGGTGTTGGTCGGCAGTTCGATATCGTCAATCGCGTAGCCCGAACCCGCATAGCCGTCTTCAAAACGCACATCGTCGAACATGAAGAATTCGGGTTCTGGGCCGACATAGACGGTGTCGCCAATGCCGGTGGAGGTGAGATAGGCCTCAGCGCGCGTCGCGGTGGAACGCGGGTCACGCGCGTAGAGCTGCCCGTCGGACGGCTCTACGATATTGCAGAACAGGCTGAGCATCGGGGTCGCGCTGAACGGATCGATGTAGGCTGCATCCATGTCCGGCTTGAGGATCATGTCAGACTCATTGATCGCCTTCCAGCCCTCGATCGAGGAGCCGTCGAACATCAGGCCGTCTTCAAGCGCGTCTTCGTCCATGACGCTGGCTGCCATGGTGAGGTGCTGCCACTTGCCCTTGGGATCGGTAAAGCGCAGGTCAACCCACTCGATTTCCTCGTCCTTGATCTGTTTGAGGACGTCTTTGGTGCTCGCCATTTTGATAGTGCTCCCGGTTAGAGGTGTCGGTTGAAAGTGATGATTTGGGGCGCCG
>JBCBYM010000138.1:0-6884 GCA_039815865.1 Pseudomonadota bacterium
TTGTCATCTCAACCTGAACGCAGGCGGACTCGCTCAACGCCAGACCCCGATCTGGTGCCAGCTGTGCGGCGTGTGCGACAAGCTGAATTGAGGGCGCATCGGTCACCGAATTGACGTGCGGGCCGAGTAGGCTTGGATAACGCATCACGGGGGGTTTCTCATGCGGATCCGGTCTTCTTTCATCCTTGCCCTTGGTCTTGGTCTTGCCGCTCTTTGCCCGCTTTCCGCGCACCCGGGGGACCATGATGACCAGGTCCTGCCCTGGCAGCGCGCAACCCCATGGCCGGACCGGATCATCGTGACGATCGATGGTGATCCGGCAACCACGCTCAGCGTCAACTGGCGCACCGATGACAGTGTCACGCAAACCCGCGCCGAGATAGCGCTCGCCCGGCCGGATTCGCGCTTTGACCTCGAAGCGCGTTCACTCGAGGCAGAGACACAGGCGCTCGACCTCACTATCGCTGCGGGCCGAGGCCATGCTTACAACAAGGGCGTCAATGAGGGGCTGCCGGTCACGCACCACCATTCGGTGCGTTTTGATGGGCTCGAGCCGGATACGTTGTACGCCTACCGCGTGCAGGGCGCCGATGGAAAGTGGAGCGAGTGGCTGCAAACGCGCACCGCCGCGCGTTCGGGGCCCATAACTTTCATCTATCTGGGCGATGCGCAGAACAATCTGGGCTCGCACTGGCCGCGCGTGATCCGCGAAGCCTTTCGCACTGCACCCGATGCGCGCTTCGTGCTGCACGCTGGCGACATGGTCAATCGCGCCTCTCGCGATCTGGAATGGGCCAACTGGTTCAAAGCCGGCGGCTTTATCCACGGCATGATCCCGATCATCGGCGTCACCGGCAATCACGAATACGACAATTTCGGATTGACTGATAAAGAGGCCCAGGATCTCTTGTCGATCCTGTGGCGTCCGCAGTTCCGATTTACGCCGGAGCCGACGCTATCCGACCGGTTGCAGGAAACGGTCTACACGGTCCGGTATGGCGATGATCTTGAGGTGTTCGTGCTCAACTCAAACATCAAGGACATGAGCGAACAGGCCGAATGGCTCGATGCCAAACTGACCGCGAGCGATGCCCGCTGGCGGGTTGTGACGATGCACCATCCGATCTTCTCGTCAGGCCGGGGCCGCGACAATTCCAGCCGCCGCGAGCTTCTCTTGCCGATCCTGTTGAAGCACAAGGTCGATCTCGCTCTGCAAGGGCACGATCACACCTATGCGCGCGGCAACATCCCTGCCCAGACGCCCGAGCGCGCCGCGGCCACCAGCGAGGCAGGCGTTACGACCATGTTCGTCAATTCGGTTTCGGGCCCCAAGATGTATGAATTCAACGAAGACGGCTGGGACAGCTTCGCGCCAACCGGGGTCAAGCTGGAACGCAAGGCCGAAAACACACAGTTCTTCCAGGTTCTCACCGTCGATGGCGACAGCTTGCGCTACGCTGCGCATACCGCGGATGGCGAAATCTATGACGCCTTCGAGCTGACCAAAGGCGAGGACGGCGCAAAGACGCTAACCAATCCCGATGGCCTTCCCGATGAGCGGATGTTCTCAAACACCCTGCCCTATTCGCGGATCGACGAACGGTAAAAACCGCCAGAGGATCCGCCGACGCCGCGTTAAAGGGGCGAAGTTCGGAAAAAATGGCGCGCCCTGCAGGACTCGAACCTGCTGCCTCAAGATTAGAAGTCTCGCGCTCTATCCAGATGAGCTAAGGGCGCGCGCCGGAGATGCCCTTAGCGCGCTTTCGCACAGATGGGAATCGCGCTAGGGCGCTGAGCCGATGGAAAAGACAGACCTTCCCCCCGAATTCGACACCGACCCCACCGACCAGATCGTTGCAACCGCCACGGCGCCGGTGACGTTCCGGTTCTACGATTTTGTCATGGCGGCGTTTGTTGCGATCCTGCTGCTCTCGAACATTATTGGTGCTGCCAAGCTCACCTTTGTCGAGGTCAGCTGGTGGCCCAGCGGTATGTGGCCCGCGCCCGATGGCGTCTTCATCTACGGTGCGGGCATCCTGTTCTTCCCGCTCGGCTATGTCATCGGTGACGTGCTGACCGAGATTTACGGCTTTGCGCGTGCGCGCCGGGTGATCTGGACCGGCTTTGCCGCGATGATCTTCCTTGCTTTCATGAGCTTTGTCGTCGTTAGCCTGCCCGCTTTCGATGGCTGGGCCTGCGCGGCGAGCGGCTTTGACGGGAATGGCCCGCTCACTTCCACAACCGACCCGGATGGACCCACAGGCGCAATCTGCCAGCAGACCTATGAAAGCGTCTTTGGCAGCACCTGGCGTATCGTGGTCGCCTCGATCGTCGCTTTCTGGGCGGGCGAGTTCGTCAATTCCTATGTCATGGCCAAGATGAAGGTGTGGACCAAGGGGCGCGCCTTATGGACCCGGACCATCGGCTCGACCGTGGTGGGCCAAGGCGTTGACAGCCTGATTTTTTATCCGATTGCGTTCTATGGGATCTGGACCACGGAAGCGGTGATGACGGTGATGGTGACCAATTGGCTCTTGAAGGTCTTTTGGGAAGCCGCGCTTACGCCTGTAACCTACGCTGTGGTGGGGTGGCTCAAGAAGGCCGAAGGGGTCGACCTGTTCGATACCGAGACGGACTTCTCGCCCTTCTCCGGCAAGGAAAGGCGCAGCGCGGCCCAGGTCTGAGCGTTCTAGTCCTGCTCGGTCCGCAAGGCGTCGTCGGCCACGACATCGACCCGCGGCTCTAGCCCGAGGCGCGCGGCAAGCAGCTTCATGTCTTTCTCCACCGGGCCCGTCGCCAAAGCGGCATGGCTGGTGGCCAGGCGCAAAACAAGAGCCTCGCCCTCGACGATAAGGCGGCTCATATCGAGCGAGCGGCGCGAATTGGCGCCCAGCCGCCGCGCCAGCCGCACGCTGAGGCCCCAATTGATCGCTTCGTCCAGCGCCTCTTCGCTGGCCAGCGCGCGCACCCGATCACTAAGATCAAGAACATTGCCATTGGCTGCGATCGCGGCGGCCAACATGGCGCGGCTCTTTCCATCGATGGCGATCCAGCGCTTTTGCAACGCCCAGTTGATCGCCTGAGGCAGGCGGATATTGGGCTCGATCTGCATCGAGGCGAGCGCCAGCATGGTCGCCGCCAGGCGCAAGCGCTCGCTGCCGTGCTCGCGCGCGGGCGCAGCATCGATCGTCCAGCTGGCCATGCGCGCAGCCAGGGTCGTCGGAGCTCCCCGCCCGGCGGCAAAGGTGGAAACGCCGGCCAGAAGCGGATCCTGAGCGCGCGCTTCGGGTGCGAGGCGATCAAACAGCAGGCCCTCGCGCAGGCCCCAGGAGGAAAAGACAATGCGGCTTGGCTTCAAAGTTTCCAACAGAGCCTGCAGCAGGATCGCAGCGTCGGGCAGCTTCTCGGCACGCATCGAAGATATGCGCCGCCGCGCCTTCAGGCTCTCATAGCTCTCCTCGCTCAGGCTTTGCGTGATCGTCAGGGCGCGCTTGGCGCTGAGTTCCAGCCCGTGCGGATCGCTCAAAGGATGACCTTCCTCCTGCATCGCAAAGACCGACATGGCGCGCCACGTACCGCCGACCAGATAGAGCGTTGTGCCTGACGCGCGCTCGCAGGCGCCCTTGGCCAATTCCTTGGCGAGGGCCTCGCGCATGGCCTTGTGCGATCCTTCAGCCTTTTCGCGGTAATCGGGCAGGCGCAAGGCGCCCAGCGGCAAGCTCACCGGATCAGTCACCGCGCCTGCCTCAAGGTTGACAAGCTCCAGACTGCCTCCGCCAAGGTCTGCCACTATCCCAAGAGCGCCGGGGAAAGCCCCTGCGACACCATGCGCGCTCAGGGTCGCTTCTTCTTCTCCGCTCAGTATGCACGGGCTGAGCCCCATAGAAGCGAGGCTCGCGACAAACTCGGGACCATTGCTCGCATCGCGCACGGCAGCGGTGGCGACCGTTTCGACATCGGTGACACCCAGATCCTCAAGCAGCAGCACAAACCGCTCCAGCCCGCGCAAGGCGATCGCGATCGCTTCATCAGCCAGTGTCCCGCACCGGGCGATATCCCGGCCAAGCTTGGCGGTGACCTTTTCGTTAAGCAGCACTGTGGGCGCGCGAACGGAGCCGCCATAGACCACCAGCCGAACCGTGTTTGACCCTATGTCGATGATCGCGCGGCTTGCCGTGTTGCCAGAAAGCGCACCTTCGCGCTCTCCTCGCCGTCTCTTGAAACTCATTCTTGTGTCTTTGTCCCCGCCCGGCCCTGTCCCTTGAGCCCACTTGTTCTAATCGCTGCGCCCCTTACGCAGCGACAATTTCGGCACACCGCCCGCTTCCAACGCCCCGCCACGGCCCGAGAGCGAGGGGTTGGTCATGAAATAACGGTGGCAGTTGAATGGCTTCTCATTGGCCTCGACGCGCGAATAGCTGCCGTCTGCGTTGAGCCACCAGCTTTGCTCGGTGTCCAGCATGTTGGCGAGCAGCACTTGCTGGAGCACCTGATCGTGCACCGTTCGGTTAAGGATAGGGATCAGGCTCTCAACCCGGCGATCCAAATTGCGGCCCATAAGATCAGCCGACGAAATGAACACGGCCGCTTCGGGACTGGGCATCGGCTTGCCGTTGGCAAAGGCGTAGATCCGGCTGTGCTCAAGAAAGCGCCCGATGATCGATTTTACACGGATGTTCTCTGACAATTCCGGCACGCCCGGTTTGAGGCAGCAAATACCGCGGCACACGATGTCAACCGGAACGCCCGCATCGCTGGCGGCGTAAAGCCGATCAATCATGCCCTTATCGGTCACCTGATTGCATTTCAGCCAAATGCCTGACGCCAAGCCCTTGCCCGCATTCGCAATCTCAGCGTCGATGCGCGCGTAGAGCTCTTCGCGAAGATCAAGCGGGGCGACCTTGATAAGCTCCATATCCTTGGGCTCGACATAGCCGGTCACGAAATTCATCATCCGCGCCGCGTCGCGCCCCAGCTTTGGATCAGCGGTAAAGAAGCTCGTATCGGTGTAAATCTTGGCGGTAATGGGGTGGTAGTTTCCGGTGCCAAAGTGGCAGTAGGTGCGGAAGGAATTGCCTTCGCGGCGCACGACCATCGCGGTCTTGGCGTGGGTCTTCCAATCGGTGAAGCCGTAGATGACCTGCACGCCGGCGCGTTCAAGCTTGGTTGCCCATTTGAGGTTCTGTTCCTCGTCAAAGCGGGCCTTCAATTCGACCACCGCCGTCACCGAAATGCCGTTCTCAGCCGCTTCAATCAGCGCGTTGATAACGGCCGATTGCGAGCCGGCGCGGTAAAGGGTCTGCTTGATCGCGACCACGTCCGGGTCGGACGCTGCCTGGCGGATGAAATCGACCACCACTTCAAAGCTCTCATAGGGGTGGTGGATCACGATGTCCTTTTCGCGGATCGCGGAGAAGACATCGCCGTCATGTTCACGCACGCGTTCGGGATAGCGCGGGGAGTAAGCATCGAACTTAAGGTCCGGGCGATCTTCAGAGACGATTTCGGACAGGCCATCAATCCCGATCATGCCATCGGTTTTGATAACCGCAGCTTCGCTCACGCCCAGTTGTTCAAGCAGCATGGCTTCGGCCTGAGGGTCAAAGTCCTCCTCAAGCTCAAGCTGGATCACCTGGCCGCGGCGGCGGCGCTGGATCGCGCTGCGGAAGGTGCGCACCAGATCCTCGGCCTCTTCCTCGATCTCGATATCGCTGTCGCGCAGCACGCGGAACAGGCCATCGCCTTCAATCTTGAAACCGGGAAACAGCTTCTTGGCGTAGCGTTGGATGAGGCTGGCGATCGAGATATAGATCGCCCCATCGCTACCCGCGACCTCGCCCGGCACGCGCACGAAACGCGGCAGTGCAGTGGGGATCAGGATCATCTCGATGATCTGTTCCTTGTCCGCCTCGCGCGTCAGCGTAAAGAGCAGGCCCATTCCTTCGTTCTGGACGAACGGAAAGGGGTGCGCCGGGTCGAGCGCTTGCGGCGTGATGATCGGCAGGATTTCTTCGGAGAAGAAATTGGCCAGCCATTCATGCGCCTGCGGGGCGATGCGCTGTTCATCGGCGATGTGAATATCGCTCTCGGCCAGCGCTTCGCGTAAGGAGCGCCAGATGTCCTGCTGGCGCTCGGACAGCTCCGCCAGCTTGGCGCGGATGGCGCTCAGCTGCTGAGTGGGCGTGCGCCCATCAATCGCCACCTTGTCGATCCCGCGCTGCGCCTGGCCCACAAGGCCGGCCACGCGGATCATCATGAATTCATCGAGGTTGCTGCCCGAAATCGAGAGAAAGCGTAGTCTTTCCAGCAGCGGATAGGCGATATTGTCCGCCTCAGCCAGAACGCGCTCATTGAAGCCCAGCCAGGACAGTTCGCGGTTGAAATAATTGTCGCCATCGCCAGCCGCAACGCCCGCCACACTCATCTCGGAAAAGTCGGGCTTGATCGGCGCGCTGCTCATCGCTTCGCTAGTCCTTTGGCTTGTCGCTGTCGGTACCGCGCTTTGTTGTGGCGCGGGGCCCAAGTAAATCGAGACTTGGGTCTTGTCACACGATTGTCAATTAAAGCAGACGCCCGCGCGCGTTCGGATCAGATCCGATCAGACCAACGAACGCGCTTCGGCGATCTGCGTAATCCCGCGTTTTCCGTTCGCATCGCGGCCCAGTTGTACGATCACGTCGATGACGCTGGCGGCGTAGGCAATGGTGTCGGAGCGCGTCAGGCCAATGCCGGTCTGCATGACCATGAGCGACAATTGCTCCAACGCACCGCGCAGGGAATTGGCGTGGATCGTCGAAAAGCTGCCCGGGTGGCCCGTGTTGATCGCGCGCAGGAACGATACGCTCTCGCTGCCGCGCAATTCGCCCAGAACGATGCGATCAGGG
>JBCBYM010000139.1:0-6872 GCA_039815865.1 Pseudomonadota bacterium
CGGCGGCTGCGGGCTTGAGCGGCACCACCACATCGGCAGCCGGCGCGGCGACTGAAGTGCGCGGGGCCGGGGTTGCGTCTTCGGGCTGCCGGATCACTTCAAGAGCGCGCGCGCGGTTGGGCAGGCGGCGGATGAAGCCGCGTTCTTCGAGCGCGGAAATCAGCCGGTGCACGCCCGACTTGCTCTTGAGATCGAGCGCTTCCTTCATTTCTTCAAAACTGGGCGAAACACCGGTTTCCTCCAGACGCTGCTGGATGAAGCGGATCAGTTCGTGCTGCTTGGCCGTCAGCATTGCGATAGTCTCCCTTGTTCGCAGATCGCTGCCGCGTCCAAAAGAACGCCGCAGCTGCCAGTGGGGCGCGTCAGCCAGAGGCACGACCTGCGAGGGCAGGATGGGGTGCTTGGCCGATGCTCCCGCTCACCAATAAGGTGAACGAATGCGGAACAATTAGGCAACGTTCTTCCGCAAGTCAAGCGGCCACCCTCCGCAAAGCCCTGCTATTTAGCCGTTTTGGAGGTTGTACACAGGCACAGCCTCCCCAGCGGGAACCGGATCGGCACCAGCGGGACGATCAATCAGGCAATTGGCCTGCGCCAAAGCGACCAGGGCGCTGGAGTCTTGCGAAGCAGCGAGCCGCACTCCCTCGCCATCGTCGATCCCTCGCAGAAATTCCCGCCGCGTTCGTGAGGCCGGCAAATCCACAGCGGCTTTGCGGAGCGTCGCTTTGGGCAGGGGATCGCGGTCACCCATAGCCGCGCGCGCAAGCGGAAGCGCGAACAGGAAGGCGGTGACAAAGCTCGAGACAGGGTTGCCCGGCAAGCCAAGGATCACTTGGCGGCCCCATTCGCTCTGCTTGGTCGCCACCATGAGTGGCTTGCCCGGCTTGATAGCGACTTTCCAGAACGCAACCTCGGCGCCCCATTCCACCAGCGCATCCTGCACCCGATCATGGTCCCCCACAGAAGCGCCTCCGCTGGTGATGAGGATGTGGCAATCCTGAGCCTGCTCAAGCGCGCGCGCCAGAGCCGGGAGATCGTCGGCAACCGGCCCGATCCGTTCCTCGACAAGGCCGATATGCGGGGCAAGCATCCAGCTGATCATAGCGGCGTTGCTGGCGGGGATCTGGTGCGGCTCTAGCGGTGCGCCAGCGGGAACCAGTTCGTCTCCGCTGTCGAGAACCGCGATCAAGGGCCGCATCATCACCGGGACGCGGCTGCGCCCGGCTGCGATCGCGAGCGCCGCTGCGGCAGGGGTGAGGCGCGTTCCGGCGCGCAGCACCGTATCGCCCTTGTGAAAGTCGAACCCGGCTTTGCGGATATGGGCATCGGGCCCCGGCGCGCTCTCTCCTGGCGCGAGGGCAACCATCGCGCCCTCGACCTGCGCGTTTTCCTGGATCAGCACGCTCTCAGCGCCGTCGGGGATATGCGCTCCGGTTGAGATGCGCGTGCATTGGCCCGGCGCAAGCGCGCCTTCAAAGGGCCGGCCTGCCCGGCTCTCGCCGACGTTTGCCCAAGGGCCTTCGCCGCTGATGGCATAGCCATCCATGGCCGACAGGTCGGCCGCGGGCTGGCTGCGGTGGGCCTCGATATCGGATGCAAGGTAATCGGGCGTCGCCACATGCGAGAGGCCCACCTCGTAGGCATGGGTGCGCGGCGCCAGCGCCAGCAGCCGCTCCTGCGCTTCCTCCAAGGTGAGCATGGTGCTCACAGCTCCGGCGCCTTCCAGATGCCGGACTTGCCGCCGCGCTTTTCGATGAGGCGCACCTCGCTGATCACCATGCCTTTATCGATCGCCTTGGCCATATCGTAGATCGTCAGCAACGCGGTGGAGACGGCGACCATGGCTTCCATCTCGACCCCGGTCTTGCCCGTCAGCGACGCTGTGGCTGTGGCGCGGATCGCGGCCAGACCGTGTGTGTCCTCAAACGCGAACTCAACCGTCACCGCTTCCAGGCCCAGCGGATGGCAAAGGGGGATGAGATCACCGGTGCGCTTGGCCGCCATGATGCCCGCCAGACGCGCGGTGCCCAGAACATCGCCCTTTGGCGCATCGCCTTGCCTGATCGCCGCCAGGGCCTCAGCGCCCATAGTGATGCGCCCGCTGGCGATGGCGACGCGGTGGGTTTCCGCCTTGCCGCCAACATCGACCATACGCGCGGCTCCGTCTTCGCCAAGATGGGTTAGCTCGCTCATCACCGGGTCTCCCCACACTTTCCTGCGCGCTTGTTGGAGACACAGGTTACACAGTCCAAAACCAGAAAACCCATTGCCCCTGTCAATCAGAGCGCGTTTTCAAAAATTTTCGCGCCGGCCGGGCGCTGGGATGAGCCTTGCCACACAAGCGGCGTGTAGGACAGAGGGGCTTTTTGGGCGCCCGATGATCGGGCCTTCGCCTCAGCCTTCCAGCAAAGCCCTTGTCGCGGCCGCCACATCGTCGGCGCGCATCAGGCTTTCGCCCACCAGGAAAGTGCGAATGCCCGCTTCGCTCAGCCGGGTTAGGTCCTCGTGGTGGTTGATCCCGCTTTCGCCCACCAGCAGTGCACCCTCTGGAGCCAGCGGCGCGAGCCGTTCGGTGGTCGCCAGCGAAGTGGTGAAGGTCTTGAGGTCGCGATTGTTCACGCCGATCAGCCGCGAGGTGAGATGTTTGGCCGCGCGTTCCAGTTCCGCCTCTTCGTGGACCTCGACCAGCACATCCATACTGTGTTCGAGCGCGGCGGCTTCGATCTCGGCCATGGCGGTGTCGTCCAAAGCGGCGGCGATGATCAGGATTGCATCGGCGCCGATCGCGCGCGCTTCGAGACATTGCCACGGATCGACCATGAAATCCTTGCGCAGAACGGGCAGATCGCAGGCCTTGCGCGCGGCGTCGAGGTAAAGCTCGTGGCCTTGGAAATAGGGCGCATCGGTTAGGACAGAGAGGCACGCCGCGCCGCCTTCCTTGTAGGCCTTGGCGTGTTCGGCCGGGCGGAAATTCGCGCGGATGAGGCCTTTGGAGGGGCTGGCGCGCTTAATCTCTGCGATCAGGGCAAAGCGGGTCTCGGCCACCCGGCGCAGGGCCGCTTCAAAGCCGCGCGGGGCGCTTTGTTCCGACGCAGCCGCTTCCAGCTCAGCGCGCGTGACACTGGCCTTGCGGGCGGCGACTTCCTCGCGTTTTTTGGCGCAGATTTCTTCGAGCTTGTTCATGATGGTTTGATGCGGCCTTTTACACCGCCAGCTCGATCCAGCGCGCCAGCTTGTCGCGCGCGCGCCCGCTGTCGAGCGCTTCGGCGGCGAGGGCAACGCGTTCGGGCCAGCTCTCGCCCACATTCGCTACCGCCAGAGCGCCCGCCGCGTTGAACAGCACCGCGTCGCGATAGGCGCTCGGCGCGCCATCAAGCAGGGCTTTGAGCGCGGCGGCGTTGTAGGTCGCGTCGTCCCCTCGGATCGCTTCGATGGGGGCGCCCGCAAGCCCTGCTTGGTCAGGCGCAAGGCGCCGCATAACGAAGGTGTTGCCGGTGACTTCGGCAACCTCGTTGCCGCCGGCAAGGCTGAGCTCATCCAAACCCTCATCACCCGACACGATCAGCGATCGCCCGGTCCCCAGCTTCGCCAGAGCGCCGGCGTAGATCGGCACATAGGCGGGGCGGGCGATACCGATAAGCTGGCTCGTCACCCCGGCCGGGTTGGACAGCGGGCCCATCAGGTTGAAGATCGTACGCTTGCCGATTTTCTTGCGGATGGGCTGGATGCGCCCCATTGCGGGGTGGTGGTTCTTGGCGAAGAGAAAGCAGATGCCGATCTCGGCCAGCGTCTTTTCCGCGGTGCGCCCGGCGGCGTCCATGTCGAGGCCGAGCGCTTCCAGAGTGTCCGCCGCGCCGGCCTTGGACGAAGCCGCGCGGTTGCCGTGCTTGGCCACCGGCACGCCGCACGCCGCCACCACAAGGCTGACCGCGGTTGAGACGTTCAAGGTGTGATGCCCATCGCCGCCTGTGCCGCAGACATCGATTGATCCCTCAGGCGCCTTAATCGGGATAAGCCGTGCGCGCAGAGCCCGCGCGGCGCCCGCGATTTCGTTCGAGGTCTCGCCGCGTTCGCTGAGCGCCACAAGGAAATGTTCGATTTCCGCTTCGCTTAGGCTCGCGTCGAGCAGGGTTCCAAACGCGGTCTCCGCTTCGGTTTCGGTGAGCGGGGCGGAGATGTCGGGCAGGGCGCTCATGAGGTGCGCTCCAGTGTGGCCGCCTCGGGAAGGCGTGCTTCGACCCCGCACTCGCTCAGGAAATTGGCGAGCAGCGCGTGGCCATGCTCGGTTGCGATGCTTTCGGGGTGAAACTGAACGCCGTGGATGGGCAGGGTTTCGTGCCGGAAGCCCATGACGCTCGTCTCTTCAACTCCGGGCGTTGCGGCGTAGGCGTTGGCGATCAGGCTCGCGGGCACATCCACCACTTCAAGGCTGTGATAGCGTGTTGCGGTAAAGGGCGAGGGTAGGTCCTTGAAAACGCCCGTCCCATCATGCGTCACCGGAGAGGTCTTGCCGTGCATCAAGCCACCGCGCGTCACCGTGCCGCCAAAATGCTGGCCGATGGACTGGTGGCCCAGGCACACGCCCATAAGCGGGCGCTCGGCATCAGCGCAGGCCGCGACCAGATCGAGGCTGATCCCGGCCTCGTTGGGTGTGCAGGGGCCGGGTGAGATGAGGAAGCCGACCGCGTTGGTCTTCACCGCTTCGCCTGCGCTGATCGCATCGTTGCGTTCCACGCGCACCTCAACGCCCAGCTCCATCAGGTAATGGACGAGGTTGAAGGTGAAGCTGTCATAATTGTCGATGACGAGGATGGTGGGAGCGCTCACACAGGCTCTCCTGCAAAGTGATCGGTTGCGCGCACCAGGCCATCAACAATGCCCGGCTCGCTCGCGGAGTGGCCTGCATCATCGACCATCCATAGAGCGCTGCCCGGCCACACCTTCTTGAGCGCCCAGGCGGCGCCCGGCGGAGTGCAGATGTCGTGGCGGCCCTGGACGATGATGCCGGGGATCTGGGCGATGCGATCCATGTTTTTGAGCAGCTGGCCCTCCTCCAGATAAAAATCATCGAGGAAGAAGCGCGCGCAGATCCGGGCAAAGGGCAGGGCGGTTGCCGGATCCTCGAAATGCTCAAGCAGATCGGGATTGGGCAGCAGAGTTGCCACATGCCCCTCCCACAAGGACCACTGCGTCGCCGCGGCCAGACGCGCCTCCTCATCCTCGCTGGTGAGGCGGGCGTAATAGGCTTTCACCAAGTCGCCGCGCTCATCCTCGGATATGTGGCCAGAGAACTGGTCCCACGCCTCGGCCATGATCTCGCTCGCGCCGTAGGAATAGAGCCAAGTCTTTTCGCGCTGGCGTGCGAGGAACACGCCGCGCACGATCAGCTCGGTGACGCGTTCGGGATGCGTCTGCGCATAGGCCAGCGCCAGCGTTGAGCCCCAGCTGCCGCCAAAGACCTGCCAGCGCTCAAACCCGCAGTGTTCGCGCAGGCGTTCCATATCGGCGACGATGCGCCAGGTGTCGTTGTGCTCAAGCTCAGCGAAAGGGAGCGATTGCCCGCAGCCGCGCTGATCGAACAGCAGCACGTCGTAGCGCGCTGGATCCCATTGCTGGCGGTGCCACTCGGTGATCCCGCCGCCCGGACCCCCATGCAGAAACACCGCTGGTTTGGCGCCCGGCGTGCCGACGCGCTCGTAATAGAGGGTATGGCCTTCGCCGACATCGAGCATGCCTGCGTCATAGGGCCGGGTCTCGGGATACAGGTCGCGGCGACCGGTGAGGCTGAGGGGGCTTTCAGGAAGGCTCATTCGCTGTCTTTCCGGCTGACGACCACAATGGGCCCGGTTCGCCCGGCGTCCATACGCCCGGTGACAGGATCCCAGAGCGAGGAAGAATTGGCATCAAGGAAGAGCGCATCACTCACCCCCGCTTCATCGCGGAAGTAGCGGGCGAGCTGCCCAAAGCTCAGTGGGGCGAGCGATATGACGAAATGCGCCTTGCCGTCGGCATCCACACCCACGCCGTTGCGGATCGCGCGCGAATTGCCGTTCTCGCTGATCGCTCCGCCCAATTCGCCGCCCACCAGCAGGATGGGCCCCGATTGCGTGCCAAAGCGCGGGCGGTCGCGCACGGTCGAGAAGAACCGGTCACTGGTCAGAATGCGCCAGCGGCCTGCGCTGCCAAAGAAGACACCGTTGGGCTTCATGAAGAAGTTGCCTTCGCCTGAGGCCCGGCTGAGCTCGGACAAACGATCGCCCCCGCTCACCAGATAGCCGCGCGGGGTCAGATCATCGCTGAAGGCCCCGCCATTCATGGCAAAGGCGATTGTGTCCGCCTCGACGCTTTCGGCAAAGGCGCTGAGGGTGCCATAGCCTTGCGACTGATCACCGGGTCCATAGACCACGTTGATCGTGTGCTGAGCCGGATCAGCGATGCAATGGGTGAGATCGATATCCTCAAAGCGAACCGCTGAGCAGGCGGACACAGCGCCCGCCGGAACCACCTCTGGCGTCGCCCCGGCAACCGGGGCGCCTACGGGCTGAATACCGTCTTCGCTATCAAGCGGGACAGTGACAACGGGTTCTCCAGCGGGCTGCGGATCACACGCGGTAAGCGCGGCGAGCGAGAGGAGCGCGAAACCAATCCGCTTCATTGGCCAAACCCCGGCTCGCTGGCGCGCTTTACCGCTTCTTTCGCGGCGGCAAACAGCGCGCCCGCCTTGGCGCGGCATTCGGCGTGTTCGTAATCGGGATCGCTGTCCGCCACGATGCCTGCGCCGGCCTGCACATGCATAGTCCCATCCTTGACCACTGCGGTGCGAAGGACGATGCAGCTGTCGACCGATCCATCGGGCGCGAAATAACCCACAC
>JBCBYM010000013.1:0-32992 GCA_039815865.1 Pseudomonadota bacterium
CCAGCGCGTCAAGCACCGCATCAAACCGCTCGACCGTCAGATCTTCGTAATTGTCATCGTTGATCTGGACCATTGGCGCGGTGGCGCAATTGCCCATGCATTCGACTTCGGTGAGGGTCCACAGGCCGTCCTCGGAAACTTCGCCCTTCGTCATACCGCGCGCCTTGCAAGCGGAGATGATATCGTCCGAGCCGCGAAGCATGCACGGCGTCGTGCCGCAGACCTGCACGTGGTACTTACCCACCGGCTTCATGTTGTACATGAAATAGAAGGTCGCGACTTCGAGCACGCGGATGACCGGCATGTCGAGATAGTCGGCAATGTACTCGATCACCGGCAGCGGCAGCCAGCCTTGCGTGTCGGTCTCTTCGCCCACCTGACGCTGACCCAGATCGAGCAGCGCCATCACCGCCGATTTCTGCCGCCCATCAGGATATTTGGCGATGTGATAATCCGCCTTGGCCTTGTTCTCTTTTGTCCAAGCA
The DNA here is from genome assembly GCA_039815865.1 of Pseudomonadota bacterium. Taxonomy (GTDB): domain Bacteria; phylum Pseudomonadota; class Alphaproteobacteria; order Sphingomonadales; family Sphingomonadaceae; genus Erythrobacter. Next base: position 486 of record JBCBYM010000013.1, read on the forward strand.
AAAGAGCCCCAGCGCGCGCGAAGTTCAGGCGTATCGGGTGCGGGTGTGCGATCAGCCATTAGTCTTCAGTCTCATTTTCTTTTAGCTCTGCTTGATGCCCCACAAATCCGAGCGCAAGGGCCCCTATCATGCAGACATAGCTAAAAGGAGAGCCCACGAGGAACGAGGCTATTGCCAATCCAATCGCCGGAACAAACAGGAGCATAGAAATCTTCACCGATCACACTCCCCAAACACAACATCAATCGCGCCCAGAATGGCGGTCGCGTCGGGCAGCATGTGGCCTTTGCTCATAAATTCCATCGCTTGCAGGTGGCTGAAAGCGGTCGGGCGGATCTTGCAGCGGTATGGCTTGTTGGTGCCGTCGCTAACCAGATAGACGCCGAACTCGCCCTTGGGGCTTTCGGTCGCGACGTAGACTTCGCCGGCGGGCACGTGGAAGCCTTCGGTGTAGAGCTTGAAGTGGTGGATCAGGCTTTCCATCGACTGCTTCATCTCGCCGCGCTTGGGCGGGGAGACTTTGCCGTCATCGCTGGCGATGGGCCCTTGCGGCATATCGCGGATGCACTGCTTGATGATCTTGGCGCTCTCACGGATTTCCGCGACGCGCACCATGAAACGGTCATAACAGTCCGAATTGGTGCCGACCGGAATGTCGAACTCCATCCGGTCATAGACATCATAGGGCTGCGACTTGCGGATGTCCCACGCAATGCCCGCCGCGCGGATCATCGGGCCTGAGAAGCCCCACGCCACCGCGTCATCGCGGCTGACTACGGCGATATCGACGTTGCGCTGCTTGAAGATGCGGTTGTCGATGACGAGGCTCATCGCGTCGTCAAACAGCTGGAACAAGCGGTTGTCGATCCAGTCGCCAATATCTACCAGCAGCTTTTCCGGCACGTCCTGATGCACGCCGCCCGGGCGGAACCAGGCCGAGTGCATGCGCGCGCCGCTCGCCCGCTCAAAGAACGTCAGGCAGTCTTCGCGCAGGTCCATCATCCAAAGGTTCGGGGTGAACGCCCCCACGTCGAGCACATGCGCGCCCATGTTGAGGAAGTGGTTGCAGATACGGGTCAGCTCCGCGAACAGCACGCGCAGATATTGCGCGCGTTCGGGCACTTCGAGATCGAGCAGCTTCTCAATCGCGAGCACATAGGAATGCTCCTGACACAGCGGCGAGCAGTAATCGAGCCGGTCAAAATAGGGCAGCGCTTGCAGATAGGTCTTCTGCTCGATCAGCTTTTCCGTACCTCGGTGGAGCAGGCCAACATGCGGATCGATCCGCTCGATCACTTCGCCGTCCAGTTCCATCACCATGCGCAAAACGCCGTGCGCGGCCGGGTGCTGGGGGCCGAAATTGATCGTGTAATTGGTGATGACTTCACCGTCAGTGGTGGGCGATTCTTCGAGTTTCATCAGTCCTCACCCTCCTCATCGGCGATTTCGAAGGCGACCCCGTCCTTGGGCTCTTCCGGCGCGTCGTCAGTCTCAGGCTCAGGCTCAGGGGCGGGTTCGGCGGCTTTCTCATCACCAGGAAGGACGTAATCCGAGCCTTCCCAGGGTGAGAGAAAGTCGAAGGTCCGCATGTCCTGAGCAAGCTCAACCGGCTCGTACACAACACGCTTTTCATCCTCGGAATAGCGCAGCTCCGTGTAGCCCGTCATCGGGAAGTCCTTGCGGAACGGGTGCCCTTCAAAGCCGTAATCGGTGAGGATGCGGCGCAGGTCCTTATTGCCGGCAAAGACCACGCCATACATGTCAAACACTTCACGCTCGAGCCAACCGGCGTTGGGCCAGAGCGTCGTGACCGTGGGCACAGGCGTGTCCTCATCGGTCGAGACCTTGACCATGATCCGGTGGTTCTTGGTGAGCGACAGCAGCATGTACACGACTTCGAAACGCTCAGAGCGGTCCGGATAGTCCGCGCCGGCGATCTCCATCAGCTGCTGATAAGCGTGATCATCGCGCAGTGTGCGAAGCACCGTCTCGATCTGGTCGCGCTTGGCCGTAAGCATGATCTCGCCATGCGCTTCGTGCGCGCCGTCAAGCCAGACACTGACGCTCGCCATCAAGGCATCAAGCACGCCTTCGTTCGAGGCAAATTTGGGGGCGGAATGAGCGACCATGACAGCGCCTTACCTCTCAATCGTCCCTGTACGGCGGATCTTGCGCTGCAATTGCATCACGCCGTAGAGCAGCGCTTCGGCCGTCGGAGGGCAGCCGGGCACATAGATATCGACCGGCACGATCCGATCACAGCCTCGCACGACCGAATAGCTGTAATGGTAATAGCCACCACCATTCGCGCAGCTGCCCATGCTGATTACATATTTGGGGTCCGACATCTGGTCGTAGACCTTGCGCAGCGCCGGGGCCATTTTGTTGCAAAGCGTACCCGCAACGATCATCAGGTCGGACTGTCGCGGCGATGCACGCGGAGCGGCGCCAAAACGCTCCATGTCATAACGCGGCATGTTCACATGAATCATCTCCACCGCGCAGCACGCAAGCCCAAAGGTCATCCACCACAGCGATCCGGTTCGCGCCCAGTTGAAGACGTCCTCGGTCGAAGTGATCAGGAAGCCCTTGTCGTTCACTTCGGTCGAGAGCGCGTTGAAATAGTCCTGATCGGGCTGCTTCATCTCTCCGCCCTTAGCCGTAGGCATCATCTGCGCGGCTTCGGCGGCGTTAAGCGGTGCGGTCGGAGGCGTGATAATGGTCGATGAGTTGCTCATTCCCAGTCCAGAGCTCCCTTCTTCCACTCGTAAGTGAGGCCGATAGCCAGAATGCCAAGGAAGGTCATCATGCCGATCCAGCCGACCCAGCCCGTCTCACCCAGGCTGACGGCCCAGGGGAAAAGGAACGCGGCTTCGAGGTCGAAAATGATGAAGCTGATAGCGACCAGGTAGAAGCGCACATCGAACTGGCTGCGCGAATCCTCAAACGCCGGAAAGCCGCACTCATATTCCGAAAGCTTGTCCGCGTTCGGCTTGTGCGCGCCAGTCAATCGCGAGACGCCCATCGGCAGAAAAACGAAGAGCACCGAGAGGCCCAACGCGATGAAGATGAATATCAGTATCGGCAGATACTGGCTCAGGTCGATCACAGCGGTGTCCAAGTGAAATTAATCCCGCATGTCACCTAGGCTTGTCCCTGAATCGACGCAAGGGTGCGACTCGGGCGAAACTGCGTATATGTGTTGCGCCAAATCGAACACCGGTTCGCACCAACGCAGAAAGCGCACAATGAGCCCACGCCCCGAGCGGCGAAACGAGGCCACGCCCCGCTCGGCGACTCGCTCAGGGCCTACTCCGCGGGCTCAGCGCTCGGCTTTTTGCCGTAGGGCGGTTTGAAGCCGCCCAGCTTGGCGATGTCGATTTTGGGCTGATGATAGGTCCCGCGCGCATGGCTGAACTCGCGGAAGCCCTCAATCGCGTGATAGCTGCCAATCCCCGAAGGCCCGACACCTCCAAAGGGCAAATCCTCCATCGAAACATGGAACAGCACATCATTGGTCGTCACCCCGCCGCTGATCGTGCGGGTGAGGACGCGTTCCTGCTCAGCCTTGTCCTCGCCGAAGTAATAGAGGCCGAGCGGGCGATCATGCTCGTTCACATAATCGACCGCCTGATCAACAGCCTTATAGGTCATGACGGGTAGGACCGGACCGAAGATCTCTTCCTGCATCACCTTCATGTCATCGGTGACGTTCTTGACGATGTTGAGAGGCATCTTGCGCTGGTTGGCGTTTGAGAAGTCCTCATTGCCGGGATTGACTTCCACCACTTCCGCGCCCTTTTCGCGCGCGTCTTCGACCAGGCCCTGGAGCCGCTCAAAATGGCGGTCCGAGACGACCGAGGCGTAGTCATCGTTTTCCAGCAGTGTGGGATACATGTTGGCCACACCGTTGGAGACGCCGGCCACCGCCTCATCCTGTTTGTCTTCAGGGACATACATGTAATCGGGCGCGAGGCAGATCTGGCCGGCATTCAACATCTTGCCCAGCGCGATGCGTTCACCCGCCTTTGCAAAATCGGCGCTTCGGCCCATGATCACGGGCGATTTGCCACCCAGTTCAAGCGTGACCGGTGTCAGGTTCTTGGCCGCGGACTGCATCACGAGACGCCCGGTCGGGGTCGATCCGGTAAAGACCAGATGATCGAAGGGAAGCGAGGAGAACGCTGCGGCCACTTCGGGGCCACCGGTAACAACGGCCAGTTCATCGCGAGCGAAGTATTTCTCCACCAGCTCAGCCATCAAATCGCTGGTTCGCTCGGTAAATTCGCTGGGCTTGATCATTGCGCGATTGCCTGCGCCAAAGACCTGCATGAGCGGACCAATGGCCAGTTGAACCGGAAAGTTCCACGGGGACAAGATGCCGACGACGCCCTTGGGCTCGTAGCGAACTTCGGCTTTGGCACCGAGCAGGCCGAGCGGGAACTGAACGGGGCGACGCTGGGTCTTGGCCCATTTGTCCATGTTCTTGAGCGTGTGCTTGCCCGCAATCATCGACGCTTCGATGTCGGTCAGCTGCGACTGGTACATCGAACGGCTGCCGAAATCCGCGCTCATCGCTTTGCAAAAGCTGTCCGAATGCTCGGTCAGCAGCGCCATTGCGCGCTTGATCCGGTCCTTGCGGATCGCCATTGGCTCCGGGCGAGACGCCGTAAAGGCGTCGCGCTGCAATTTGAGCAAATCTTCCTGTTCCTGGCGGCGGTCGTCAGCCATGATCCCTCTCCATCAAAACGCGGGTAGAACTGCGACCCGTTTCGCCCAATCCGTGCCGTCTTGCAAGCATCGATGGCACAAGCGTCGGGAACCATTTCCGCCGCGTGTGCCTGATTGCCAAGCGCTGCTGGGAAACCTAAATGAGCGCTAGCGACAGATTTACCCCGCACCCGAAAATCAAGGGATCCGACCCATGAGCCAGATTTCCGCCAACGATCCGATTGTCATCCTCTCCTACGCCCGAACCCCGATGGGCGGCATGCAAGGCGCGTTGGCCGATGTGTCGGCGACCGACCTTGGCGCGGCAGCCGTCAAGGCCGCGGTTGAACGTTCCGGTGTTGAAGGAGACGCCTTTGACCGCGCTTACATGGGCTGCGTGCTTCCCGCAGGCCTAGGCCAAGCACCCGCGCGTCAGGCCATGGTCAAGGCAGGCCTTCCCAAATCCGTCCAGGCGACCACCGTCAACAAGGTGTGCGGATCGGGTATGCAGACGGTCATCATGGGCGCCGAAGCGCTCGCCAGTGGCACGGTTGATTACATTGTGGCAGGCGGCATGGAGAGCATGACCAACGCGCCCTACATGCTCAAGAAACACCGTTCCGGCGCGCGGCTTGGCCATGACAGCGTCTACGATCACATGTTCCTTGATGGCCTTGAAGACGCCTATGACGAAGGCCGCGCGATGGGCAGCTTTGCTCAGGACACTGCCAACACCTATCAGCTCACGCGCGAAGACATGGACGGCTACGCCATCGAGAGCCTCAGCCGCGCCAACGCCGCGATCGAAAGCGGAGCGTTCGCGGACGAAGTGGTTCCCGTGACCTACGCCACGCGCAAAGGCGAAGTGACGGTCGATACCGACGAACAACCCGGCAAGGGGCGCCCGGACAAGATCCCGCAATTGCGCGCCGCCTTTGCCAAGGACGGCACGATCACCGCGGCCACCTCCAGCTCGATCTCGGACGGTGCGGCGGCAGTTGTCCTGACACGCAAGAGCATCGCCAAGGCCAACGGCCAGACGCCGGTTGCCAAAATCGTCGCCATGGCTGCCCACGCGCGTGAGCCCAAGGACTTCACCGTCGCGCCTGTCGGAGCGATCCACAAGGTCATCGATGCAACCGGGTGGAGCGTGGACGATGTCGATCTGTGGGAAGTGAACGAAGCGTTCGCTTGCGTGGCAATGTTCGCCATGCGCGACATCGGTATCGACCATGCAAAGATCAACGTAAACGGCGGCGCCACGGCGTTGGGTCACCCCATCGGCGCATCGGGCACGCGCATTATCGTGACGTTGCTCAACGCTCTCAAACAGCAGGGCAAGACCAAGGGCGTGGCGAGCCTTTGCATTGGCGGCGGTGAAGCCACAGCGGTCGCGGTTGAGATGATGTGAGATGATGCGCGCGCTGGCCCTAGCCCTCGGCTCCGGTCTCGCGCGCACCGCCTGCGAGTAGCCGAAGGCGGTTACTCCTCGCTTGCCAGCTCCTCATCGCCCCAAAGGCGCTCCGCCTCGACCCATCCGGTGCGGCCTGTGACATCAATCTCGCACCACGCATCGCGGCAGCGCAGCAGTTCGCCCACCACACCCGGCTCAGCCCGCCAGCGAAGCTTGGATGTGGCGTCCGGCGCCTCGCGCAGTGTGGCGAGCCCCTCACCCACCACCAAAGCGGTGCGCGTGTCGGCCAGCTGGCTTCGAGAAATCCAGCCTTGCGCTCCGTCGGGATCCTGCACCAGTCGCCACCCCTCGCGCACGCGCACGACCTTCATCGGCAAGCCCTCGCGCTTGTAGAGCCATTGGATCGGGTATTCCCGGCTTGGGCCCACGCGCATACGCACTTCGTCAAACCTTAGCGAAACCCAATAAGGCGCCGCGCGGCTTTGCGCGCTGAGCGCGCCGGCGCCCATGACCAACGCGCCCAGAACGCCGGCCTGAATCGCAAGCCCAAGTGATCCCATTGCCTTCATACCCTCAGTCTTAGCGAGGCTGCACCAACCCCTTCAAGAGCTGAGTTTTTGCCTACGCGCTTGACCGGCTGCCCCCGGTGCCATTAGCGCGGCGTCATGGCCACTTCGCACACCCCTCCGCAGTTTCCTTTAGGCAAACCCAAGGTCGTGGTGACGCGCCAGCTCATGCCGTCCGTCGAGGACCGCATGAGCGAGCTCTTCGATACGGTTCTCAATCCGCAAGACACCCCGATGAGCGAGGCCGCGCTCATTGAAGCGATGCAGGATTGCGATGTTCTGGTGCCCACTGTGACGGATCGAATCACGGCTGAGATGATTGCCGCGGCAGGCGAACGCCTTGGTCTTATCGCAAGCTTTGGCGCAGGCACCGAGCATATCGACCTCAAGGCCGCAGCGAACCGCAAGATCCTGGTGACCAACACGCCCGGCGTCTTCACCGATGACACCGCCGATATCGCGATGGCCGCCATAATTGGCGTGCCCCGCCGTATCCGCGAAGGCACGCAGCTGGTGCGCCGGGGCGAGTGGACCGGCTGGGCGCCCTCGGGCCTTCTGGGGCGCAAGCTTGGCGGCAAGGTGCTGGGCATTGTCGGTATGGGCCGGATTGGACAGGCGGTTGCCCACCGCGCCCGGGCCTTTGGGCTGGAGATCGCCTACACCAATCGCAAGCGCCTGCCTGAAGCGATCGAGAGCATGCTGGGCGCGCGCTACGTCGACGATGTCGACACGCTTGTGGCTGAGGCCGACATCCTCACTCTTCACTGCCCGCTGACGAATGAAACCCGCGGGCTGATGGATGCGCGCCGGATCGCTCTGATGAAACCGGGGGCAAGCATCATCAACACCGCGCGCGGCGAGCTGATCGATGAAACCGCTCTGATCGAAGCGCTGCACGAAGGCCGGCTCGCGGGCGCGGGGCTGGATGTGTATCCGGATGAACCCAATGTCGCGCGCGGCCTGCTGGATCACCCCAATGTCATGACCCTGCCCCATATTGGCAGCGCCACAGCCGAGGGGCGTGAAGCCTCGGGCGAGAAGGTGATCGCCAACATCCGGTTCTGGGCCGATGGCCATCGCCCGCCCGATCAGGTTCTGACCGCGCTCATAAACTGAGCGGGCCTTCGCGCCCCTATTGTGAACCAAGGCGTGGATGAGAGCGCTCGCCCGCTTGTTCCTCTCCCCGCCCCCCCGTTAGACCCTTGCCTCTGGGGTAAACGGGGAGCGTAAAGATGGCACGAGGATGGAGCGCAGCGGGGTTCATCAGCCTTTCGGCGGCAATCCCGGCGCAAGCGCTGGCCCAGGATGAAGCGCCTGCAAGTGTGGCCGCCCCGGCAATAGCCAGTGTCAGCAGCGGCGATACAGGCTGGGTCCTGGCGGCGAGCGCGCTTGTCTTGCTGATGACCCTTCCGGGCCTGACGCTGTTCTATGGCGGCCTTGTGCGGGCGCGCTCTTTCGTTTCGGTCTGCCTTCAATGCGCAGCGATTGCGTCCGTTGCCTCGCTTGTGTGGATTGGCGTGGGATACACGCTTGCCTTTGGCCGTGTCTCGCAAGGCTGGATCGGGGGCGGGAACGCTTTGTTTCTGGCCGACCTTGGAACCCTGCGCCCGGGAACCGCGATCCCGGAAAGCGCCTTTGCCCTGTTCCAAATGACGTTTGCGGTGATCGCTCCCGCTCTGATGGTCGGCGCCTGGGCGGAACGCGCGCGCTTTGGCTGGGTGCTGGGCTTTGCCGGACTGTGGGTTGTGATCGTCTACGCCCCTGTCGCGCATTGGATCTGGGGTGGCGGGTGGCTGGCGAACCAGTTTGGAACGCTCGATTTTGCTGGCGGGCTCGTGGTCCACACGACAAGCGGCGTTTCCGCGGTGGTCGTCGCGCTGCTGGTGGGGCCGCGCAAGGGGTTTCCGACAACACCGATGCTGCCGCACGCTCCGGCGCTGACCCTGATGGGTGCGGCGCTTTTGTGGGTGGGTTGGTTCGGATTTAACGGTGGCTCAGCGCTCAGCGCCAATGACAACGCGGCCAGCGCGATCCTCGCGACCCATATCGCCGCAAGCGCCGCCGCGCTCACCTGGATGCTGGCGGAAGCCCTTTCGGTGGGCAAGCCGACGGCTGTTGGCTGGGCGACCGGAGCGATTGCGGGCCTTGCGACGATCACACCAGCGGCGGTCTTTGTCTCTCCTGGAGCGGCGATTGTCTTTGGCGTGCTCGCGGCGCTGGTCTGCTATGGCGTCATCCAGCAAATGAAGCACCGCTGGCATGTCGATGACACACTCGACGTCTTCGCGGTCCACGGCGTGGGCGGAATGATCGGCGCCATCTTGCTGGCGATCTTCTTGTCGCCGAGCTTTGGCGGAACCGGCTATTTCGGCGAGGCGACCATGGCGAGCCAGCTCGTCGCGCAGGCCACGGGAATTGGCGCGGTCGCCCTTTGGAGCGCGGTCGGCAGCGCCATCATTGCGCTTATGGTTTCGCTGTTTGTGCCCATGCGCGTGAGCGAGAGCGACGAGGCCGCAGGTCTTGACCGAGCGAGCCACGGTGAAAGCGCGTGGCACTTTGATTAAGGCTTAAGCCGTGTCCCCGGAATGCTCTTCGAGCAAAGCCAGGATGCGGTTGATCGATCGGCGACTGGCGCTGAATTCAAAATGCCGTTCGGGCACTTCGATAGCGATGTCGCGCTCGCCGTCTTCACCGCGAGAACACGCCGGCGCGATCACGCCATCATAGGGCGACCAGATAGCGATCGTTCGAACTGCTGGTTTCTCGCGCGGATCATCGGAAAACGGCGGATCATCGACACTGTGATCGTTGATCGCTTCGTAGACGCGCCAGGCGTTGTTGGCGCGTCGATCGCCCGAAAACGGCGTACCCAGGGTCATGACAAGGCCGACTTTGCCTGGGTGTCGCTGCGCCAAAACCCGGGCGTAGAGCCCTCCCAGACTTATGCCGATCAACGTGACAGGCTTCCCGTGCTTAGCGTAGATCGCATCGAGACGCGCTTCGGCCGCCGCGACAAGACCCGGTTTCATGCCGGTCACCACACCCAGTCGCGACGCGTAAGCGTAATAGCCCGAAGCCCTAAGCGTGCGCCGCATGAGCGAAGTTGCGGAATCGTGCGAAAGAATGCCGGGAAACACAAGCACAGGCGCGCGCACGGGCTCGCCTGTGGCTCCAGGCTGCAAGGGCGCGGCGACGCGCACAGGACGCACAGGGCTCGACCAGATCAACGCCAGGTTGGGCAGTTCGCGCAGCAGATAGGAAAGCTGAGGGGGCTTTGTGTCGTCAACCTGGCTCATCGAGAGAGGATACTAAGCCGCGATGAACGCAGCGTATACCGGCCTCTTAGAGGTTTTCATGCTGCGGCATGCCCAGGACGTGGAAGCCCCCATCGACGCGAATGATCTCGCCCGTCGTGTACGCGCCCGCTTCGGAAAGCAGGTACACAGCCGTGCCGCCCACCGCCTCCAGCGTCGCGTTGCTGCGCATCGGCGCGTTGGCCTCCGTGTGCTTGAAGGTCTTGCGCGCGCCGCCAATCGCGCTACCTGCCAGCGTCTTCATCGGGCCAGGACTGATCGCGTTGACCCGGATACCCTCTGGCCCGAGATCATTCGCCAGATACCGCACCGCCGCCTCAAGCGCGGCCTTGGCCACGCCCATCACGTTGTAATTGGGCGTCACCCGGTTCGACCCCATATAGCTCAACGTGATCAGCGAACCGCCGTTTTCCGCCATCATCGGATGCGCCCGGCGCGCCACTTCGATGAAGCTGTAGGCCGAGATATCGAGCGAGTTCTTGAAGTTATCACGGCTGGTATCAAGGATGCGTCCGGTCAGCTCAGACTTGTCGGAAAACGCGACCGCGTGGATCACGAAGTCAAGCTGGCCCCAGCGCTCTTGCAGCGCGCCAAAGGCGGCATCCAGCGAGGCGTCATCGGTGACATCGACATCAAGCATAACGTCCGAGCCAACGCTTTGCGCCAAAGGCTCAAGCCGCTTGCCGAAAGCCTCGCCCTGATAGGTGAAGGCCAGCTCAGCGCCCGCGTCAGCGCAGGCCTTGGCAATGCCCCAGGCAATCGAGCGTTCGTTGGCAACGCCCATCACAAGGCCCCGTTTTCCCTCAAGCACGCCCATGGCTGACCTCTCGTTTACCCGTGAAACTTGGACAACAGCATCGATCCGTTGGTGCCGCCAAAGCCGAAGCTGTTGGTCATCACCGTGTCGAGCCCAGCGTTCTCAACCAGCTTGGTCGCGATCTCTTCGGGCTTGAGCGCCGGATCAAGCGTTTCAACATTGATCGACGGGATGATGAAATCATGCTCTAGCGCGAGCAAGCAATAGATCGCTTCCTGCGCGCCGGTTGCGCCCTGGCTGTGGCCCGTCATCGACTTGGTTGAGCTCACTGGCGGGGTCGTGCCATCGCCAAAGACGCGGCGCACCGCTTCGATCTCGCCCACATCGCCGACCGGCGTCGAGGTGCCATGGGCGTTGATATAGCTGACCGTGCGATCCTCGCTCAGGCTCTTGAGAGCGCCGCGCATGGCGCGCTCGCCCCCCTCGCCCGAAGGAGCCACCATGTCCGCGCCGTCTGAGGTGGCGCTGAAACCGGTCACTTCGGCGTAGATCTTAGCCCCGCGCGCTTGAGCGTGCTCTAGGCTCTCGAGCACCACCATGCCGCCACCGCCGCCGATCACGAAGCCATCGCGGTCGGCATCGAAGGCGCGGCTGGCGCGTTCCGGCGTGTCGTTATACTTGCTCGACATCGCGCCCATGGCATCAAACAGGCACGACAGCGTCCAATCAAGCTCTTCGCCGCCGCCGCCAAACATGACGTCCTGCTGTCCCAGCGCGATCTGCTGAGCGGCCATGCCGATGCAGTGCAGCGAAGTCGAGCACGCCGAGGTGATCGAGAAGTTCATGCCCTTGATCTGATACGCCGTCGCCAGATTGGCGCTTATGGTGGAGGACATGGTCTTGGGCACGGCAAACGGCCCGATCCGCTTGGTCGCGCCGGTCTTGAGCACGGTCTGGTGGGCGGTCAGCATCGCCGAGGTGGACGGTCCGCCTGATCCCGCGATGACGCCGGTCATCGGGTTGATGACGTCCTTCTCCTCAAGCCCCGCATCCGCGATCGCCTGCTCCATGGCGATATAGGCATAAGCTGCGCCCGGCCCCATGAAGCGCAAGGTGCGCTTGTCGATATGCTCGCTCACGTCCAGATCGACCGCGCCCGCGATCTGTGAGCGAAAGCCGTGGCTTGCCATGTCTTCGTTGAAGGTGATGCCCGATTTGCCGGCCTTAAGCGATGCAAGAACTTCGCTGGCGTTGGTGCCGATGGAGGATACGATCCCCAGCCCTGTTATAACTACGCGGCGCATAATCTCTTTCTTATACAAAGTGGCCCGATCACGCTTCGGAAAGGGCGACTTTCATATCCTTGACGTTGTAGATGACCTCACCATCAGCTTCGACGCGGCCATCGGCCACGCCCATCGTCAGACGCCGGGTCTGAACCGCCTTGGTGAAATCGACAAAATAGGTCAGCTTCTTGCGATCAGGGCGCACCATGCCGGTGAGCTTAACCTCGCCCACTCCCAGCGCGTAGCCACGCCCCTTCCAGCCCCGCCAGCCCAGATTAAAGCCGGTCAGCTGCCACAAGCCATCAAGGCCAAGGCACCCAGGCATGATCGGGTTTCCGGGGAAATGGCAATCGAAGAACCACAGGTCGGGCGTGATATCGAACTCGGCCACCACGTGGCCTTTGCCATGGGGGCCAGCGTCGCCCGAGATATCGGTGATCCGGTCCATCATCAGCATTGGCGGCTCGGGCAGTTGCGCGTTGCCGGGGCCAAAGAGTTCACCGCGCGCGCATTTCAACAGATCGTCCCTGTCAAAACTGGTTGGGAAGTCTGTCATCCCTGCGTGCCCCTCAAATTCCTGGTTCTTGTGTCGAGCCGCGCGCCTAGCACCGCGTTTGAGCGAGGAAAAGAGCGCGAGGGCGCAGGAGGTTGATAAGTGGCCGCGGCCTTATCGTCGCAGGCGCTGGCCCACACCACGCTTAGCCGCTGGCGCAGACCTCGATATTGGCTGGGTCTGTGCGTCCGGCACCGCGCTCGAACCGGGCAAAGTACCCTTCAATATCGGGCTTCTCGGTGAATTCGAGCAAATGGTAGCCCACCGCTTCGAACTCGCAGAAGAGCAGCGCGTGCGGGATGCCACGCTGACCGATTGGGCGCTCGGCTTCGACCACGATAATCTCGCCGCCTTCGTTAAGCGCAGGCCACAGGCGCCACAGGAATGCGTAAGGCTCGGTCACTTCGTGGTAGACATGGACGATGAAGATCCGATCGAAGCTGTCGACCGGCAATTGCGGATCATCGGGTGCGCCAAGCTTGATCGAGATGTTTTCGAGCCGCTCGCGCTCAACCCGGCTGCCGAGCCGATCCAGCGCCTTGCGGTCAATGTCCTGGGCCAGAACGCGCCCGCGCTCACCCACTCTTTCCGCAAGGCGCACCGTGTAATACCCTTCGCCCGCGCCGATATCGGCAACCGTCATGCCGGGCGTGATTTCCGCAAGGTCCATGACCTTGACCGCCTCGCCCCGCTCATCGCGTGCGTCTTCGGTGGAGAATTCGCTGAAACTCTCATCGGTCAACGGGCGATCGGGCAGCGGAAATTCCAGCGCGCTGTCTGGCCGCGCGCCTTCGGTGTCCAGAGCGTCGCAGCCCGGAGCCAGCAACACCGCCACACACAAGCCCAGCGTGCGCCAGACTTGATTGAGCGCGAAGCGGTGTTGGTGGGCCATTAAGTGATGCTCCAAGCGTTAAGAGGGAGTGCCCGGCACGCTCAGCTGCGCGGCGGGAAAATACCCTGGATCGCAATGCAATAGCGGATCGCGGTGTAAGGCTGGCGGTTTTCAAGGCCAACACCGCGCGCCGTCAGCGCGTTTACGCCGTTGGCCGCTGTTGAAGGCGCTGTGCGCACCTGGCTGGTGCTGGTGTTCTCGGCCCCGCCTTTGGCACCCAACGAATAGGAGCTCAGGCCAGGCCCCTGCCCAACCCCAACCGGAACGCGGCCGCGCAGGTCCGGCAGGCCAAACGTGGTGCGCCCATCCCCGCCATACGTGGTGCCCAGAATGGAAAACAGCGCCGAATTCGAACTAATCGGGAGCAGTTGGCCTTGAGCCGGGGCCCAATTGCGCGGGCAAAATGTGCCGCCAAACATCATGATCTCGCCGATATACGCATCGCGCGCCTGCGCCGGAGCGCTGAGAGCGCCAAATGACGCCGCCACGGCCAACGCGCCCGTTGTGATCGCTGAAAACCTCATTCCACTTTCCCCCTTGGAGCTTCTCCGAAAGCGACCCGGAACTCGTCTGTCTATTCAACATCCTCAACATCAACCGTCTCGCCCGTCACGCGCTGCGCCAGCGCGGCGGAGATGAACGGATCGATCTCGCCATCCAACACCTTGTCGGGTGAACTGGAGGTGACGCCGGTGCGAAGGTCCTTGACCATCTGATAGGGCTGGAGGACGTAAGATCGGATCTGGTGACCCCAGCCAATCTCGCTCTTCTCCTGATACTCGCCCGAGGCCGCCGCTTCGCGCATTTGCATCTCGCGCTCGAACAAGCGCGCCTTGAGCATGTTCATGGCGGTCGCGCGGTTCTTGTGCTGCGAGCGATCGTTCTGGCTGGCGACCACGATGCCGGTGGGCTGGTGCGTGATGCGCACCGCGCTATCGGTGGTGTTGACGTGCTGTCCGCCCGCCCCGGACGCGCGGTAGGTGTCGATCTTCAAGTCCGCGGGGTTGATCTCGATGTCGATATCATCGTCAATCACCGGGTAGACCCAGACGCTGGAAAAGCTGGTGTGGCGCTTGGCCGCGCTGTCATAGGGGCTGATGCGCACGAGGCGATGGACGCCGCTCTCGGTCTTGCCATAGCCATAGGCGTTCTCGCCCTTCAGCAACAACGTGGCGGATTTGATACCGGCCTGCTCGCCCGCCTGATACTCAACCGTTTCCACCTTGAACCCGCGCCGCTCAGCCCAGCGCGCGTACATGCGAAAGAGCATTTCGGCCCAGTCCTGGCTTTCCGTGCCGCCTGCACCGGCGTGAATTTCGAGATAGGTGTCGTTCGTGTCCGCTTCGCCAGAGAGCAGCGCCTGCACCTTGTCGGCATCGGCGCGATTGGCAAGGCCCTCAAGCGTGGCGAGTCCATCATTGATGATGCTCTCTTCGCCTTCCATCTCGCCCATTTCGATGAACTCGATCGCGTCGGCCATTTCGCCCGAAATCTGGTTGACTGTCTCCACAGCGGTTTCGAGTGTCTTTTGCTCGCGGCTGACGGCCTGGGCTTCCTTGGGGTTGTCCCACAATGTGGGGTCCTGCACCCGCGCGTTCAGCTCATCGAGGCGGCGCAGCGCCCGTTCCCAGTCAAGCGACTGGCGAACGAGATCGAGCGCGGCCTCGATACGATCAATATGGGTCTGGGCCTCGGCCCGCATAACGTGTCCTTCGAAGGGCCCCATAGGGCAAAGCAAACCGCATCCCCTAACGAGGGCACAAGGATTGTAAAGCGCACCCCAGCCCCTGGGCGAGAGCGCGTCGCCTTATTTCGAGAGGTTTTTCACAGCCGCAAGCGTGCGGCTGACATGTTCGCGGTAATCGCCGCTGGTGTAGACTGTGGTGATCTTGCCGCCCGGCGCGATGACATAGGATGTGCGGCTGGCGTAAGGGCTATCCGGGCCGCCCACCTCGTAATCCTGCATCAGGTCAAGGCTGGCCACGCCCACGGGAAAGGCATCGCGGCATTCCTCGCGGCTAAAGCGCTTCAGGGTTTCGATATCGTCGTTCGACATGCCGATCACGCTCGCGCCTGCGGCTTTGAATTGCGGCATCGCCTCAGCAAAGGCGTTGGCTTCCAGTGTGCAGCCGCTGGTGAAGGCCTTGGGATAGAAATAGAGCACGACCGGACCCTGCTTGAGCGCGGTCGACAAGCTGAAGCCAAATTCCTTGCCCGCCATCGCCGCCTTGGTGGTGAACATCGGAGCGCTCGCACCTTCGGGAAGGTCGGCGAGAGCGGGCGCGGTGAGGACAAGCGCGGACAGCGCGGCGGCAAGGATGCGAAGATGTTTCATGGGGTCTTTAATCCCTCAGATGCGGATGCGGTTCCCCGGTACTCCGCGCGGACCAAGCTCAATATATCCCGCCCTGATCCTCGGCGAAGTTTTCGGGCATCCCCTCCTCGCGCATCGCCGCATCGCCGCCTCGCCCCGCTTCGATCAACGCGAGGATTTCTGCGCGTTTCGCGGCAATTTCATCCTGGCGGGTGGAGCGCTGAGGCTCAGTGTCCGGCTTGAAGGCTTCCCAGATCACGGCGGACAAGGGATCATCGCTGGGCCATCCGTCGAACACTCGCTTGCCGGTGCGTCGGTCGATGCGGACCATCCGCACCCCTTCCGGCGCGACAGCGGGCAGATCCGACCAGCGGCTGCGCGATTTTTCGATCATCGACTTGATAATCGGCGCTGCGATTGTGCCGCCGTAAGCGTAACCGCCCAGATTGCGCGGCGTATCAAAGCCAAGATAGGCGCCCGCCACCATGCGCTGAGTGCCGCCGATGAACCACACATCCTTGGGGCCCGTCGTAGTGCCGGTCTTGCCGAACAGTGGGAGCTCCAGAGAGCGCAAATTGGTCGCCGTGCCGCGCGTGACCACGCCTTCGAGCATGTGCATCGTCTGGAACGCGGTGCGCGCGTCCATCGCCTGGCGCCCTTTGAGGCCCATGCGCGGCATCGCCGAGCCATCCCACTCGGGCATGTTGCAGGTGCGGCAATTGCGCGTATCCGCGCGCCAGATCACTTTGCCGCTGCGATCCTGCACATAATCAATCACCGTGGGCGTGTTGAACCGGCCATGATTGGCGAGCGCCGCATAGGCCGCCACCATGCGCATTACCGTGCTTTCCTCCGAGCCGAGAGCGGTCGCCGCGTACGGATCCGCTTCCCCGATTTCGAGGCTCTCAATCGTGTTTACGACATTTTCCATGCCCGCCTGCATGCCGATCTGGACGGTCATGATGTTCTGCGATTGCTCAAGCCCATAGCGCATCGGAAACTGGCCCGCGCGCCCGCCGCGAATGCACTTTTCACCCAGACCTGAGCCCTGATAATAGCAGAACCGCGTGTTATCGATCTGGGTCGAAGGCGTCATGCCCTGATCGAGCCCGGTGGCGTAGACGAACGGCTTGATGGTGGAACCGGGCTGACGAAACGCTTGCGTAGCACGGTTAAAGTCGCCCAGACGATCGTCAAACCCGCCCTGCATCGCCAGCACTCGCCCGTATTGCGCGTTCTGGACGACGATGCCGCCTTGCGCTTGGGGTAGGATAGCGATGCGATAGGCGTTGCCATCGGGCTTCACCGCCAGAACATCGCCCGTTTTGAGATTGCTAGGCGGATTAAGCAACGGGGCTTCCTTGCCATCGGTAAAGCCGACGGTTGCACCGCTGCGCGTGCGCTGCGTCACAACCGCAACGCGCCAGTCCTTGTAGTTTATCGTGAGGTAGGAGCTTGCCAGTTGGCCGCGCCAATTGCCGGCTTCCATGTCGATCGTCGCGATCGAGCCGCCCCAGCCCCGGCGCCCGTGATAGCGCAGCAGCCCTTCGCGCAAGGCCTCTCGCGCGGCGTCCTGCAATTCCATGTCGAGCGAGGTGCGCACCCACAGACCGCCGGCATAGACGCTGTTCTCCCCTTCCTCGGCGGTCTCGCCAAACCTGTCGATCAGCTGGCGGCGCACTTCCTCGAGAAAATAGCCTGCATCCGCGCTGCGCCGTGTGCGCTGCTGCGCAAGGCCCAGCGGCTTGGCTGCCGCCTCAGCGCGCTCAGCGTCGGTGATGAACCCGTTATCCGCCATCTGGCGAAGGACGAAGCCGCGCCGGGCAAGAGCGGCCTCCTCCTGACCCTTGCGGCCATAGCGCTCCGGCGCCTTGGGGAGGATCGCGAGGAAAGCCATCTCATGCAGCTCAAGATCGCCGACATCCTTGTCAAAATAGGCGCGCGCCGCGGCCTGCACTCCGAACGAACGGCGACCAAGGGGGATCTCGTTGAGGTAAAGCTCAAGGATTTCCTGCTTGCTCAAAACCCCTTCGATGCGGCTCGCAAGGATCATCTCTTTCAGCTTGCGCGTGACCGAGTATTCATCGCCCAAAAGCAGGATCTTGGCGAGCTGCTGGGTGATGGTCGAACCGCCCACCGCGCGCTGGCCCGAGCCGTATTTGGTGGCGTAGTCGAACACCGCGTTGGCCGTGCCGGTGAGGTCAACCCCGCCATGGCTGTAGAAGGTCTTGTCCTCAGCCGAGATATAGGCCTGCTTCAGCCGCTCGGGAAAATCGGCGTATTGCAGCTGCACGCGCCTCTCGCGCGCGTAGGAATGGACGATGCCGCCATCGATCCCGCGCACCACGGTGGGCAGCGGGGTTTCGTATTCGAGCAGGCTTTCCGCATCAGGCAGATCACTTGCCAGCCAGACGAACAGCGCAATCCACAAAGCGGCGGCCAGAACGAAGGCGATGACCAGAAGCTTGTACCAGATGCTCGCGCGCCATTTGGCGAGCAGCCACGCGCCCGCGCCGCGAAGATCGCGGTTCACGCGGTGGCGCAGATAAGCGAGCGCAGGCAGGTCGGCGGTGTCAGTCATAAAGCGGGAGGCGGATTACAACAGGGTTGGAGACGGGGCCAGTTCTTTTGGTTCAAAACTGTGCGCATTCCAATTGGGTGCCTGCCAATCGAGCGCACGCGCTTTGCCAAGCCCGATCGCTTAGCGCGCAGAGGCCTGACCCTCGATCGCGTCATCGTCGGTGCGGCGCGCGAAGTAGACGCGGATCGCGCGCTCAAGCACATCGGCGTAAGCGCCGCGCCCTTCCTCGGTGGTCAGCTTGGCGCGGTCCTCACGATTGGTGACAAAGCCGCTTTCAAACAGCACCGCTGGCACGTCGGGCGCGCGCAGCACGGCCAAAGCCGCGGAACGCAGCGCGGCGGGATGAAACGCGATTTCCCCCTCGCCTTCGCGCCGGATGAGCTGAGCAAACTCGGTCGATTGACCGGCTGTCCGCTCTTGAGCGAGCTCCACAAGGATGCGCTGGCTTTGATCGCTTTGATCGACAATCTCGACCCCGTTCAAACGATCCGCGTTGTTTTCGCGCGCGGCAAAGCGGGCCGCGGCCTCGCTCGAGGCTTCGCTCGACAAAGTGTAGATGCTGGCTCCGGACACCTGATCAAGATCGCCAGCGGAATCGGCGTGGATCGACAAGAACAGATCGGCATCAAGCTGGCGGGCGATCTCAGGACGCTGCGCCAGCGTAACGATCCGATCGTCCTCGCGCGTCATCGCCACGCGCACGCCGCCTTGCTCCAACAATCGCTCGCGCAGTTGCAACGCAATCGCCAGGACGACCACCTTTTCCTGCACCCCGCCACGCACAGCCCCCGGATCGCGGCCGCCATGGCCGGCATCAATCACCACCAGAGGGCGCGTCGGATCATCCGGGCCCATGACCTTGGGCAGGTCAACATCGCGAACTTCGCTTGTCAGGGCGAAGGTCTCAACATAGTCTCGACCAAAGATGGGGACAGGAATGGTCAGCCCGGCGGCCACCGCTCCACCCACCACCAAAACTGGCAACACGATCACCAGCAATAAGAGGTCGCGCACACTCATGACATAATCCGCTTAGGATGTTGCCGGGGTGGAGCGCAATAGAGTTGCCTGTTGAAACCCACGGTGCTAGTCCCTTGATCTTGGAGAAGGTTCACGCATCGGTTGTTTTTTGACAACGGCGTCGCCATTTTCCGTTTCGCAGGCCCTTTCGACGCTTCTGTCGATTCTTGAAGGGCCCTTAACCAGGTTGATGCAGTGACGAGACGTATGGCCTCGCAGACATGTCCCCAAAGCGCTTTTGGCGCGCGCGGACAGGCGAGCCAACTTGAGCGACACATCCTCAAGACACACATCGAGGCGTCCTTCACAGCAGACACGAACATCGCGCAAAAACCGAAAACGGGATGGCTGATCACCAGATCTCAACACCCGGGTCGCCGCGCGAGCCTTGCATACGGCGCAGGCCCAGCCCGCGCCCCTTATCACACAATTACGCGCCTTCGCCCACGTCCATGGACGGATGGGCCACCTGGCGCTTGGAGACACTTACATGGCAACGCGCATGCTAATCGATGCGCGCCACACGGAAGAAACCCGGGTGGCGGTACTCAAGGGAAACCGGATTGAGGAATTCGACTTTGAATCGGCTGAACACAAGCAGATCAAAGGCAATATCTATCTAGCCAAGGTCACGCGGGTCGAACCCTCGTTGCAAGCGGCGTTTGTGGATTTTGGCGGCAACCGCCATGGCTTCCTCGCCTTTAGCGAAATCCACCCCGATTATTACCAGATCCCGCAGGATGATCGCGAACGTCTGCTCGCCGAAGAGGCCGAAGCCGCCGAAGAAGAAGCGCGACTTCGCGACGAAGAGGAAGAGGACGGCGTCTCGCCCGGCGACGAATACGACGCCGAAGATGAAAGCGCCGAACAGCTCGCCGAGGAAATCGCCGAAAACGGCCTCGAAGAAATCGACACCTCCGACAAGGACAAAGTCGCCACAATCGAAGACGGCGCCTCGGACGACGACGACGAAGCGGGCGACGACGAGGGCGACGACGAGGGCGACGACGAGGGCGCCTCGGATGACAGCTCTGATGAAGACGAAGAAACCGAAACGTCCGACAGCGATGATGGCGAAGACAAGCCGCGCCGCTCGCGCCGCGGTCGCGGTCGCCGTCGTCAGAATGGCAAAGACGGCAGGGGCGGCAATAAGGGCGGTCGCTCAAGGGCCAAGGAAGTCGACGAAGTGCGCGCCAAGCGTATGGCGCTGCGCCGTCGCTACAAGATCCAGGACGTCATCCAGCGCCGCCAGGTTCTGCTGGTGCAGGTCGTCAAGGAAGAGCGCGGCAATAAGGGCGCCGCGCTAACCTCCTATCTCAGCCTTGCGGGCCGTTACACGGTGCTGATGCCCAACTCGTCGCATGGCGGCGGGATCAGCCGCAAGATCAGCTCCACCAGCGATCGCAAGCGTTTGAAGCAGGTCGTCTCCGATCTCACGCTGCCCAAATCGATGGGGCTGATCGTACGCACCGCCGGCCTCAGCCGCACCAAGACCGAGATCAAGCGCGACTTTGATTACCTTGCGCGCCTGTGGGACACGATCCGCAAGACAACGCTTGGCTCAACCGCGCCCGCGCTGATCCATTCCGACAGCGATCTGATCAAGCGCGCCATCCGCGACATCTACAACCGCGAAATCGAAGAGGTCGTGGTCGAAGGCGAGGAAGGCTACAAGAGCGCCAAGGCGTTCATGAAGATGCTGATGCCCAGCCATGCACGCCGGGTGAAAGCCTATTCCGATCCCGTCCCGCTGTTCCAGCGCTATGGCGCCGAAGATCAGCTGCGCGCGATGTATGATCCGATGGTGCAATTGAAATCGGGCGGCTATCTGATCATCAACCCGACCGAGGCTCTGGTCTCGATCGACATCAACTCGGGCCGCTCCACCAAGGAGCACGGCATCGAGCAGACCGCGCTTCACACCAACCTCGAAGCCGCGCGTGAAATCGCTCGCCAACTGCGCCTGCGCGATATGGCTGGTCTCGTCGTCATCGACTTCATCGACATGGAGTACAACTCCAACACGCGCAAAGTCGAAAAGGCGATGAAGGAAGCGCTCAAGAACGACCGGGCGCGTATCCAGGTGGGCCGCATTTCGGGCTTTGGCCTGATGGAGATGAGCCGCCAGCGCCTGCGCACCGGCGTTCTGGAGGCCACCACCCGGCCGTGCCCGCACTGCGATGGAACGGGCCTTGTGCGCACGGCGTCTTCGGCGGGTCTTTCCGCGCTGCGCCTCATCGAGGACGAAGCGGCCAAGGGCAAAGGCACCGTCATAAGGCTCGCCGCGTCAACCGAAGCGGCGATTTATCTTCTCAACGAAAAGCGTGGCGAACTCGTCGAGATCGAGAACCGTTATGGCGTAACCATCGAAGTCGTACCCGAAGGCGAGGATGAAGGCGCGAAGATGAGCGTTGGCAGCCACGGCCCACGCCCCGCGCAAGCGCCCAAGTTTGAACCGATCGTCGATGATGACGACGATGACGACCTGCCGCCCGATGACGCCGACGAAGAGGAAGCGTTCGACAGCGACGAGGACGAGGACTCCCCCCGCAAGAAGAAGCGCCGCCGTCGCCGGGGCGGGCGCGGCCGCAACAAGAAGCGCAACGAAGAAGGCGGCGAAGGGTCCGAGGACGAGAGCGATGAGACCGAAAACGACGCCGACGCGGACGAGGGTTCGGAGCAGCACGGCGAAGAAGGCAGCGAAGACGCGAGCGAAGACCGGCCCAAACGCCGCCGTCGCCGTGGGGGCCGCGGTCGGCGCCGCAAGTCTGGTGATGAAGGCGACACAGAAACGTTCGACGAAGGTGTGAGCGAAGACGCAGCGGTTGACGCTTCCGAGGCCACCCGCGAAGCGGCGGAGACCGCTGAAGAGGCTCCCGCTGAGGCCGAAGCCGCTCCGGAAGCCGAAGCCGCTCCGGAGGCCGACGCCGCTCCGGAGGCCGACGAAAAGCCCAAGCGCCGCCGCACCCGCAAGAAAAAGACCGAGGACGAGGCCCCGGTGGATGAGGCGCCGGCTGAGAGCGAGGTTGAAGCGGAACCGGCTACGGACGCTGACGCCCCCGCCGAGGAAGCGCCCGCGCAAGAAAAGCCCAAGCGCAAGCGCGCCCCGCGCAAGAAAAAGGTCGAGGAAGACGCCCCCGCCACCCCCGAAGCGCCGGCCGCAGAGCCCGCGCCTGAAGCCGAAGCGCCCGCCGCTTCACCCGCCGCTTCACCCGTCTCTTCACCCGATACTGGGGCGAGCGATGACGCCGCCGACGGGGACGGCGAGGAGAGCGGCTCCAAGAAACGCGGCTGGTGGCAACGCACCTTCGGCGAATAGTCGAGAGAACACCGGGCCGGGGGACCGCCTAAGCGCGATCCCGGCCCGTTTTCCCGATGCTTCGTTTGTTCTAAGCGCCGGCTTTGTGGGCCACGCCCCATTCCATCCAACCGGCGAATTTGGGCGCTCCGGGCGTGTATCCCTTCCCCACCGGCTCCACCGCGAGGCCCGCATCGCTCACCGCGGACAAGATCGGCCGGGTCAGGTGGCAGCCGCCTGCCATGCGTTTCCAAACCGGCTCAATCCGATCCTGCCACCGCGCCACATTCGCATCCGGCGCGCGCCCGTGCTCAAGAAACAGCGCCTGTCCACCGGGGCGAAGAACGCGGCGCAGCTCGGACAGGACGCGGGCCGGATCCTGGACAGAGCATAATGTGAAGGTGCAAACACAGGTGTCGAAGGAATTGTCCTTAAACGCGATGGCCTCGCCCACGCCCGTGCGCAGTTCGGCAGGCAAGCCGCGCCGCTGCGCTTCGCCACGCGCCGCGTCCAGCAGGCCTTCATGCGGATCAATCCCCGCCAGGGAACGCACCGCGCTCGCATCGTAGAATTCCTGGTTAAGGCCGCCCCCACAGCCCAGCTCGAACACATCCCCGCGCGCCAGCGGCACAACGGCGGCGCGGCGCTTCATCACCTGCCCCTGGCTGCATGCGCAGGTGATCAGGCGCGGCATGATCGTGCGCTCGTACCATGATCCAAGACCCATCGCTGTCTCTCCCCCTTATCAAGCGCCCAATAGAGGCCGCCTATCGGGCTAAGCGCGCGCGGATCACCTCAGCCATACGCTGCGCGTCTCGCGCGAGTTCGTCGGCAATCGCCGTATCGTCCATCGCCGCCCAGCGGATCATTTGTGGCATGCTGAGCCCGACACGCAAGGTCCCGCCCCAATCGCTCCCCCGCCGCACGCATTTGACCGGTTGACCAAGCCGCACGCCTTCGAGCGCCAGCGCCCGGTGCACGCCTTGCGCTTTCTCGAAGGTTTCCAGTCCCGGCAGGCGAGAGACATCAAGCGTCATCAGCGTGCGCATCTCGATCGGACCAGCGGCGGACAGCGCGGACGGCGCGGATCCACCCGCACTGGGGCACACACGTTCAGCGCCAAGCGCCTCGATCAGGTGCACGCTCATCGCGCGCTCAAACCGATCAATGATCGCCGCAGCGCGCTGCATCGGGATGGCCTGGAACCGCTCCAGCTCAAAAAGCGCGGCGTAGAGGCGCAGGATGAGCGAGAGGTTGGCGCTGTCCTCAAGCGCGCCGCGCCCGGGCCAGCCATCGGGCCATTCCGCGCGGCGGAAGATGCGGCAAAAGCCTTCGGGCAAGCGCGCCGCTGTGGAGGCAAGGCTTTCGGGGACAAGCGCCCATCCGTTGAACGGCGGCGCGCCGATGAACTTTGAGCCGGTCATCAAGATGACGCAGCCGCGATCGAGATAGGCGCGCACCGCGAGCGAAGTGATCCGCGCCTGGCACGCATCGACAACCAAGGTCACATCCTCACCAAACTGGCGTTGCAGCGCGTCGATATCGCCGAGGCTGGGCAGGACGAGACCGGTTTTGGAGCCGTGAACTACGTGGACAAGGCTGTGTCGCCGCGCGGCGCGGGCGCTCTCAATCTCGCGGACCATGTCCGCCGTGATCGCTGCGCTTGACCGGGGGGACCCTTGAGAGCAGCGTACGGGCACATCCACCAGCGACACATCATCGCATCCGGCCACCGGGTCAGCGGGCTTTGTGGCGGTATCAAGCGCGGTCTCATTCGCAAAGAATCGCCCGTGCGCGGAATGAATGCAGCCGCTGCCGGTTTCGTCTGCTCCCAACAAAATATTGTGGACACCGCCCGGTGCGCGGCCAAGCGCGCAGGCGAGCGCGACATATTCAAGATCCGTACCCGAAGGCGCAAAGACGATTCGCGCGTCGCTGGGCGGCAGATCAAGCGCCGCCTTGATCCGAAGGCGCAGCGTATCGAGGCTGTCGGCGTAGCTGGCCTCGCGCAAGTCCTCGAACCGCTCAGCAAGATGCGCAAACGCCTCAGACGAGATATCGCTGATCGTCGAGGAGGAATAGGCCAGCACATCGCGCGGGTAAGGCGCTGAAAGGTAACGGTTGAGGCCCGTATCCGGGTTCAGAGCGATGCGCGCATCGCCCCCGCTCGACAGCCAATGAACGAGGCGTGAGGAAACCAGGTCAAGCGGCCCGCCCGACAGCGCTGTGTGCACCGGTTTTGCGTTATCTGCAGCCCTCACCGTCATGAGCGTCCCGAACCCTTTCCAACATCTTGGTGAGGGCCCCACACCCACCGAGCGAAAACCATTGCCCTGTCGATCAAGGCCATAACTTCCGCTTAAGCGCGTAATCAATCCGAAATTTTGTAACAGGCCCTCAACAAGCGCTGGCGCATCGCCAGCCCAGCCCCTAAGGGCGAGCGCCAGAAACGGATCGACCTTCGCGAAAAAGGCACTCATGTCGCAAGCCCCAGCCCCTCTCAAAATCCCCGCGTCCGCCAAAGATCAGCTGCACATCCTTTTCCTGGCGAAGAACGCGCTTTGGGAAGGGGACATCCATCCCGACGATGGCAATCACGCCCGCTATCACCGCGAAATGCGCGAAGTGCTCGAAGGCCTGGGGCTGAAGCTCACAATCGCGCAGACGCATGACATTTTGTTCGACCCGCCTAAGGGCATCGATTTTGTCTTCCCGCTTCTGAACCGCGCCGGTTTCTTCAATTCCGAAATGCTCGTGCCGCTTTTGTGCGAGCGCGCCACGATACCCTATCTTGGCGCAAGCCCGATCCTGCGCGGCCTTTCGGATGACAAGCACCTCGCCAAGCGCGCGGCGGTGGACGCAGGGCTTCCGACCGCGCCCTGGGCGATCTTTCGCAAGGGTGCTCCGGTCACGCCAGAGCGCCTGCCCGAAGCCCAGCGTTACGTGATCAAGCCCAACAATTCCTCGGCCAGCTGGGGTGTGCAGGACGCAAGCGACTGGGACGGCGTCAAGGCTGCGGTTGAGCGCATTCATGAAGACCCAGCCAATGGCGGTCAGGATGCGATTGTCGAACCCTTCCTCGATGGCAGCGATGTCGAAGTGCCGGTGATCACCGTTGCAGGCGAGCCGCATATCCTGCCCATGCTGATCTTCCGCCAGGCCGATCCCTCGCACCTGCGCACCTATTACGAGAAACGCGATCTGGTGGACCGCAGCCAGAAATACTCGCTCGACCCGTTTGAAAACCCCGAAATGACCGCGCGCATCGCAGAGATGACCAAGCTGTGCTGGGAGGAATATCGCCCGTTCGACTATGGCCGCTTCGAATTCCGCGTGAACGAGGCGACGGGCGACATCCAGTTCCTGGAGCTGAACCTCAACTGCAATCTGTGGTCACAGAAGGTCTTTGGCCGAGCCGCCGAGCTTGCTGGATGGACGCAGGAAGAGCTTATCGAGACGCTGCTGGCCGAGGGCCTGGCGCGCCACGGGCTGATCTGAGCGGCGCTCAGTCCCCGGCGCTGGCCTTGTGCGCCGCGATCATCTCGTCAATCATCGCAGATGACACCCAGCGAATGTCCTGATTGCTGGTGAACATGAACGCCGACCCGTCGAGCGAAACGTGCGGGCACAATTCGTGGCCCTTGGTGTTCACGCGCTCGTCAAAGGGGATTGGGTCCGACCAGCTGCCATCCTCCTCAGCGACGCTGAGATAGAGATCACCGCGCCCCAACCCGCCTCTGCGGCTGGAGGCAAAGATAAGATAGCGGCGGTCGGGATCGACAAAGGGATCGCCTTCATAGGCGCGCGTGTTGATCCCATCGGGCAAGCGGGTCGCCTGCCCTCCCTCTTGCAAGCCACCTTCCAGCGGCGCTTCGTAGAGGTCAAAACCCTGCCCGCCCCGGCTCGAGGATAAGAACACCGCGCCATCCTTGGTGATCGAGGTGTAATAATCATCGCTGCCTGAGTTGATGGGCTCTTCCAGAAACACCGCCTCGCCCCAGCTCCCGTCCGCCTGGCGCGGCAGATAAGCGAGATCCGCATCCCCGCGCACCGCGGTGATGAAATAGAGCCGCTGCTCATCAGCCGAAAGATAAGGGTCGTGCGCGTTATAGTCCGGCTTGCCGACGATCGGCTTTGGCCCCACCCAGCGCGCCCCGTCCCACTTATACTCCTCAATCGATTGCCACTGCCCGTGCTCGATCCCGATCGTGAGCGTGCGGCCATCGCGTGAGAGGGTCTGGCAGAATTCGTGGCGATCGGCGAGAGAGACAACGCCCTCACCCAGAACCTGGGGCTGATCGGTCGGAGGCGTTGGCGGGTCTTGTGGCGCCGTTTGGGCACCCTCTTGTGAACCGCCCAGCGCCCCTGCGCCAAACTGGATCACCAGCGCCGCTGCCAAACCGCCTAAGACCACCATTGCCATAATCCCTCTTTTCATCGGGTAACTTCCCAGCCAGAACCCTAGGGGTCTCAAGGGTGCGAATGGGGGTCACAAGTGTCAAGCTATCCGGTGCGAATGGACGATGATGCGCGCTTTATGCGCGTTATAGGGTTGATTTTTCTGGCCATCACCTTTGGCGGGTTCGTCCAATCCTACTTCATCCCGCTCGCCAATGGCGAATTTGTCGCCGTCAATGAATGGATGCACCCGCACGCGGTGGTCAGCTTTGCGTTTGCGGCCCTGTTCGTGGCTCAGCCCTGGTTGATCCTTGAGCGCAATTGGCGCTGGCACAAATATATCGGCTGGGTTCTGGGGGCGATGGTGCTGGGAGCGGTGGTGACAGGCGTGGCGGTGCAACTCGCCATGTGGCCGACTGTGCCCGAGGATGAGACCAATCGCAGCTCCGCCGCGTTCCGCCTGTTCCAGCTCCTGCCCACTCTGGCCGGTTTCTTCGTGGCCGCAATCCTGATGCGCAAGCGACAGGATTGGCACTGGCGGCTGATGTTCCACGCCGCCTATGCACCAATGGGAACCGCGCTTGGCCGGTTTGTGCGAATGGTTCCCGATCTGCCAGCCGGGGGCGGCCCTGTTCTGAGCGGTCTCTTGCTGGTGGGCCTTATCGCCATGGCGGTGAGCGACAAGGTGCGATACGGCCGGGTGCACGCGGCCAATTGGATCGGGCTGGCGTTCTACATCATCACCGTGCCGCTCAGTTTGTGGATTGCGAACACGGATTGGTACATCGAGCTCTCGCTCGGGCCGAACGCGCCTTAGGCGGGTAAACCCGCCGCCACATTCTCAGATCCACTAATCACAAGGAGCAGACAATGCGGTTATTCAAAACAATCCTTGCAGCTTTGCTTATGGCTTTCAGCCTGCCCCTGCACGCGCAGGACAATGAAGGTCTGTCCGATCATGGCCCGCTCGAAATCGAGAGCTATTACCAAATAAAGTGGGGATACAAGGACGAGTTTGTCGAACTCTACAAGCGCAATCACCTGCCGATCCTCAAGGCGCTTGAGGCAAAGGGCATCATTGAGAAAATTGAGATTCACTACCCCATCCAGCACATTCCCGGACCCGGAGCATGGGATGTGCGCGTTCGGATCACCTTTCGCGATCCCAATGTAGGAATGCTGGGGTCAGATCATACCGAATGGGTCCGCGTTCAGCGCGAGCTTTATCCGGATCGCGAGACCTTCATCGAAGAGGAAAAGCGTCGCTTCACATTGATGAAAGAGCATTGGGACGTAGCGGTCTATCAGGAGTGAGGCAGGCGAATGATCGACCGGCGTTATCGAGGCTGATCAGGCGGGCACTTCCTTCCCCGCAAAGTCGAACACGCGGCCCGATTGCTCCGGCTCCAGCTCTGCCAACACGCTGAGCAAGTTCTCCGCCGCCTGTGCCGGCTCGGTCAATTGGCCGCCCGGCAACCCTTTCTGGAACGGCTTCGACAGATCGCTGTCCACCGTGCCGGGATGCAGGCCGACCACCAAGCCGTGCGGGTGCGTGCGAGCCATCTCCAGCGCGAAATTCTTAAGCAGCATGTTGAGCGCGGCCTTGGACGCGCGGTAGGAATGCCAGCCCCCGAGCCCGTTGTCCGAGATAGAGCCGACGCGCGCGGACAGGGCTGCGAACACAAACGGATCGGCGCGCGGCATCAAAGGCAAAACACGCTTGGCGATCAGCGCCGGGCCGATGGTGTTCAAGGCCAGCACCTTGGCCATCGCCTCGCCTGAGAGGCGCTTATAGGTGCGCTCTGGCCCTGTGCCGTCTGATAAGGTCAGCACGCCGCTCGCGACAATCACCCATTCCGGCGGCGCAGCGCGCATGAGGTCAGCCGCGGCCGCGATGCTGGCCTCGTCCTCCAGATCAAAGGCGAAGGGGGTGATGGCGGCTCCTGAAGGCTCTGCGCCTGCGCGCGATCCGGCGTAGACCGTCTCGCACCCGCCCGCAGCCAAAGCCTCGCACAAAGCGCGGCCAATCCCACCGGTGCTGCCAAAAACCGCTGCGCGGCGCGGGTATTTTCCTACTTGGCTCATACTTGGTAAGAGTGAGGGGCAAGCGGATGAGTTCCCTCATTCGCCCCATTTTTTCAGCCCGCCAGCGGCTTTATGAGGAGGTGCGTTTTCGACTTTTGGACTGTGTAACCTGTGTCTCCAACACGCAGCGCCGGCTGCCTTGTGATGAACCGCGCTCAAGCGGCGTGCCAAAGCGCGCAACTCAGGGCATCTTGCCTCCCTCGCACAGGCCGTTAGAAGACACACAAACGCATTTGGGATCACCGTCGGGACACAAGCATAATGGCAACTTTCACGCTTCCGAAGAATTCGAAAATCAGCAAGGACGGCAAGGCGCATAAGGCCGAAGGCGCCAAACGCGCCAAGTCGTTCAAGATCTACCGCTACGATCCCGACAGCGGCAAGAACCCGCGCTACGACAAGTTCGAGATCGACCTTGAAGAATGCGGGCCGATGGTTCTGGACGCGCTGTTCAAGATCAAGAACGAGGTGGACCCCACGCTCACCTTCCGCCGCTCTTGCCGCGAAGGGATTTGTGGATCGTGCGCGATGAACCTCAATGGCAAGAACGCGCTGGCCTGCACCACGGCTATCGAGGATCTGGACGGCGAGATCCGCATCACGCCGCTGCCGCATATGGAAGTGATCAAGGACCTGGTGCCCGATTTCACGCACTTCTACGCGCAATACGCCTCGATCCGGCCCTGGCTGCAAACGGTTTCGACCACGCCCTCGGGCAAGGAGCGTCTGCAATCGCCTGAGCAGCGTGAGGAACTCGATGGCCTGTATGAGTGCATCCTGTGCGCCTGCTGCTCGACCTCGTGCCCCAGCTATTGGTGGAATTCGGACAAGTTCCTTGGCCCTGCCATCCTGCTGCAGGCCTATCGCTGGCTGGCCGACAGCCGCGATGAGATGACCGGTGAGCGTCTGGACGCGCTGGAAGATCCGTTCCGGCTCTATCGCTGCCACACGATCATGAACTGCGCGAATGTCTGCCCTAAGGGCCTCAGCCCCGCCAAGGCCATCGCGGAAACGAAGAAAATGATGGCCGAGCGCGCGATCTAAAACGCTTTCCTACTTGCGGCTAAGCGGGCAATACCATCCCCGGCGGCTTGCAAAGCGGCTCACAGGTCTTAACGCGGGCCCGCTATGACTGAACTTGCCTTCGACCTGCCGTTCGAACACCGCCCTCTTTCATCGGAAGAAGCGGGGGGTGAAGAGGGGTGGCATTCCTGGACGCTCAAGGATGAGACCCGGTACAATACCTTCGTGCTGGGGCGTCTGCAGGTGCGGCGAGAGGGTGATGTTTGCCGGCTGCGCATGTTCCCGGCGCGTCAGCATACGAATGCCGCGAACAACATTCACGGCGGCACGACGCTGGGCCTGATCGATATCGCGCTGTTCGCAACGATGCATCTGTGCGGCACAGGCGATGCGGGCGCTTCGGTGACGCTGGAACTCTCTACGCAGTTCGTTGGGTCAGGCGATCCGGACAAGCCGCTCGATGCGGTAACCGAGATCGTGCAGGAAACAGGCCGCATGCTCTTCACCCGCGGCCAGTGCGTGCAGGGCGATGCGATCGTGGCAAGCTATTCGGGGATTGTGCGGAAGATCAAGCCGGGCGTGCTGCTGGGCAAAGGTGAAAAGAGCGCATGACCGGCCTGCTCGCGCGTTATGAGAAGATGATCGCAAGCGGCGAGCTGCGCGCCGATCCCGATCAACGCGCGGCGGCCGTTCGGCTTGATCGGCTGCAAAAGGACCTAGAGGCCAAGCGCCCCGGCGGACTTATCACGCAGTTCTTCAACACCGGCCCCAGGCGCGCTGAAGGCGTCTATATGTGGGGCGGCGTGGGACGCGGTAAATCGATGCTGATGGACCTGTTCCACGAAACGCTCAGCATCGAAGAGAAACGCCGCGTGCACTTCCACGCCTTCATGCAGGAGGTCCACGAAGCGATCCGCGAAGCGCGCAAGAGCCATCCGGGCGATCCGATCCCGACGGTGGCCGAGCGGCTATCGCAAGGTCTGCGGTGTCTCAACTTTGACGAGATGGTGGTCAACAACTCGGCCGATGCGATGATCATGAGCCGGCTGTTCACTCAGCTCATCTGTGAGCGCGATGTGACTATCGTCACCACCTCGAACCGCCCACCGGGCGATCTCTACAAGGACGGGCTTAACCGCGAGCATTTCCTTCCCTTTATTGACCTCATCCATGAAGAGCTCGATGTGCTGAGCCTCAACGGGCCGACCGATTACCGGCTCGACCGGATCGGCGGGCTCGCCACCTGGCATGTGCCTCTTGGTGACGCGGCGACCGAGAAGGTGCGCGAGGCGTTCTTCCGCCTCACCGACTTTGCGCCAGAGGATGCACAGAATGTACCCAGCGCGCAGCTCAAGATCGGCGACACGCGCACTCTGCACGTGCCAAAATGCCTCAAAGGCGTGGCGGTCTTCAGCTTCAAACGGCTCTGCGGCGAAGCGCGCGGCGCGCCCGATTATCTCGCTATCGCAAGAGCTTATCACACCGTCATCATCGTCGGCATCCCGCGCATGGGACCTGAAAACCGCAACGAAGCGGCGCGGTTCATCACGCTGATCGACGCGCTCTACGAGCATAAGGTCAAGCTGTTTGCCACCGCCGATGCCCTACCCGAAGCGCTCTACGAAGCGGGCGATGGCGCGTTTGAGTTCGAGCGCACCGTCAGCCGACTGAATGAAATGCAGAGCGATGAGTACCTCGCCCTTGGGCATGGGGGTGATGTATGAGGCGCGCTCAGGCGGCCGAGGCGGTCTTGGCCCGCTCCGCCACGCGCCCTTGCGCGGCGACAAGCCGGCTCATCACTTTCAGATCCTGCTCGCGCAGTTTGAGCGCGGTGTCGGCCCACATTTCAGTGATGCGGTTGAGCTCGGCAAGCTCAAGACCCCAGACGCGCTTGGTCGCCCGCCTTGCGCCGACCAGCCCGGCGTGACGGCGCTCGGCCTTCCTAATGAAGTCGCGCACGGCGTGCAGCCCCTCGCCCGGCTCAGCCAGAGCGTGGACGATGCCAAGCGCGTGCATTTCCTCGGCGGTGTAGGTCTCGTTGGACAGGATGATCCGATCCGCCATCGCGCTTCCCAGCTTGCGCGACAACAAAGCGTGTGCGCCCATACCGGGATAGAGGCCGAACATAATCTCAGGCAGAGCGAAAGTCGCCTGCCGCTCAGCGATGATGAAATCGAAGGACAAAAGCGCTTCAAACCCGCCGCCCAGCGCCGCTCCTTGCGCAAGTCCGATTGTGAGCGTGTCGTGACCCAGCGTGTTGATGTTGCGATCAAGGATGCGGCAACTTGCCGCATCC
>JBCBYM010000140.1:0-6855 GCA_039815865.1 Pseudomonadota bacterium
ACTCGACATCGAGGTCGCCAGTGAGCCCGAGCGCACCACAAGGTGCACATGCTTCGCCGCGCGTGAGAGGAACATGGCCGCCTGCCCAGCCGAATTGCCGCCGCCGATCACGACGACTTCAGAATTGCCGCAAAAGCGCGCTTCCATCTCGGTTGCTGAATAGAACACGCCCGCGCCTTCAAGCTCGCGCAAACGATCGAGAGGCAAGCGCCGATACTGCACGCCGGTGGCCACCAGAACGGCCTTGGCGCACACTTCCTGCCCGTCTTCAAGCGTGGCGCAGAACGAGGCATCCTCGCGCTTCACCAGCGCCTCCACCCGGCGCGGCATGGCAAAGCGGGTGCCGAACCTCATCGCCTGGATCTGCCCGCGATAGGTGAGGTCCGCGCCGCTGATCCCGGTGTAGAAACCCATATAGTTCTCGATCCGGCTGGATGTGCCAGCCTGCCCGCCAATAGCGGTGTCTTCCACCACCAGCGCGTTGAGCCCTTCCGAGCCGGCATAGACCGCCGCAGCCACGCCGGCCGGACCCCCGCCAACGATCAACAGGTCGTATTCGGTCTGCGTGCAGATATCGAGATCAAGATTGATCAATTGCGCGACCTTGCGCGGGGTTGGCTCTTCGATCTTCTCGCCGGAGACCAGATAGACGCCCGGTTCATGCCCCAGGGCGCTGCAAACCTGCGCGGTTTCAGGATCGGTTGCGTCCAGATCAAAGCTCTTGAACGGCAGGCGATTGCGCGACAGGAATCGTTCGACCGCTTGCACCGCTGCATCGCGGTCCGCGCCGATGCAGGTGATAGCGCCGTTCGACAGCTCAAATTGCTTGCGACGGCGTGCGGCAAAGACCTTGATGATATGGTCGGAAAGCTCTGGCACGCGGCTCATCAGATCGAGCATGGCTTCACGCGGGGCCTCGATTGCGCGGGTGTCCACCGCCGCGCGCATCTTCATGTAATTCGCGCCGCGATTGAGGAAGTTGATCTCGCCCATGAACTGCGTGGGGCCAAGCGACGATTCCAGCAGCCGTTCATCGGTATACGGGTTCACCACTTCGATCTCGCCCTCAAGGACATAGACGAAGGTGTCCATCGGCTCACCGATTTCAGCGACAATTTCGCCCGCTTTGTAAGTCCGTTCGCCGCCAATCTCGCAAATCGCATCGACATGCGCTTTGGCCAGCGGCACGCGCCGCATTGTCTCAAGATCTTCGCCTAACTGTTCCATGACGTTCGCCTCCTTTAAGCCTTGCGCGCAACCCCCATGTGGCGCTCCGCCTGCCGCAATTCAATTGCCCGGCCGATGTATTGACGTCATGACAGAGACTGGAAAAGACGGGCGCGCGACTCTGGTTTTGAAGAGGTGCGGTTGTGATTGGTTTGTCCTGCATTGCGTTCGTGCGTCGCTTGGTCCGCGTGTGTGCGAGCCTGTCAGCGCTCGCGTTTTTGATCGTCCCTCATACGGCAAACGCTGACAGCGTTTCGGGCAAAGGCCTTTTCAATGGGAAGAACAAGGCCTGCAACTACGTTGCATCAGCCGGCAATTGGCACGTGATCTCAAGCGCCTTTAGCGCCAAAGAGACCATTTCGCCCGGTATCGGCAGGATCATAGAGCCGAACTATCTCATGATGGTCTATGACCCGCTGACCAAGCCCGGGTTTCGGCTCCAGGACGTGATGGGTTACGAAAAGCGCTGGAGTGGATATCGCGGCAACTTTCAGAAAGAGAAGAAATTTCTCAACTACACGGGGCAGTGGGCCTTTAACCGGGAGCAAGTTGGCGAAGACTATGCGATTGGCCGAGAGCCGGTCATGATCTTCTATGTGGATCCCTTTCAGGTCTCTTTCTCGATCACCATCCCGCCCGGCTATCGCAAGCCACCGCGCCCAATCCCGACAGATCTCAACGGAGTGAAGGCCTCTTTCTCGGACGATATTTTTGAAGACAATCCGAGCTTCATGACACTCAAGATTGGCGATGCGGGGCATCAATTGCTTGCCTCTTACGGACGTCCGTTGAAGCGCAACCGCTTTTCCAAATTTCGCGGCAAGACGCGCGTTTCAAAGAGTCGAGACGAACTTCCTGACATGCAATTCGTTAGCATCCCGGTGTCGACCTACACCAAGATGGCCTATCAGATTAAGCAGCAATTGCGGCAGGGTCAGGCACCCGATTTCAAGACCACGCAGGACGCCGCTCGGATGATCTCCTATTTCATGGATGCCGCCCAGAAGGACACCGATGAGTTTCAGCTGGGCGTGGTTGAAAAGGGTCAGATCATCTACGAAGCGCGCATTCCGCAATACCAGGCAGCGGCCAAGCTGCTTGATCAAGGCGTCACGCATTACGCCAGCAACCTGTTCAACGCGGATTGCTGGTGAGGCTACCCGCGCGCGCTCTCAATATACCGGCCTACCGTGTTGCCCACCACGTTAAGCGGCGCGTTGCCGCCCATGATGACGGCGGTGTTGAAGGCCTTGAAATCGTAGGCTGAGCCAAGCTCGGCCTTGGCGCGTTCGCGCTGCGCCAGGATTTCGGAATGCCCGATCTTGTAACCGCAGGCTTGCCCCGGCCAGCTGCAATAGCGATCGACTTCGCTCGCGACTTCTTCGACCTTTGATCCGTTGCGTGTCACAAAGAAGCGGTTGGCCTCTTCGCGGCTCCAGCGCTTGTGGTGGAGGCCGGTGTCGACCACAAGGCGGCAGGCCCGGAATGCAATCGCCTGCAGATAACCCAACCGCCCGACCTTGAAATCGTCATACGCGCCCAGCTCATCGGCCAATTGCTCGGCATAAAGCGCCCAGCCTTCGCTGAAGGCGTTGAAGGCGAGGATGGATCGGATCAGCGGCAGGCGGTTTGAGAACTCGCCCTCCCACACATGGCCCGGAATGCTCTCATGAAAGGTGAGGTCGGGCAGATCGTATTTGCGGTGCAGATCAGGGGTGCGCAGGTTGATCCAGAAGCGCCCCGGAATGCTGCCATCCTTGCTGCCCGCTCCGCCATACGCGCCCGGCGCGCCGACCTCTTCCGCGATCGGGATACGGCGCACTTCAAGCGGGGGATCGACCAGCTGCGTAAAGGCGCGCGGCATCTGCGCCCGGATGAAGCTCACCTGTTTGTCGATGAACTCGAAGATTTCCTTGCGGCCCTCATCGCCCGGCGAGAATTGGTAACGCGGATCGCGGCCCAGCGCCTGCATGCGCTCACCCACCGTGCCCTTGGTGTAGCCCAGCTCTTTGAGGATCGGGTCCATGCGGCCGTGCAGTTCGGCCAGTTCTTCAAGGCCTTGCTCGTGAATTTCATCCGGGCTTAGCTGGGTGGTGGTCGAAGCGCGTGTCGCCCAGGAATACCACGCTTCGCCTTCGGGCTGCGCCCACATGCCCGCATCCGATGTGGCCTCAGCGCGCTGCAGGCGGATTTCCTCCAACTGCGCCTCGAGCGCTTCGCGGATCGGGCCCGTCACGGTTGGGCGCGCTTTCTCGACATAGTCCTGAGGCAGTCCGGCCAGGTTCAAGAGTTGCTCGAAATCCTTGAGGAACAGGTCGCCGCGCCCCGCCGCCTTCGTTGTCAGATCAAGCTGGCCTATCGTTTTGTCGAGCAGGAAATCGGGCGGCTGCACGCCGAAAGCGCGGGCTTGCTTAACCCGCTCCAACTCGCCTTCAAGCGCGGCGGGAATTTCGTTCAGGCGCGCGAGGTAATAGTCCGCATCCTGCGCGGTCTTGACCGGCTGGTTCGCGCCCATCGCGCGCGGGTAATCGAGATAACCGCCCACATTCTGGATCACGACATAGGGCGCGTTGCGCCAGCTTCCGACCGCGACATCGCCATAGGGCAGGGCCATGCCTTCGAGCGCCCTGTCAAAGGCGGTTTCGACCACTTCAAAGCCGACTTGCTGATCGGGCGTCAGGCCGTCCTTGGGGTATTCGCGCGCTTGGCCGACCAGATCGGTCAGAACATTGCGATAGGCCTCGCGCCCGGCTTCGCCCGGCGGGCCAAACGTGCCGCGCCAATCGGCGTAAGCGCCCGTGTCAACGCCAAGCCCGGTCGCCCGGCCCGGCTCCATGCGCAGCATGGCGTAGGCAATTTCATCGAGCTTTTGGTCAGGTCCCGGCAGCGCGGCGGGCGTGCTTGCGCTGGTTAGGGCACCGCTGGAGCAGCCACCCGTCAGTGCCAAAACAGAAACGCCGCCAAGCCCCGATCCAATGCGACCAAGGGCCTGACGGCGTGTGAAATCGTGTGAAGTGTTGCTCATACCAGCGTGCCTAACGGCGCGCCGGGCGCGGAGCAACTCAGTCCTTTAGATCATCGGGGACGATGCCGCCGGCCTCGGCCAGCTTCTTCATCACCGCCTTGTGGAGCGCGATGTTGTCCTCAGCCGAACCCGAATAGCCTTCAATGCCAACCTCGCCGGCAAGCTCCTTGCGATTGCCGTAGCTGGAATCGAGGTTGAGCAGCTTCATCAGGTCGACAATCGAAGTGCGCCAGTTGAGCGTGTCCGCGCCCGGAATGTTGCTGACCCGCGCGACCACGTCGACTTCGCTGATCGCCGCGCGCTCAGGCTCAGCCGGAGTCGATTCAGCCGCCGGTGCGGGCGCCGCGCTCTTCGTTTCAACCGTTTCCTCGTCCGAGCCCCAGATGGCGCTTTTGATCGAGCTGAAAATTCCCATTGTGTCCTCCTGCATCCAAACGCGTTACACCTAACCGATAGGACCGCGATGTTCCAACGCCGTGACGCTTGGCAGCGGGGTGTGGATACAAGAATTTGCAAAAGGAAAGAGGGGCGCTGAACGAATGTCTGGCTTGTGGGAGGCGATCACCGAGTTCTTTGTCAGCAATGTTGGCGTTACGTTGGCGCTGGTGGTGCTGCTGGTGTTTGCGCTTGTCGGCGGCGCTTACGCCTTGTGGCGGCAGACCGGTGATCCGACAAAGCCGGTGCTGATGGTGATCCTTGCCCTTGTGGCGATTGCCAACGTGTTGATCTGGACTGTGCCCACAAGCGATGGAACCGCACCGATTGACATGATTGGCGGGGCCGAAGGTCGATAACCCGCGGCCCCGCAGCGCGTCATTCCGGGATTTGCCAGGTCACGGCGCTGGAATAGCTTCCCGACACGCGATCGCCCGCGCCATCGCGCGCCGGGCTAAAGCGCGCGCGGCGTTCGAGCAGGCGGCAGGTCGCGCCGTCGAGCACCGCGTAGCCGGTGGATCCGGTGATGGTGCAATCGCTCACTCGCCCGCGATCATCGATCTCAAGCGTGAAGCTGGCCGTTCCGGTAAAGCCGCGATTGATCCAGCTCGTGCGGTAGTCGTCCGTGGTGATCCAGCGTCCGGAATCGCCTTTGGGGCTTGCAGGGGTCGCATCAGCCAGCGGTGAGGGGGTGGGGCCGGGCACCGCAATCTCTTCACCGATCCCGGATGGTATCGGGATAAGGCCAAGATCAACCGGCTTATACGGCTCAAGAGTGATGGCCGGGCCAGGGGTGAGCGTTATCGGGGGCGTCGGCGCCGTGAATTCGGGCGCCTTGGGCTGGGGCGCGCTGGTATCGACCGGGCGC
Organism: Pseudomonadota bacterium; assembly: GCA_039815865.1. Taxonomy (GTDB): domain Bacteria; phylum Pseudomonadota; class Alphaproteobacteria; order Sphingomonadales; family Sphingomonadaceae; genus Erythrobacter. The sequence continues at coordinate 5,556 of JBCBYM010000140.1, forward strand.
TCAGGCTCGACCTTTTCCGGCGGCGGCTCGATCGGGGTGGGTTTGACGGTAAAGCCCGTCGGGTTCTCCTCGGGCACGGGCAGAACATAAGTCACCGCCAGACTGGTGATGAGAAGCGCGCCCACGCCAGCGGGGATGGCAAGCGATCCGATAAGCGCGCCCGCATTGGGCGTTCGCGATTGAGCTGTGTAATTCATGATGAGGAACCTCCTCGAATGGTTTCGTCACGTGAGCGTCCAAGTGTAGGGGGTGGGCGCTCAGGAGGGAGGCTACCGCTTTATCTCATTGTTTCAAAATTGTTTCGAGTTGCGCTTTGAGACCCGTCGCACACTGCAACGGGTGTGCGAATTGAAACGTTCTTGCGTGTTTCAGGGGGTTTTGAAGGCCCAATGCTTTTGCGCAAAGAAGGAGAAAATGGGCCAGGTGATGGCGAACGCAAAGGCGGAAAGCGCCGGGGCGAGTCCGCTGCGGATCAGGAAAGGTACGATCAAGGCGTTGAGTGTCACGCTCACCAGAGTGATCACAGCGTATTTGGGCAAAGCGCTGGAATGCGGCCCTTGCGAAGCGAACGACCAATGGTAATTGAGCCAGTAATTGAGGCTTGTTGCAAGGACATAGGATCCGCCCGTGGCCAGCCACAAGGGAGGGCCTGGTAGCCGGCGGATCACTTCAAAAAGGGCGATATAGGCCGCGATCGCCATGGCTCCAGACACAACAAAGCGCAGGCCTTGCTGAACGCTCACGCCCAGGACGGTCGGACTTTCGATCCGCTCTTCGCGCCGATCATGCGCTGCGTGGCGGCTGTGATTGATGCTCTTGTCCAAGCGGATATGATCCTGATGGCGTAACGTGGGCCCGGCCTGGGGAGCTGGGCTCGCACGCACCTACGCGAGTGTCCTTATGTTTGTGCCCGCAGGAAGCGCGGGTCAATCCCTAGTCGCCGGTCAAGCCCTCGGCTCGCTCACTTGATCGGGCAATCAGGCGAGAGACGAAAATCGAGGTAATTGTCGATGCTGGCCATCATATCTTCCATTTCGTTTTCGAAGAAGTGGTTGGCGCGCGGGATCTCGTCGTGGTGGATCGTGATGTGCTTTTGCGTGCGCAGCTTGTCGACCAGCTTTTGCACCGCGCTGGGCTGCACCACGGTGTCGGCGGCGCCTTGCACGAAAATTCCCGAGGCGGGGCAGGGCGCGAGGAACGAGAAATCGTACATGTTGGCCGGCGGCGCAGACGACCTGGGTCGCGGGCTATTCGTTTGGCGCGCTCATCGGGATGCAGCTCTTGATGCGCCGCCCCGAAG
>JBCBYM010000141.1:0-6789 GCA_039815865.1 Pseudomonadota bacterium
CGCTTGCCTCGTACCCCGACCTGGCCATTGATCCGGATAAAGAATGTCCCTATCGACGCCTTTTTGAAGACAACCTTGTCGCCCTCTTTGACCGTGGCAAGGCGACTGGGCGCGTTGTTAATTTCCCAAACGGCCCCTTCCTGCGTGGTAAAGCGGATCTTTTTCCTCGACACGTAGCGCGCGCTTGAAATGACAGTCTCAAGCTCCTCCTTGGCTTTCTTGTCCTTCTCTTCGTCATCGGTCTTGAGGATCTCGATGTCAGGAACCGAAAGTCCGAACAACTCGCGCTTGGTGCGGCGCACATCCTCCTGGTCAATGATCTGAACCTCACCAGCTTCATTGGCCACGACCATCCCGCCCACGACCTGATCGAAACAGGCGAGCCGCTGCGTGTCATCGGTTTTGGTCTGGCACTCTTTGAGCTGTTCGAGAAAGTCCGGCACTGCCTCGGGCCCTGGCTCCTGCGCGGCTAACGGTGTGGCCAGGATAAGCGCAGCTGCCATTGCGCCCGCAGGATACCGGGCAACCTTATCGGACAAGAGGGCGGGGATCGGCGGATTGGGCATCGAATTCTCTCCTGTGACCATGGTGAGGCAGCCTATCTTAAGCGTGGCCATGGGGAAGGTACACACTGCTGCGCAGCACAATTGTAACAAGACACCCAGTGTCACACCTGTAACTCGATTGCCACAGGTTTGATACGACATTTCAAGCGACTGTTTCCGAAGATTGCGAAGATTGCCGCGCTTCGCGTAACCCTCTCGCTATTCGGGTCGCCACCCCGAAACATTTGGATGTGCGACCCCTATTTGTCGCACAGATAAAGGGGAATAAAATGAAGCGTTTTAACAAGGGTTTGCTCCTTTCTGGGACAATCATTGCCGGTGCCATGATGGTAACGCCAGCAATGGCACAGGACACGGAAACAGCAGAAGCGCCAGAGGAAGGTGAACGCATTGTCGTCACCGGCTCGCGCATTCAGAAGTTCAACGTCGATACCGCAGCGCCGGTCGCTGTGGTCGATGCCGAAGAATTCCAGCTCACTGGTACGGTCAACGTTGAAAACGTTCTGAACGCACTGCCGCAGGTTGTGCCGGGCACAACGGCCTTCTCGAACAACCCGGGTAACGGCGCCGCGACGCTGAACCTTCGTGGCCTTGGCACGACGCGTACCCTGGTTCTCGTCAACGGCCGTCGTTGGACGTTCTTTGACACCAACCAGATTGTCGACCTTAACACTATCCCGAACTTCCTGATTGAATCAGTCGATACGGTGACCGGTGGTGCTTCGGCTGTGTACGGCTCAGACGCGCTTGCTGGCGTTGTCAACTTCCGCCTTCGCGAAGTGCAGGGCGTGGAAATGGGCAGCCAGTATTCGATCACCGAGCGTGGCGATGGCGCCCGCCTTCAGGTGTACGGTGCGATTGGTTCGGATTTTGCCGACGGTCGCGGTAACGTGACGATCTACGGTGAGTATTTCGATCGTGAAGAAATCTTCCAGGGCGATCGTGGTTTCTCAGAGTTCGTTCTGTTCGGTTCGGGTGACACCCAGTTCACGCCGGGTGGTTCTTCGCTTCCGCCTGAAACGCGCCTGACCTATCGTGGCAATGCTGACCGCACCAGCGCCGGCTACACCGATTCGTCGTTTGACGAGAACGGCAACAACCTGGCGATCTTTGGTACACCGGGCGAACTGCGCGGATATCAGACACCGGACGATCTCTACAACTACGCTCCGGTTAACTACCTGCAGCTGCCGCAAGAGCGTTATCTTCTTGGCGGTAACGCCAACTACGAAGTAAGCAGCTCGCTCGAAGTCTACGGCGAAGTTTCGTACGTCAACAACCGCGTTGCCGCCGAACTCGCCCCGACGCCGATCCTGGTCAACACCTTCCTTGATATCGACCAGCTTGAAAGCGACGGCTTTATCAGCGCTGGGACTGCTGCCGAATTCCGCGCGCTGGACGCCGCTGAAACCGGTGATCAGGCCAACGATGGCCTGGTTGACGTGCAGGTTCGTCGTCGTCTTGAAGAGGCCGGCGGACGTAACAACCTCGATGAGCGTAGCGCTTTCCGCATCGCGACTGGTGCGCGCGGCGAGATCAACGACTACCTGAGCTACGATGCCTACTATCTGTACGCTCGTACGCGTAACTCTAACATTCAGCAGGGTAACGCATCGGTTTCGCAATTCACTGAAGCAATCAACGGTACCGGCCCGGAGCAGATCAACATCTTTGGTGCCAACCAGTTGACGCCGGATATGGTCGACGTGTTCCGCATTCAGGCGCAGAACGGCGATATCTCGACGCTTCAGGTCATGAGCGGCGTTGTGTCGGGGACCTTCGGTGACTTCTCGCTGGGCGAAGCTGAACCGATCGGCTTTGCAGCTGGTGTCGAGCGTCGTCTCGTGAGCGCAGAGTTCCTGCCTGACCAGTTCCTCGCCTCGGGCGATGTCGCCGGCTTTAACGCTGGTGAACCGACCGACGGTGGCTATGATGTCAACGAAGTGTTTGCCGAACTCGTCATTCCGTACGAGACCGAGAGCGGTATGCGCTTCGAACTGAACGCGGCTGGTCGTTACTCGGACTACTCGCTTGAATCGGTTGGCGGTGTCTGGACTTACGCTGCTGGTCTCCAGTTCAGCCCGATCGAAGACATCACCTTCCGCGGTCAGTATCAGCGCGCGGTGCGTGCGCCGAACGTGGGTGAGCTGTTTGGTGGTTCCGCCAACAACTTCCCGGGTGCCAATGACCCGTGTGCCGGTATCGGTGCGGACGAGCCGCAGGGCGGAGTTCGTGCGACCTGTATCGCCAACGGTGTTCCCGAGGGCAATATCGGGATCGAGACCACCCCCGGTGTTCCGCGTAACGAAATCATTCAGCCGGACCCGCAGATCGCCACGTCGATCGGTGGTAACCCGAACCTGTTTGAAGAAACCTCGGACAGCTTCACCATCGGTGTCGTTCTTGAACCGAACTTCGTCCCGGGCCTCGTGGTCACAGCCGACTATTTCGATATCACCATCGAAGATGCGATTGTGACGCTCCCGTTCCAGACCTCGCTTGATCTCTGCTTCGAGACCGCTCAGGATCTTAATGACCCGTTCTGTGCGCCGTTCATCGGAACGCGTGACGATGCGGGTGCCTTTGGTCGTGATGTCCTGCCAACGCAGGGTGATTCGAACGTCGGTGAACTCAGCACCTCGGGTATCGACCTTACGGTCAACTACTCGACCGATCTTGGGTTCTCGCTGCTTGGCGACGATGTTGCTCGGTTCGACATGAACTTCATTGGTACATGGACCGATACGAACGACCTTCAGGCTAACCCGCTTGATCCAACCGATGTCATTAGCTGTGCTGGCTTCTACGGGACCACCTGCGACGAACCTCAGGCAACGTTCAAATGGACGTCACGCTTCAGCTACATCGACGGTCCGCTCACGGTCTCGACCCGCTGGCGTCACCTGTCGGGCACCGACACGGATAACCCGATCGAGGGTGAAGAGAACGGTCTTGGTCAGAGCATCGACGCGTATGACCTGATCGATCTCACGTTCCGTTTCGACGCGACTGAGAACGTGACCATCACGGCTGGTGTCAACAACCTGTTCGACACTCTGCCGGACACGCCGATCTTCGGCCCGGACGGAAGCGTCATCAACGACACGAACTCGATCCTGGTCGGCGATGACAACTCGGAGCAGGCGAACACCTTCCCGAGCACGTTCGACGTTCTTGGTCGTGACTTCTTTATCGGAGCGCAGTTCCGCTTCTAATCCGACTGGCGCCGCCGGCTCGAGCTGGCGGCACCAATCCTTAGAAAATGGGGTGCGGGGATCATGTCCTCGCACCCCTTTTCTATTGGGTGGATAGCGGTTTGCAGCGCGTCAGCGCGGCGGCAGAGGGTTCATTTGAACTCGGCGAAATCCGCAAAAGCACGGCCTGACGGTTCGCTCAGCGCGTATTGCTGGGCACATGCAAGGCCATGCTTGCCAAATTCCGCGATGATCGCGTCCCTGCGATCGGCGGTCGCACAGGCGCCGGCCAGCGAATTGATCCGGCCAAGCTCGTTCCTGGCGTGGCTTTCAATCGTCCCGATGGTCTCGATGATGGAGGCGACCCCCGAACTGCGCCCCATGAGGCAGGTGCGTCTGATCGCTTCGGGAATTTCCCATGCGGGCGAGGTCTCTCCAAAGCGCTTTGCCCCCTGGCTCGCCACACGTTCAGCAAGGCTGGCCGCCTTGTCTATGGCGGCGGGGCCATCTGCGAGGATGTTTCTGACCTTGCGCGCGGTGCCCTTGTCCTTGAGAGCCCACACAAGCTGCGCGCGCCGAGCCTTGTTGTGTTCCAGGATCGGTCCATCGCCGCGATGCATAATGAGGCCAACCCGTCCACCAGGAGCAAGAACGCGGGCGATCTCCTTCGAGACTTTTGCAACATCGCCGTATTCGAAACCGAACTGGCTAACGACAGCGGCCATCGAAGCATCCTCAAAGGGCAGAACTTCCATCGGAATACCGCTGCGAGACTGGGTTCCGGGCGGCGGTGGGGGAAGGCTCGGCGAAAGGTCGATGCCGATGAAGGATAGGTCGTTACGCTTTTGCTGCATCCAGCCCATGATGCGGCCATCGCCCGTTGCCAGATCAAGAACCGTGCCGTCCTCATCCACCGATTGAACGAACCGCTCCCAGGCGTCCTGCAATGCGCGCTCAATGGCTCCCCATCGCTGGGGCAGACAGCCATTGCCGCCACCGACCACGCGGCTGCGCTTGTTGATTGCCCAGAAATCACCCCAAGGGTCAGCTGAAGGCTTTGTGCTCATACCCATTGGCCCTTGTCAGACTACGACGTCGAACGCCACCGTCATGCGCTCCTCGCCCTTGAATGGTGTGGTTCCGTGGTAGAGCGTTGAGGGAAAGAGGGCGAGGTGACCTGGACGCGGCTGGAGTGTCGCGAGCGGGGGAAGATCGAGGTCGAGATTGGTCGCAGGCCGGCCAACCTCCAGCGCGCCTCCGCCGCCCTGCTCCTGAGCGCTTTCCGGCACAACCAGATAGAGCGCTGAGGATATGATCCCGGCGGGGTGAATGTGCGCGGCGTGATGATCGGAGCCACCGGTGAGCCTAACCGACCATGAGCCATCAAAGCGCCAATCGCTCGCCCGGTGACGAAGAAGCGGATGCGTCGCGTCGTGGTCTGGCAGGCCTGCCCTGTACTCCTCCAGCGTGGCCTTGATCGCATGTGCCAATTCGCCGAGGACCGGGCTTGCATAATCGAACAGGTTCGCACGGGTCTGAGTGCCCCCGCGCAGGCTCTGGCCGAGGGGGAAGGGCGAACGGGCGTGGAGGTCGTGCAAGTGATCGATCACACGCTCGAGAAGATCACTTTCGCCAGCCAGAGGCAGGAAATTGACGAGCCCGGACTGTTCGTGAAGCCATTCGCGCCGGGGATCGTCGAGCAATCGCCAGGCAATCCCGCGCAGCGCCCAGGCGGCTATGTCCCAGGGCTGCTTAGCCAAGACTTTCTCAAGCAATGCCTCAGCCTGATCGGGTGCGTTGCCGCGCAGACGATGCCGCGCTTCGTGGAGGTGGCGCTGTGCGCTGGTGTCCTCAAGCGTGCGAAAGATCGCGTCCGCCTCGCTCCACTGGCCCGCGCTGCCACGGTGCAAGGCTTCGAGCAGGGCAAAGTGGCTGATATCGGGAAAGGCGATACGCGCCCGGCTTGCTACGTCGGCTGCTTGCGCTGACTGCCCGGCACCCTCAAGAGTGCTACAATGGGCAAGCGGGATGTTGGGGTTTTGCGGCTGCTTGCTTGCAGCATCGTTATAATGCGAAGCGAAGTCCTCATCCCCGCGCGCCAGACGCAATTGCGCCAAGAGAGACAGGCCATCGATAAGTCCAGGCGCCTGTTCGACGATCTGGCGCGCGACCAGCAAAGCGCCGTCATGATCACCCGCCATATCAAGCGCATTCGCCTTTCCGAGCCAGAGATTGGCGTCACCCGGATTGACCGCAAGCGCCCTGTCCGTGAACGCGAGCGCTGTCTCTTCGCATCTCTCCAGCGCCACCCGTGAGCGGCCCATCAGGGCCAACCGGTTGCGATTGTCGAGGCTCAGCGCGTGATCGTACCAAAACGCCGCCTCAGCCAGATTTCGCATCTCCCGATAAGACGCGGCCATCGTGTTTGCGTAGCGAATGTCGAAGCGGCCCTGCGCTTCGTAGCGCGCCAGATTGGAGAGCACGTCAGCATGGCGCCCCAGCCGCTGAAGCGCGATCGTATGATCAAGAACGAAGGCGAGCGATCCCGGCTCAAGCCGCACGGCCGCCTCAAAGAACTCCGCCGCACGGGCCGGGTCGTTGGTTTTGAGAGCAATGCTACCAGATAGCTGGGCCAGCCGCGCGTCATTGGGAAAAGCGTCTCGAGCCTTACTGGCCAGATCGCGCGCGGCATCCAAGTTGCCGGAATGCATGGCAGTCATGATGGCTGATCGGGCTTGCGGAAGGTCGAGCTTCGTTGTCATCACTGGTTTGGGGTCATCACTGATCTTGGATCGGCGGCTTCGGCGTGACTGCCCTTGCCTTTACGCTCTTGAATCTGCCACCCGCGAGCGGCGCGCACAAGACCGGCGGGTCAGTCTTTGCGCGCTTGATTTGGGCCCGCCGCTCCCATAACTGGGTCTCAAAATAAAATTGAGTTGAGAGAGGACCCCCTGACAATGACCACAGCCTATATTGTTGACGCCGTGCGAACAGCCGGGGGCCGCCGCGGAGGGCGCCTTGCAGGTGTG
>JBCBYM010000142.1:0-6781 GCA_039815865.1 Pseudomonadota bacterium
CTTACAGATCGTTGGAATTCAGATCTTTTTAAGATCTCGTGAACTCATATGAGACCCCGTGAGACAGTTGGTGGTGGACAGGGCTGGATTCGAACCAGCGTACGCTTGCGCGGGCAGATTTACAGTCTGCTGCCTTTAACCACTCGGCCACCTGTCCACACGAATGCTCGTGAAAGTGCGATTGAGGCGCTTTCGCGAAAAAGCAGCTCGATCGCGCGTGGGAACCCTCGCTTCAGCGCGCGGCCCCGTTTGCCGAGACGCGCCCTTTGGCGAAGCGAGCCTTGCCTGTCAATGGGGCGGCTGGCAGGGGAGCCACAATATTCAAACGATCAGGAACACAAATGGCAAAGGGTGAGAAGAAGCGGGCGCTGCGCGGACGGGCGGGCCGGATGAAAGGCGGCCGAGGATCGGGTCGCGCCAGCGCGGGCCATGTGCGCCTTTGGGGCCGCCACCCGGTTGAAGCTGCACTCAAGAACCCCGATCGCCAGCACCGCAAGCTGTGGGCCACGCGCGAGGGGTTAGATACCCTTGATGGCGAACTGCCGCCTGATTTTCCGGTCGAATACGCCGATGTCCAGGATCTTGCGCGCCTTGTTGCCAAGGACGCCCCTCATCAAGGCCTAGTCCTTGAATGCGAGCCGCTGGACGGCACCTTTCTTGATGAGGTTGCGAATGGCGATCCGGCGCGCCCTGTTGTTGTGCTCGATCAGGTGACCGATCCGCACAATGTGGGCGCCATCCTGCGTTCCGCCGCGGCCTTTGGCGCCGCTGCCATCGTAACGCAGGATCGCCACGCTCCACCCGAAGGCGGAGTCCTTGCCAAGTCGGCTTCGGGCGCGCTGGAGACCGTGCCCTGGGTGCGCGTCGTCAATCTGGCGCGCGCGCTCGATGATCTGGCTGAGGCGGGGTATTGGCGCATTGGTCTTGCGGGCGAGGCCGAAGCCACACTGGCCGAAACTCTCACCGCAGGACCGATCGCGCTCGTGCTGGGCGCTGAGGGTGAAGGCATGCGGCACAATATCACGCAGCATTGCGACACCCTTGCGCGGCTGCCCATCACATCGGATATTGAAAGCCTAAACGTCTCTAACGCGGCAGCCATTTCTCTTTACGCTGTGGCAACGCGAGGCGGATAGAAGGATACTCAATCGAGAACTAGGGGAGGACACTCGTCATGACCACGCTTATCGGATCCCGCCCGCCTTTGCGCGCCGTCGCGGCCACTCTCATCGCCAGCCTTTCGTTGCTTTTGACCGGCTGCTTTATCACTCCGGGCAAGTTTACCTCGGAACTTGTGCTGGGGCCGGATCAGGATTTCACCTTCACCTATGATGGCGAGATCTTCTTCCTGGGTCTTTCTCAGTTGGCCGAAATGGGGGAAAGCGCCAAGGAGTTCGAGCCCGAGGCCTGCTTTGTCGACAATTCCTTCGAGGAGCGCGAGTGCACCCGCAACGAGATCGAAGGCCAACGCTCAGCCTGGGAAGCCGGAGCCGAACAACGCGCCGCCGAATCCGCTCAGAAAGCGGAGCAGATGTCGGCTCTCTTGGGGGGTATTGATGCAACGGATCCCGAAGCTACAGCCCAGTTCACACGGTTGCTTTTGCGCCAGAAGGGTTGGGACCGCGTTGAAGACAAGGGAGACGGCGTCTTCGATGTGAGTTTTCGGCTTGAAGGCAAGCTGACGCACGATTTCCAGTTCCCCCTAATCGAAGGGGTTCCCTCAACCAATCCGTTCGTCCAGCTGTTCCTGCGCGATGGCAACGCTCTTCGCGTAAACGCGCCCGGCTTTTCCTCGCAAAACGATGACAACCCAATGGGGGCGATGATGGGGGGCCTCGCCGGTATGGCCGGTATGGCCGCGCTTGCACCGGAATCGGAAGACAATGGCGAAGCGATGCCCAACCTTCCGACGATCGAAGGCACCTTCACCATCCTCACCACAGGTGCGATGAATATCCGGGCCAACAACACCGACGAAGGCGCCAACCCAACTGCCACCGGGGAAATGCTGACGTGGAATATCAGCCCGCGGACCAAGGCGGCGCCCACCGCACTGATTGATCTTGGCGAATAGAAAAGGTGAGCTTTGGGTCGTGGCTTGAGCCGGAAAAGCCACACCAGACAGAAAAGACCCCGCCGATCAGATCGATCGGCGGGGTTGTCATTTCACAGGCGCGAGGCACCGCGCCGTTTGCCATTCAAGGTTAGTTGACGGCGTCCTTGAGGCCCTTGCCGGCCTTGAATTTCGGTTGGGTCGATGCCGGGATATTCATCGGTTCACCAGTACGGGGGTTGCGGCCTGTAGACGCCTTGCGCTTGGCCACAGAAAAAGTCCCGAACCCGACCAGTCGCACTTCGTCGCCAGCAGCAAGAGCTTTCGTAATCGCATCAAATACGCCTTCAACAGCATTTGACGCGTCGTTCTTTGAAAGACCGCTTGTCTCAGCAACTGAGCTGATCAGATCATTTTTGTTCATTCCTGGTACCCCTCTATACTTCTACTAACTGCCCTTGGGTGAATCGCCTTCCCGAGAAGCCCCAAATTGAGACCTTTTTCGAAGGGCTGTCAAAGGCAAATCGCCCAGAAAAGCCCGGCTCGCAGCCGATTTTGACCCATTTGCGATGAATTACACTCCGGCCGAGCCGAAACTTCCGGACACCAGCCCAAACCCGCACCGACGGCGCAACCACCGGCCGGTTGTATGCCCCCGGCTCGAGCGGAGATTGGAGCGGCAAGCGGGTTAGTGAGCGGTTGGGACATCCGAACCAGAAGGCGACCCCGAAGGATTGCCACCCGAACCGGCCCCAGGCTGGCTTGCCAGATCGTCCGCTTCGCTCCACTCAATCGGGGATGGCATATCAGTGAGCGCGCGTTCGAGCACCTGGTCGACATGGCTGACCGCGATGATCTCGAGGCCCTCCTTCACATTGTCGGGTATCTCAGCGAGGTCCTTGACGTTTTCCTCTGGTATGAGGACCGTCTTGATCCCTCCACGCAAGGCCGCGAGCAGCTTTTCCTTAAGCCCGCCAATCGCAAGCACCCGGCCGCGCAGCGTGACCTCGCCGGTCATCGCCACATCTGGCCGCACTGCGACGCCCGACAGGGTTGATACGATCGAGGTGACCATTCCGATGCCTGCGCTCGGACCATCTTTGGGGACGGCTCCTTCGGGCAAGTGGATGTGGACATTCTTGCGTTGGAACAGGCTCGGCTTGATACCGTATGCGGGCGCGCGCGACTTCACAAAGCTGAAGGCCGCCGCGATGCTTTCCGTCATCACTTCGCCGAGCTTGCCGGTGGTCTTGACCTCACCCTTGCCCGGCGTGGTGACGCTTTCGATGGTGAGCAATTCGCCGCCCACGCTCGTCCAGGCAAGGCCGGTGACTGCTCCGACCTGCGCCTCTTCCTCGGACGTGCCGTGCTTGAATTTGCGCACACCGGCGAACTCGCCGAGGTTTTCCGGCGTTATGGTGATCGAGGTCGCCTCTTTCTCGAGAATTTTGCGCAAGCTCTTGCGCGCCAGCCGCGCAATCTCGCGCTCCAAGGTGCGCACGCCCGCCTCGCGAGTGTAATAGCGAATCAGGTCGCGCAGACCCGCCTCTGTGAGCTCGAATTCGCCGTCTTTGAGACCATGGTCGCTAACCTGCTTGGCGATCAGGTGACGCGTTGCGATCTCAACCTTCTCGTCCTCGGTGTAGCCTTCAAGGCGGATGATCTCCATCCGGTCGAGCAAGGGCTGCGGCAGGTCGAGGCTGTTAGCGGTGGTGACGAACATGATGTCCGAAAGGTTGAGGTCGAGCTCCAGATAGTGATCCTGGAATTTATCGTTCTGCTCCGGGTCCAGCACTTCGAGCAGCGCCGAGGCCGGATCGCCACGGAAGTCCTGACCCAGCTTGTCGATCTCGTCGAGCAGGAAGAGCGGGTTGCTGGTTCCGGCCTTCTTCAGATTGTTCACGATTTTGCCCGGCATTGAGCCAATATAAGTCCGGCGGTGGCCTCGGATTTCGGCTTCGTCGCGCACGCCTCCCAAAGACTGGCGAACGAACTCGCGCCCTGTAGCCTTGGCGATTGACTTGCCCAGCGAAGTCTTGCCGACGCCGGGAGGACCAACGAGGCACAGGATCGGACCTTTGAGCTTGTTGGTGCGCGCCTGCACGGCGAGATACTCGATGATCCGGTCCTTGACCTTCTCAAGCCCGTAATGGTCCGCGTCGAGCACGTCTTGCGCTTTGGCGATGTCCTTCTTGACGCGGCTCTTCTTGCCCCAGGGCAGGCCGAGAAGCACGTCGAGATAGTTGCGCACCACGGTCGCCTCAGCGCTCATTGGCTGCATGCCGCGCAGCTTCTTGAGCTCGGCGTTGGCCTTTTCCTTCGCGTCCTTGGAAAGCTTGGTCTTCTCAATCTTCTCGGTCAGCTCGGCGATCTCGTCGCCATCATCGCTATCACCACCGCCCAGTTCGCTCTGGATCGCCTTCAACTGCTCGTTGAGGTAATATTCGCGCTGGGTCTTCTCCATCTGACGCTTCACACGGCCACGGATCTTGCGCTCTACCTGAAGGACAGAAAGCTCGCCCTCCATAAACGCCATAACGAGTTCCAGCCGCTTTAAGGGGCTGGCTTCAGTGAGGATGGACTGCTTGTCGGAAACCTTGGCGCTCAGAGCCGCAGCGATCGTGTCGGCCAACTGGCCAGCGTCATCAACTTCAGTCAGGTCGACATTGTTGTTGTCATCGCCCATCTTCTTGTTGAGCTTGGCGTATTCGCCGAATTGCTCGGTCACCTGGCGCATCAGCGCGGTCACTTCGCTGCCCGCCACCGTTTCTGGGTCGAGCAAGGTTACATCCGCGAGCACATAGTCGCCCTCGGCTTTCAAGGTGCCAAGCTTGGCGCGATGCGTGCCCTCGACCAGGACGCGAACCGTTCCGTCAGGCAGTTTCAAAAGCTGGAGCACCTGCGCCACGACGCCTGTGTCGTAGAGATCATCGGCCTCAGGATCATCGGTGCTGGGATCAAGCTGCGCGAGGAGGAAGATATCCTTCGATGCGTCCATCGCCGCCTCAAGCGCGGCTACCGATTTCCCTCGCCCCACGAACAGCGGCACAACCATGCCAGGAAAGACGACGATATCGCGAAGGGGAAGGAGAGGGAATTGCTCGGTCATAAAGTGCTATCCATGGCCGCCATTTGGGCGCGCCTTTGAGAGGAATATGGGTAGAGGCTGCTCCGCCCGCAATGGCTCGCTGCACGAAGCTGTGGATGCGCCAACGCTGTATTAACCGCCCAATGCTATCCGCGCGTTCTCGATTTTCGCAGGAGAGCATGCGGTGCATTATCTAGTTTGGATTCTGGCGGGCATGGGCCTTGTTTGGCTGGCCGGTCTGATCGAAGCGCTTGGCGACCTTGGGGGAACACCGGAAGCCAGGCTGCCGTTCTACTTTGCAGCTTTGGGCACTTTGGGCGGAGCGCTCTATTGCTTCTTCAAAGCCTTTCGCGGTTTTTCCGCCGATCTGCCGTTCTCAAAACGCTCTAAGCAAGACGAGAGTGCAGAGCCTGAGGCTAAAGTAAGGCCGGCACGCAAGATCGTTGACGCGCCCGAAAAGCAGCCATCGGATTTCGATGTCGACGCTGCCTTCTCACGCTATATGAACAAGCGCGACAGCAACCCGGCTGCTCACTCGGCTAATGCGAACAATGCGCCAGCTGCGCCAACACGATCCGGTTTCGGTCGCAAAGGCCTCTAGCGGCGCTGGGTTACTCCATGCCCGGCAGGTTAAAGCCCGGCGGCAGGCCCATCGAACCCTGCATTTCCTTCATCTGTTCCGCGGACACCCGGTCGGCCTTGTCGCGCGCGTCGTTGAAGGCGGCGGTGACGAGGTCTTCGAGGATGCCTTTTTCCTCCGGCTTCATCAGGCTGTCATCGATGCTGACGCCCATAATGCGGCCCTTGGCGGTGGCGCGCACAGTGACAAGGCCGCCACCGGCAGTGCCTTGAACCTCAATCGAATCGAGCTTCACCTGCATGTCGTTCATCTGGTTCTGGATGGTTTCCGCAGCCTGCTGCGCGGCGGCCATCATCTCTTCCATGCTCTTCATCAGGGGGTGTCCTTTCGCTTAGTTCCAGGTGCCATTCGCAGCCGAAGAGCGCGGGGATGCGTCTTGCGGCGATGGCTGGGTTTCGATCAGTTCCGCATCGGGGAACGCTTCAAATGTGGCTTTGACCAGCGGATCGGACAAGGTCGCCTCACGCTCGGCCTGCGCGGCGGCCTGCGCCTGTTCACGCAAAGTGGGATGTCCTTCGCCTTGGCCACGCTCAACCTGCCAGCGCTGGCCGGTGAGCTTGAACAACGCCTCTTTCACGTCCGGTCCCGGATCATCGGGAAAACTGTCGGCCTGGGCAAAGATCAGCCGCTGAGCGCCAAGCTCAATCACCCGCATACGCGAGCGCATCATCTCAGCGACATGCATGTGTCCGGCGCGGTCCATATCCTCGACCAGCTGCGCCCAGTCGGGGGCGGGAGCAGCGCGCGCTGCGGGCGAGGATGCGCCGCCCGGCGCGGGTGTTCCGGTCGCGCTGGCCGGAGCCGGCTGGCTGGCAGGGGCCGGCTGGCTGGCAATCTGCTCAATCCGGCGCGCCAGCTTTCCGGGATCTGGCAGGTCCGCCGCGTGCAAAGCGCGAAGAAGCGCCATCTGAAGCGAGACAAGCGGATCAGGCGCAAGGCGCACCTCGTCATGCCCCTTGAGCAGCAATTGCCACAAGCGATGCAGTTGGCCAGCCGACAG
>JBCBYM010000143.1:0-6741 GCA_039815865.1 Pseudomonadota bacterium
GGACACGCCCTATTTCGATGGCTGCATGCCGATCGAGGTAATGGCCGAGCGCGGGGTGGAAACGCTACGCTATGGTCCGATGAAGGGCGTTGGGCTGGATAACCCCTACGACACCACCGATGAGCACCCTCAAGGCCGCTGGCCTTACGCGGTGGTGCAGCTGCGCCAGGATAACAAGCTGGGCACGCTCTGGAACATGGTCGGCTTCCAGACCAAGCTTAAGTACGGCGCGCAGGTTGAACTGTTCCGCACCATCCCCGGCCTTGAGAACGCAGAGTTTGCGCGTCTGGGCGGGCTTCACCGCAACACGTTCCTCAATTCGCCTCAGGTTCTTGATCGCCAACTGCGCCTGAAAGCGGCCCCGCATATCCGGTTCGCCGGTCAGGTTACGGGGTGTGAGGGCTATGTCGAGAGCGCGGCCATCGGACTGGTCGCTGGCATGATGGCAGCCAACGAGCTTGCGGGGCGCGACTGGCAGCCCCTTCCCTCCTCAACCGCAATGGGAGCGCTGCTTAGTCACATCACCGGCGATGCCGAAGCGGACACCTTCCAGCCCATGAACGTGAACTTTGGGCTTTTCCCGCCGCTTCATGAAGTGAAGAAGAAGCAGCGCAAGGAAGCTTACACCAACCGCGCCAAAGCGGATCTTGCCGCATGGATCAGCGCGCAGCGCGAAGCGGTGCCCGCCTGATCAGCACGCGCAGGCGGGCTTAGGCTTTTTGGGTTTAGGCTTGGGAGCCGTGGTCGCAAACTCGGCCGGTGTCAGCTTGTCATCCCCATTTCCATCAGCCCCTTCAAACCGGTTGACGGTGGTGACGGCCCATTCCTCGAAAGTCAGAAGATTGTTCCCGTCAACATCAAGCTTGCGGAACGCGTCGGAGCGTGTGGAGAGCATTTCGTTGCGCGTGATGATCCGGTCGCGATCGCGGTCATAGCGGAAGAAGCGCTTTTCCTCGCGGGTTAGCGCGCTCGCTTCGGGGGGAGCGGGCCCTTCCAGATCCGCGGGATCAACTATGGGCAGATCGTCCTGCGGGGCCACGGTTTCTTCCGGCTCGGGCGGTGGCGGAGCGCGCTCTTCGACCTGCGCCTGACCCTGCCACCAAAACACACCCACCCCCGCCAGGATCAGCCCTACAAAAACACCGAGAACCGTTTGCCGCATTGCTTTGTGTCCCATGCCACGGCCGCTGCCGCGCCCAGAGGCAAAACATAGAGGATTTCAGCGACCTAACAAGCCAGCGCGAAACGCGGTCCACCCGGCGCCGCGTCCGGCCATCAGCGGCGCCCCCCCGGCCTTCAGCGCGCGGGCGCCAAGAGAGGCAAGAATCGCAACGCCGCGAAAGGGCGCCGGAAGCGAGCCAGGCGGTGGCAAGGCGCGGCCCAGTTCAACCAGGGTTTCGCGTTCAGCCGCGGCGTCAATATGGCTCGCCGCATCCGCCACGGCCCAGATTCGCCCTGCCGACTCAAGTCGAGGGCGCAGCGCCTCTCCTCGCTCCGAATACGCAGCCAAGGCCCCAAACGCCGCCCCGCGTCCATCAGCAAAAGCGCACGCCGCCTCGTGTGACAGCGGCGGATCGCTCAGCATATGCTCCCAGCCATCCACCAAGGCGATCAGTTCCGCCTCATACCCCCGCCAGGTCGATCCAATCGCATCGAGCACCGGGTCTCCGGCCGGTCTATCGCTGACGTCCATCCCTAACGCATCGCGCCACCAGGCAAGCCGCATTTGGCCCAGCATCGGCTCTGTCGTAGCCGCGAGAATCCGCCCCAGGCGGGTATCGAACTCAAGAAGTATCGTTAACGCGCCCTGCGTATTTCCCGAAGTGTGCGCAAGCGCCAATTGCGCCTCGGTAGACAGGGGTTCGGAGGGGACAAAAGCCATCGAAGGCGCGGATAAGCGTGGGTTTAGGTTCCGTGTCAAGCGGATTGTCCAAGATTGGGACGCTCGCCCGAATTATGACCCGCGAGCCATGCTTAGGGGTTCGTTAACCACGAAACTTCGCAAATCGCTTACTAGCCGTCCGATAAACCCGCGACATGTAATTTCGTGACCCGTGCACAGACGCGCCCGGACGGGGCAAAGGACACCTAAAGCATGAGCCAGCCAGAGCACTCTAAAAGCGGCTTTCTTCGGTCACTGATCTAGGACGCGGCAGCAAACACGATTGCAATCGGAGCCGCAGCGATGGTTCCGCTGCTTGCGATGGTTGGTGGAGCGGTGGATGCAAGCCGTTTCTACATGGCCGAAACGCGCCTTCAGGCCGCGTGTGATGCCGGAGCGCTGGCTGCACGCCGCGCCATGGCAGACGACACCTTCACTGCCGAGCATAAACAGATTGGTGAGAACTTCTTCGACCAGAACTACGAAGATGGGATGTTTGGCCTCGAGAACCAGGCGCGCAACTACGTGGGCACCCAGGAAGGCGAGGTCAACGGCACTGCTTCGGGTATCCTGCCGACCAGCCTGATGGGCATTTTCGGGTATGGCGAATTCAACCTCGCCGTTACCTGCACCGCCGACATCAACATCTCGAACACCGACGTCATGTTTGTCGTCGACGTAACCGGTTCGATGAACTGCGCGCCTGACAACCCCAATGGCGGGAGCTGCAACAACACCGAGGCCCCCAATGCCAAGATCAAGGGGCTGCGCGAAGCGGTGATGGTCTTCTACGACACGGTCGAAGCTTCGACCTCGCCGCAGGCACAAGTGCGCTATGGCATGGTGCCTTACGCCTCCAATGTGAATGTCGGCAAGTCGGTCATCGAGGTAAACCCGAGCTGGATGGCTAGAAACGCCGTCTTTCAGTCGCGCTGGGCCGAATATGAAGAGGGCGAAGACTGGGTCGCGATTGGCCAGCAAACCACCGAAATCGATAACCGCACGGAAGAAACCTATATCGGCCCGGTGGTCGAGACTGATACGACCACGAGCAGCGAAGCGGAATGTGCAGCGCTTGCGCCCGCTAGCTTTACCGATCAGGTGCAGACCGATCTTGGGACCCACCAGGGCTCGAACAGCCAGCGTATCGAAGGCGATTTCCGTTACACCGAATACGATGATGATAATGAAACCCTTTGGCGCGGGGAGTCGGGGTATCTTTATGAGCCAAGCGACGGCAATAGATGCCGCACCGGTTGGTTCACCTACGAGTATTTCGCCGATGTAACCTTCGAGGTCATCGAAGAGCTTCAGCCTGACGGCACCATCACCTTCGCTCAGTGGATTTACGACGAGATTGACACATCGAACCCTCCGGGTGGATCGAACCCCGCAGGAAGCCCGGCCGGTTGGGCGAATGTCGACATAACGTCCGTTTACGACAGTACGCCCACGGTTACGGTGCCAATCGGCTCGAGTGGTAACAACACCACGCTCACCTGGGATGGCTGCATCGAAGAGGCCGATACGGTTGCCACAACCAATTTCGACCCCATCCCTGCCGGTGCACTCGATATGAACATCAACCTCGTTCCCTCGACCCAAGCCGAGCGGTGGAAGCCGGTGATCCGCAACATCGCGTGGGAACGCCGTAACGGTGATGGCGTCTCGGATTCCACCAGCACCTCTACAAACGGCGGCAATCGAACCACATCAGCCGTGGCCGAAGACGAACGGATCAACTCGAACGGCGACCAGGTCAACCAGTCACGCCCGAGCTATTCGTGCCCGAAGGAAGCCTTCCGCCTTACCGATATCTCGCGCACCGACCTGCAGTCATACGTGGACTCTCTGCAAGGCCGCAGCAACACCTATCACGATATCGGTATGCTGTGGGGTGCTCGTTTCATCTCGCCCAGTGGCATCTTTGCTGCCGATAACGCTTCGGCGCCTAACGGCGATGCGATCGCGCGCCACATCGTCTTTATGACCGATGGTATCCTCGCGCCGAACCGCGAAGTCTACGGTACCTATGGTGTTGAGTGGTGGGCGCGCCGAGTGAGCGGCAACGCGGACAACGGCACGCTCTCAGACGCGCACGCTGAGCGTTTCCAGGCCGCGTGTCGCCTCGCCCGTCAGGAGAACATCTCTGTATGGGTCGTCGCCTTCGGAACGGAGCTGTCAGCCAACCTTTCGGACTGCGCGACACCGGGCCGGGCTTTCGTGGCGGACGATTCCGACGAACTGGCCGATACCTTCGAGGAAATCGCCCAACGCATCGCCGCTCTGAGGCTCACGGAATGATCCCTGCATCCCTCCTTCGCCGGATCGCCGCCAGCGAGCGCGGCGCGACGCTGACTGAGTTTGGCTTTGTCGCCCCCATTTTCATTCTGATGATCATGGGCATCTTTGACATGGCGCACACCCAGTACACGCATGCGATGATGAACGGCGCGATGCAGGCCGCTGGGCGTGATCTTACCCTCGAAAGCGCGGGCAGCCAGGAGGCCAACATCGACCAGACGGTGATTGACCGCGTCACAACCGTTGTGCCGGCTGCCGCCAGTATTCAGCTCGAAAAACTGTCGCACTTCGAGTTCAGCGATATTGGTGAGCAAGAGGAATACGACGACGATAACGGCGATGGTCTGTGCAACAACAACGAAGTGTTTGTTGATGCCAATGGCAACGGCCAATGGGATGACAATCGCGGTGAGCAAGGCATTGGCGGCGCGCGTGATGCGGTGCTGTACACCGCCGTTGTCAGCTATGATCGCCTGTTTCCCATGTACGGCCTCGCCGGCATGCCCCAACAGGTAACGCTGCGCGCGTCCACGGTGCTGCGCAACCAGCCTTACGATGAACAAGATATCTCATCCGAAACAGGAAACTGCCCATGAACGCCCGTCTGACGGCTCACACCGCGTTCGCCGACCCTGCCCTTGTTTGTGAGGCCGGCGCTGATACGGACCTGCGCTCCTCGCGTTTGGGACGCTTTGTCCGCGCTCTGGCCAAAGGGCAATCGGGCGTGGCGTTGACCGAGTTTGCGTTTGTCGCGCCGCTCTTCCTTTCCATGGGACTGATGGGCACCGAGACCGCCTATTACACCATCACCCATATGCAAGTGAGTCAGATCGCGATGCAGGTGGCTGACAACGCATCGCGTGTGGGTGAGACCGACGTGCTCACGGCTCGAAAGGTGTATGAGGACGATATCAACGGCTCGCTCGTTGGCGCTGAGAAAGCGGGCGACACCATCAACCTTTTTGACCAGGGCCGCGTTATCGTATCCAGCCTGCAGCAGAACGCGGATGGCGGACAGTGGATCGCCTGGCAGCGCTGCCGCGGCGTCAAGAACTATCAGTCGCCCTATGGCGCTGAAGGCACAGGCGCTGAGGGTACAAGCTACCCAGGCATGGGCGACTCGGGCGCTGAGATCACCGCAAGCGCGGGCACGGCCGTGATGTTCGTTGAGGTCGCTTATGACTATGAAGCTCTCACGCCGTTCGATTGGCTCGATAACGAAGAGATCGTCTACACGGCTGCGTTTAACGTGCGCGATCAGCGTGACCTGACGCAGCTTTATCAGACCAATCCAGCAACCGGAGTGGCCGACTGCACCGTATACAGCGCAGACCGACCCTGAGGGCCTCAACAAGCCTCAAGAGCGACTGGCTCGCCTACACGTAGCACACTGTCTTGACGGCCTCGACAATCCGGGGTGCGTCGATCAGCGCGAGCTTTTCAAGGTTGGCGGCGTAAGGGAGCGGCACGTCCTCGTTGCACACACGCAAGACGGGCGCGTCAAGATCATCAAATCCGTCCTCCATGCAGATAGCGATCACCTCGCTTGCGATAGAGCATGTGGGCCAGCCCTCTTCCGCAATCACGAGCCGGTTCGTCTTTGCAAGGCTGGTGAGGATAGCCTGCTTATCGAGCGGGCGTAGAGTGCGCAGGTCGATGACTTCGGCGTCAATGCCCTCACCCGCCAAGGTCTCTGCCGCTTCCAGGGCTAGGCCCACACCGATCGAGTACGAGACAATCGTCACGTCCGCGCCTTCGCGCATGATCCGCGCCTTGCCGATGGGCAAAACGCGATCCTCGATGTCGGGCACATCAAAGCTGCGCCCGTAAACCAGCTCATTTTCAAGGAAGACCACCGGATCCTCGCAACGGATCGCGGCTTTCATCAGGCCCTTGGCGTCCGAACTGTCGTAGGGGGCGATCACGATCAGGCCCGGAACGCTGGCGTACCACGGACCATAATTCTGCGAATGCTGCGCACCCACGCGCGAGGCGGCTCCGTTGGGCCCACGAAAGACCACGGGGCATCGCATCTGGCCGCCGGACATGTAATTGGTCTTCGCCGCTGAGTTCACGATGTGGTCAATCGCCTGCATGGCGAAGTTGAAGGTCATGAACTCAACAATCGGGCGCAGACCGCCCATCGCAGCGCCTGTGCCGATACCGGCAAAGCCGTATTCAGTGATCGGTGTATCGATGACACGCTTGGGCCCGAATTCGTCGAGAAGGCCCTGGGTGACCTTATACGCGCCTTGATATTCGGCGACTTCCTCACCCATCACGAAGACGCGTTTGTCGGCGCGCATTTCCTCGGCCATGGCGTCGCGCAGCGCTTCGCGCACGGGTATAGCGGTGAAGCTGGTGCCGGCGGGGATTTCCGGATCGCTCACCGCTTTGGTAGGTGCCGTAAGGGGTGCGGGTGCCGGAGCAGCCGTTGGAGCAGGATCGGCGGGAGGTGCCGCTGGGCTGGCCGTGGGAGCGCTCTCTTCGCCCTCCCCTTCGATCATGGCTATCACGGTTCCGACGGCCACATTTTCGGTGCCTTCTGCGATCAG
>JBCBYM010000144.1:0-6538 GCA_039815865.1 Pseudomonadota bacterium
CGGGTAGAGGCGCGGCGGCGTCCGCCGGCGACTGAGCGTTGAGCGGCGCGGCCAAAAGGATCGCCAGAGCGTAAAGGCCAAGCAGCCTCATTGGCACGCTCCTGTGAGCAGGTCCATGAAAGTCGGGAAACTCGTGGCGATCGGGGCCGTATCATCCACGCGCACGCCGTCGCGGCTGGCAAGGCCGGCGACCGCCATCGCCATGGCGATCCGGTGGTCGAGATGGGTTTCGATGTCCTCGTTCGCGGTGCCACGCAGCGGCTCGCCGCCAGTGCCGGTGATCTCGAGCCCGTCTTCAAGCTCGACCACGCGCGCGCCTGCCGTTGTCAGCGCCGCCGCCATCGCAGCCAACCGGTCACTTTCCTTGACGCGCAACTCTTCAAGCCCGCTTGTGCGAGTGGTGCCTTGGGCCATCGCGGCGGCCACGAAGAGCACCGGAAATTCGTCAATCATGCTGGGGGCAAGCGCGGGATCGACATCCACGCCGGTGAGGGCGGAGTGTCGCACGCGCAGATCCGCCACCGGTTCTCCCCCCACTTCGCGCGCATTCAGCTCTTCGATTGAGCCGCCCATCTGGCGCAACACCGTGACAATCCCGGCGCGCGTGGGGTTGAGGCCGACATTCTCGATGACGAGATCGCTTTCTGGCACAATCAGTCCCGCGACCATGAAGAAGGCGGCCGAAGACGGGTCGCCCGGCACCACAACGTCGCAAGGCGACAGCTGCGCCTCGCCCGTCACGCTTATGACGCGCGCGCCGTCTTCCTCGCCAATCTCAAGTTCCACACCAAACCCGGCCAGCATGCGCTCGGTGTGGTCGCGGGTTGCGACCGGCTCAATCACGCTGGTTGTCCCCGGCGTGTTGAGCCCGGCGAGAAGAACCGCGCTTTTCACCTGCGCGCTGGCGACCGGCAGGCGGTAGCGGATGGGAACAGCCGGCGAGGCGCCGCGCAGCCGGCAGGGCAGGGTGCCCCCGTTCGAGGCCCGAAACTCAGCGCCTATTTGACCCAGGGGTCCGATCACGCGGTTCATCGGGCGGCCGGAAAGGCTCGCATCGCCAACAAAGGTGGCGCTGAGGTCGTGGCTTGCCAAAAGCCCCATCAAAAGCCGCGTCGAGGTGCCCGAATTGCCCATGTCGAGCGCCATTTGCGGCTCCAAAAGGCTGCCAACGCCCGCTCCGTGCACCCGCCAGGTGCCGTCACCCTCGCGCTCGATATCCGCGCCCAGCTGCCGCATCGCGGACGCGGTGGCGAGCACGTCTTCGCCTTCGAGCAACCCGGTGATCCGGCTTTGCCCCAAGGCAAGACCGGCAAACATCAGCGCTCGGTGGCTGATCGATTTGTCGCCAGGCACGCGAAGACTGCCCTTTAACGGGCCATTCGAGACAAAAGTGTGTTGCGGCATCGGGCAGCGGCTTTGACAGCGCACCACCCTTCTGGCAAGGCGCGCCGCACTTTACAGCTTTCGTGTGATCCAGGGCTTGAATGAGCGTGGTCCCGATCCCAATAATTTGCGACTATACAAGGCCAGCCCACCCGCCGGCCACGAGTGAGGAATACAGATGGCGAAGCCTGAATGGGGTACCAAGCGTACCTGTCCCAATTGCGGAACCCGCTTTTACGATCTGGGCAAAGAAGACCCGGTGACCTGCATCGAATGCGGCAACACCTGGACGCCTGAGCCGGTGCTCAAGTCCAAGCAGCCGATCCCGTTTGAACCCGACGACAAGAAGAAGCCCGAGGCTGAGGCCGATTCTGATCTGAGCGGCGATGAGGATGATGATCTCAAGGGCATCGAGAACATCGACGACGACGATGATTCGCCCGACAACGATGTTGACCTTGGCGGCGACGATGATCTCGGCGTTGCCGCGGCGACCGGCGATGGTGACGGCGACGACGATAGCTGATTTTGAACTTGCGTTTCGTAAGGGAGACGCCTAAGCGGCGCCCTCCCTTGCGAGAGCGGGGCGATGGCCTTATTTATGACAAGGTCAGATTGATGGATATGGGGCCTTAGCTCAGCTGGGAGAGCGCAACACTGGCAGTGTTGAGGTCAGCGGTTCGATCCCGCTAGGCTCCACCATCAAGAGTTTCAAAAGAGCGCTTCGGTTTGCCGGAGCGATCGATGAGCAAGCGGCCCTTTGGGTCCACGCTGGCCGACGAGTTTTCGTCCGCCGGCGTTTTTCGCATGTTTCGGGCGTCAGCGCGTTCGATAGGAGTTAAAGACGATGTTTGACAATCTGTCCGACCGCCTAGGCGGCGTCTTTGACAAGCTCAAAGGTCGCGGCGCTCTTAATGAGCAGGACGTGCGCGACGCGATGCGCGAGGTGCGGGTCGCGCTGCTCGAAGCGGACGTGGCGCTGCCGGTCGCGCGCCGGTTCATCGATGCGGTTACCGAAAAGGCCGTGGGCGCTGAAGTCCTCAAATCGGTCACGCCGGGCCAGCAGGTCGTCAAGATTGTCCACGATGAACTCGTGACCATGCTCGGCGGCGATCCTGAAGATGGCCAGTCTGTGCATGTGGGCGAGGGCCTGAAGCTCGATGCCAAGCCGCCTGTGGTGGTCATGATGGTCGGCCTCCAGGGTTCGGGTAAGACGACCACCACCGCCAAGCTTGGCAAGCTCATCCGCGAGAAGCACGGCAAGAAGGCCATGATGGCCTCGCTCGACGTCAACCGTCCGGCCGCGCAGGACCAGTTGAAGGTGCTGGGTGAGCAGGTCGATGTGGCAACCCTGCCAATCGTGGCTGGCCAGCAGCCGGTTGATATCGCCCGCCGGGCGATGGAAGCGGCGCGCTTGCAGAACTTCGACGTTCTTCTGCTGGATACGGCGGGCCGTCTGCACGTCGATGAAGCGCTGATGGCCGAAATGAAGGCGGTTTCCAGCGTCTCGGCGCCGACCGAAGTGCTGCTGGTCGTCGATTCGCTGACGGGTCAGGACGCGGTGAACGTTGCGCAGAGCTTTTCGGGCGAAGTGCCGCTGACCGGTGTGGTGCTCACCCGCATGGATGGCGACGCCAGAGGCGGCGCGGCGCTGTCGATGCGTGCGGTCACCGGCAAGCCGATCAAGTTTGCCGGCACGGGCGAAAAGCTCGATGCGATAGAAGCCTTCCGGCCGGGCTCGGTCGCGGACCGCATTCTGGGCATGGGCGACGTAGTCAGCCTGGTTGAGAAAGCCGCAGCGACGATCAAGGAAGAAGAGGCGGAGCAGCTTGCCCGCAACTTCGAGAAGGGCAAGTTCGACCTCAACGATCTGCGCATGCAATTGAAGCAAATGCAGAACATGGGCGGGCTGGGCATGCTGGCTGGCATGATGCCGGGCATGAAGAAGGCGAAGGCCGCAATGGCCGCCTCGAACATGGACGACAAGGTGCTCATCCACATGGACGCGATCATCGGCTCGATGACGGCCAAGGAACGCGCCAACCCCGCTCTAATGAACGCCAAGCGCAAGAAGCGCGTCGCGCGGGGCAGCGGCACCGACGTTCAGACGGTCAACAAGCTTCTCAAGATGCACCAGGAAATGGCGCGCGCAATGAAGCAGATCAAGAAGATGGGCGGCCTCAAGGGGCTGGCAGCCATGTTCGGTGGCGGCGGCATGCCCGGCATGCCTCCTGGAATGGGCGGCGCTGGCGGTCTTCCCGGTCTGGGCGGAGGCGGTGGCGGCATGGGCGGCGGCGGTCTTCCGCCCGGTCTCCCCGGCCTTGGTGGCCCCAAGAAGTAATTTCACGACATTCAAATTCAACGCATTCAGACAGACACACTCGAAAGGTAACAACTCATGGCCATTGCACTTCGTCTCTCGCGCGGCGGCGCCAAGAAGCGCCCCTACTACCGCATCGTCGCAGCCGACAGCCGTTCCCCGCGTGACGGCAAGTATCTGGAGCAAATCGGCACCTACAACCCTCTGCTCGCCAAGGACGATGAAAACCGCGTCAAGCTAAACGAAGACCGCGCCCGCTATTGGCTGGGCGTGGGCGCGCAGCCCTCGGACCGTGTGCACCGTTTCCTTGACGCAGCCGGCATCCTTGAGCGCACCGCGCGCAACAATCCCAACAAGGCTGAGCCGGGCGAAAAGGCCAAGGAGCGCGCCGAAGAAAAGGCTGAAAAGCTGAAGGAGGCCGAAGAAGCCGCAGCGGCTGCGAAGGCTGCCGAAGAAGAGGCCAAGGCCGCCGCACAAGCTGAAGCCGTCGCTGAAGAAGCCCCGGCTGAAGAAGCCGCTGCCGAAGCCGCCGCTGAAGAGGCTCCGGCTGAAGAAGCTCCGGCTGAAGAAGCGCCCGCTGAGGAAAAGAGCGAAGGCTAAGTCCCGCTGATCCCAAGCGCACCGGTGATGGAAAAACCGATTGAACTGGCCGCCATCACCGGCGCGCATGGGATTCATGGCGAAGTGCGTCTGAAACTGTTTGGCGATGGGCTCGAAGCGCTGTCGGCGCATAAGAGCTTTACCGCCCGTGACACAGGCCAGACGCTGACGCTCAAGAAAATCCGTTCAGACAATAAGGGCGGGGCGGTCGCGCGCCTCGCTGAGGCCCGGACCCGTTCCGAGGCTGAGCGGCTGCGTGGAACGGTGCTGACCGTGCCGCGCGAGGCTCTCCCGGCGCTGGGCGAGGGCGAATATTACCACACCGATCTTGTCGGCCTGCCGGTTGTCACCGACGCGGGTGAGCCAGTGGGGAGCATCGTCGCGGTCCAGAATTACGGCGCCACCGACATTCTCGAGATCGAGAAAGACCCGGCCCCTGCCAAGGGGATGCGCGCCTTCATGGTGCCGATGACAAGAGAGGCCGTGATCGAGTGGGACGCGCAAAGGCTTGTGATCGCCAAGGAATTCGCCGAGGACTGACGCTGACCAGACGCAACAAGGAGGCAGCGCGCGGATGGAATGGGATTCAATTGGCTTAGCTGTGGTCCTCGGCCTTGCGGTCTATGGCTTCGGCGCCTTGGCGGGCGCAGCTTTGGGCTTTGTTTTCCTGCCGAGACTGGCTGCTGGCCTGAGGTCATTCATCGCATGTCTGTCGCCTCCGGTCCTTGTCATTGGCCCCATGTTTGTCATCGCCATCATTGAGCGAGGGCCTCCGCGTCTTTCGGATCCCGAGTTCGGCCTTATGGTCACCGTGTTGATCGTTCCGGCCTTTATCGTCGGATACCCGCTGGCCTTCCTGCTCACCCGCGCGCTTGACCGACGCCGGATGCCTCCTGTGGACGTCTTTCGGTGACACGGCGGGTCTCCTTTGACGCCGCCCTTTGGCATCGTATCGAGGCGCATCAAATCGGGCCCGCTGACGCCAGCCTCACCTTCGCTCAGCGCCTTGCGCGCGAGAACCGCTGGTCCGCCCCCTATTCCGAGCGGGTGATCCTCGAATACAAGCGCTTCTGCTATCTCGCGCGCACGGCTGAGGCTGGCCAGCAGGTGACGCCGAGCGATGCGGTGGACCAGGCCTGGCACCTGCATCTCACCTACAGCCGCGACTATTGGGAGGTGTTCTGCCCCCAGGTTTTGGGCGCGCCGTTTCACCACGGGCCAACCGCGGGCGGCTCGGTCGAACGCGCGCGCTATTACGACCAATACGCCGCCACTTTGAGCGCTTACGAAGCCGCCTTTGGCCAAGCGCCGCCTGCTGATACCTGGCCCGATGCGCAGCGCCGCTTTCATATCGATCCGCAGGCATTTCGCGTTAACCCTCGCGATGTTATGGTCATCCGGCCTGCAAGGGCGGCCGCCGCGATCGGTGTTACCGCGGCGCTGGCCGGGATGGCCGGCTGGTTGATAAGGGGGATGCTCTGATGAACCTGTTCGAGACCTGGACTGGCCCGGATTTCCTGGCCTTCTACGCCGTGATGCTCGCCACTTGCGCCGGCCTGGCCCTCTGGATCCCGGCCAATCTTCGCCCAGAGGGGCGCAAAGGCCGGATCGAGGACCCTGAGGAAATCGCCATGCTCGCCGGCGGTGCGCAGCGGCACGCTCTGGCGGTCATTGCGGACCTTTATGCCCAGGGCGCGCTCGACAAGGCGCAGAAATCCAAGGCCGCGGTCGCGCGCATGCGAGCCGATACCAGCTCAGCGGGAGCAGCGGTGTTGCGCAAGGTCGGCGCCTTCTCGGTGAGCGAGGTTGTGCGCACGCTCAAGGATCACGCCAAGGAGATCGAAGCGCGGCTGAAGAAGGGGGAGCTGCTGATGACGACCGGCGAGGATGTGAAACTGCGCCTGCTTTCGATTGTGCCTCTTGTGGCTCTGGCGCTGCTTGGCCTCTACCGCCAGCAAGCGGGCAAGGAACTGGGTGAGCCGACGGGGTATCTCGTCGGTCTGATGATCCTCACGACTGTGCTTGCGGTGATACGCTTTGCCACGGGCAATCCGCGCACACAGGGCGGCAACGCGGTGCTCAAGCGCTGGCGCCAACAGTCTTCGCGCCTGAAGCGCGCGCCTGAGGATCGCGAAGTGGGGCTGGCGGTTGGCCTGTTCGGCACCGGTGTGCTGGCTGCGACGCCATACGCGCATGTCCACGCGATGAAACAGGCATCCTCAAGCGGCGATGCTG
>JBCBYM010000145.1:0-6502 GCA_039815865.1 Pseudomonadota bacterium
CTATCTCATGGCGCAGCCCACCGGGGCCGGTGTCACGATTGGATTTGTCCATGATCCGGCTACCCGCGCTTATCTCGACGGGCTTGATCTGATGATTGCCAACGCCGTGCTGGTGGCGCCGTCGCGCATTCGCTGAGCGCGTAAGCGCGCCCGGCACACACCGTTCGAATCGGGCCGGGTCCGCTCAGGCCTTGATCTCGGCGTGTGCTGGGGGCGGCTTACTTTTGCCCACCCTCAGGCCGGACTGCGCGCAAAATTGTACGCTACCGACAAGGGCCTTGAAATCCTTGCGTAAGTCTCTTGTTCAAACGCGACAATCTGTGAAATTGAGAGGGTGTCTTGGTGATGTTCCCTTGTTATCTTTTGCAGGGAGAGTAGGACTCTCGCCCTACAGGAATAAGGGTTGCCCACGATGGTGCGCGAGGCCGCAAAAGCGGCGCAACGCCAGCCTCTGCCTACGTCGGACAGGGTGTAAAGGCCGGCGCATCGCAGAGTGAAAATTGGGGCCTTGAAGTCTTGTCTAAGGTTCGAGGCTAACTGGGGGGCAGTTTTGTCGAGCGTTTATAAGTCTACGCCTGAAATCCGTCGCGTGTCGGCGCCGCGTTCGCCGCGCGCGCCTTTCGCTTGTGCGACGAGCCTTGCATCAACCGCGGGCGCAACCGCACTCGCGCTGCTGGCCAGCGCGCCGGTGAGCGCGCAAGCGGTGCCTCCTGCCCCGCCGCAGATCACGCCGCCCAACCGTACCGAGCTGGTGCCTCCCAGCCTGCGGCGTCAGGAGCGTCCGACCACGCTCACCATTGATGGCGGTTTTGAGCGCGCCCCTTGCGCGCTTGACCGCGCGGAATACGCCGACATCACTCTGACACTGAGTGGCGCGGAATTCATTGGGCTTGACCGCGTGCCTGACCTCTCATTGGCGGCGGCTTATGAGGGCTATATCGGGCGCGAACTGCCGCTTTCTGTGATGTGCGATATCCGTGCGCAAGCCAACGGGATCCTGCGCGCTGCGGGCTATCTCGCCACGGTTGAAATCCCTGAGCAAAACCTGGGCGATGGAGTGGCCGATTTCCGTGTGATCTTCGGCCGTTTGGCCGCGGTGCGCGTGCGCGGCGATGCGGGCCCTTCGGAGCAAACCGCCGCGCGCTATCTGCGCAAGCTGGTGGAGCAGGACGTCTTCAACACGCTTGATGCGGAACGTTACCTGCTGCTGGCTGATGACCTGCCGGGTCTCAGCGTGCGCCTGTCGCTGCGTCCAGCGGTTGATGGCGAGCCGGGTGATCTGGTGGGTGAGGTCGCGGTGCTGCGCGAAAAAGGCGCGATGTTCGCCAATGTCCAGAACCTGGGATCAGAAACGATTGGGCGCTATGGCGCTACGGTTTTGGGCGAGCTTTACGATCTGACCGGCCTTGGTGATCGAACTTACGTTACCGCGTTCACCACTCTCGATCTTGTTGAGCAGCAGACCTTCCAGATCGGTCATGACTTTGCGCTGGGCAGCGAAGGCCTGCGCCTTGGCGGAAGCCTGACCTATTCGACCACGGACCCGGACAACAACCTGCCGGGCATCGACATCGAATCTGAAAGCGTCATTGGCAGTGTGTTCGCCACCCTTCCGGTCGAGCGCACCCGCAAGCAAAGTTCGTATGTGCAATTCGGCTTCGATATCGTTGATCAGAATGTCGACGTTGCCAATGTGCCGTTGACGCGGGACCGGGTGCGCACTCTCTACGCGCGCGTCAGCCGCGAGTTTACCGATGCTCAGAGCATTCAGCGCCAAGGCGGTTACACGCCCTACGAGCCGCGCCTGCGCTATGGCTATTCGGCGGAAATCCGGCAGGGTTTTGATGTCTTTTCGACCAGCCCGGACTGCCGGCCCGACTTGCTGGCCTGCGTCAGCGGCGGCGCGGTCCCTCCCAGCCGGATCGAAGCCGATCCCACGCCCTTTCTCATTCGCTACACCGGGCAGGCCGAGTACCGTCCGACCCCTTTGTGGACCTTCGCTCTCAACGCGCAGGGGCAGATCTCCAGCAGCCCGTTGCCCGCTTTTGAGGAGTTTGCTGCCGGCAACTTCTCCATCGGGCGGGGCTATGATCCGGGCGCTGTGCTGGGTGACAGCGGCGTCGCAGGCGCGTTTGAGGTTCGTTACGGCTCACTCGTACCCAAGTCGGCTGATGCCGAAGCCTTCCAGCCTTATGTCTTTACCGATGTCGCCTACGCCTGGAACGAGGATCCCAGCCGCAGACCGCTCAATCCTGACCGATTGTGGTCCGCTGGAGCCGGCCTTCGTGCGGCCTGGGGAGCCAATGTCCAGGGCGATTTCATGATTGCGGTCCCGCTTGAGCGGCCTGACCTTGCCGCGAGCCTCGGCGATGTCCGGGTTCTGTTCACGCTCACCGCCCGCCTGTTGCCTTGGAGATATTGAGATGGCGATGCTGACCAAGAACCGCTCGCGGCTTATGCTGGGCGCTGGCCCCATGGCTCTGGCGATTTCGTTGACGCTGGCGCCCGAACGCCTGCGCGCTCAGGCGATCCAGGCGAGCGATACCACCGTTGTAGGCTCGATCGAGCGTACCTTCACGGGAACCGGCACCGAAACCATCACTGTGTTCGAGGCCACTACGGTGATCGACTGGACGCCAGACGAGGATGCCAGCGGAAACGCGCTCACCTTCTTGCCTGACGGCAATGTTGTCACGTTTCAGAACGATCTTACCTCCCCCGATTTCGGCGTCCTTAACCGGATTTTGCCAACGGCTAATGGCGATGTCGTGGTGCTCAATGGGACGGTCCTCTCCCGGTATTTCGACAGCGATTCAGGCGCGTTTGAGACAGGCGGCACCATCGCGTTCTACTCGCCCAGCGGAATTGTCGCTGGCCCGAACTCGGTATTCGATGTTGGCGGCCTGATCCTGACCGCGATCGAGCCGAGCCTCGCAAGCTTTGAGGATTTCAACGAGAACGGCGGAACGCTGATCCTTGGCGATGCCAACACGACCTCGACCGCTTCGGTCATCATCAATGCCGGTGCTCAGATCACCTCGCCCCAGGACGGTGGCTTCTTGATCGTCGCAGCGCCCGATGTGCAGATGTTTGGCCAGTCGCGCGTGAATGGCAGCCAGGCCTTTGTCGGCGCCAATTTCGCGCGGTTAACGCTCAGCAACGGGCTGTTTGACATCCAGATACCGGTCGGCACGGATGTCACAACGCCGGTCCAGATCGATGGCGATGTCGGCGGCCCGGCCAGCTTTGGCACCGACGACAACCACATCATCTACGCGGTCGCCAAGGCGATCAGCGATCCGATCAGCATGATCTTCCGCGGCAATCTTGGCTTTGATCCCGCTGCCAGCGCGGGCGTGGTCAATGGCGAGATCATCCTGTCGGCCAATTACGATGTGAACGGGCGGACGGTTCAGAACGGCACCACCACCGACGGCATCAACGCGGTGTTCTCCCAGCCTGAAGATGAGTTCAACCCGCCGCCTGCGGGCAGCGTCTTCTTGGAGGATTTCAACGCATCCAGCAGCGTGCTCGCGATCGCCAACGAAGAAGTGCAAGTCACCGCCAACAACACGAACAGCAGTGTTGATGGCAATTTGTTGATGGTGGGGCGCAATTTCTCTGAGCTTACCGCAACCAACGGCAACAGCTTCACCATCACCGGCGACGTGCTGGTCTCCTCGCGCGCTTTCGGCGTGCAAGGCTCAAGCCTGCCGGATCCCACGGTCATCAACGCTGAGGGCGGGCAGGCCTTCATCGATGCCTTCAATGGCGGCGCCATCACAATTGGCGGCGACGCCTTCGTCACCGCCGACGCGTTTGGCGGAGAGAACGATGTTGAAGGCGATTTTGGCAGCGCCACGGGTGGCCGCGCTCAGGTCGGCTCGAACGGGGGCACGCTCGATATTGCTGGCAATGTCGAGGTGTCGGCCGGTGCGTTTGGCCTGAATGATGGTTTTGCCACTAATGGCGAGAACATGACCGGCGGCCTTGCGCAGGTCTTTGCCGCGCAAGGCGGCGTGGTTACCCTTGGGGGAACGGTGACGATCGAGGCGAACGCCTTTGGTCCCTCAAGCCAGTTCAACACCGGTATCGAGGCCTCCGACGTTTTCGGTGGTGAGGCTCTGCTCAATATCCTGCCTGATGGCGGCTCGATCACGATCAGTCAGGACGCGTTCCTTTCGGCCAACGCCACTGGTTCGGTATCAAGCAGCGTGAATGGCGGAGCGAGCGCAACCGGAGGTCAGGCATCGGTTGCGGTCGAGGGGGTCAACACCATGAACCTGCTCGGCGCGCTGACGATCACCGCCGATGCGACCGGCGGCGATGATGACAGCTCGGTCGGAGGCAGCGCCACGGGCGGCATCGCGCGCGCCTTTGTGACGGGCGGCGGCACGCTCAACGTCACCGGCGATTTTGACGCGACTGCGGGGGCTCTGGGCGGCAACGGGACCGATGGCGGACTTGGCACAGGCGGCTTTGCCGGAGCGCGCGCTTTGGTTGGTCAGATCAATCTCAACGCCAACGCCAACGCCTTTGCCGGAGGCATTGGCGGCGAAGCGGCATTTGGTCAGAGCACGAAAGGCGGAGACGGAATAGGTGGCACCGCTCTATTTCAGGGTGAGGGCACTCTAACCGAAGCCGGTGAGATCGTGATCGGTCTCAACGCGACTGTGACCGCAACCGGAACGGGCGGCAAAGGCGGCTTTGGCGGTGGCGGGCAATCGCAAGGAGGCATTGGCGGGGCTGGCATCGGCGGCGATGTGGGGACAGCCAACGCCGCGCAGCCGGCCTTTGGCAACGGCGCGTTCCTGCTTGCCGGCGCGGATAATGGCCGCGTGCAGGTTGGCGGCGTGTCCGTTGTGAACGCCAATGGCACGGGCGGCACGGGCGGTGACAATCTGCCCAACGAACTGGCGGGACGCGGCGGCGATGGCATAGGCGGCACCGCCATTGCGGGAATATCCCTGTTTACCGGCCTGGATGGATCGGTCGGGCAAGGGATCGCGGCGCTTGGTGATGTAGTCCTGGGGGCCACGGGGCTTGGCGGGTTTGGCGGTTCGGATGGCTTAACGTCTGCACCGTTAGGGCCGGGCGGGGACGGCACAGGCGGGACGGCGACGTTCCTCGTCACCGCCGGTCAAGCCACCGCAAATGAATTGAGCGCGACAGCCAATGGCGAGGGTGGCCAAGGCACATCCGGTGGCCGAGCCACGGGCGGCGCGGCCACTATCGAGGGCAGCCTTGAGGGTTCGGGCAACCTTGCGCGTGTCTTTCTCAACGCGGCGGCCTTTGCCGGACCGGCCTTTGCTGGGCGCGGCGCCGACGCGCAGGGAGGCGTGGCGACAATCGCGGGCGATGGCATTGATCTGACCATCACCGGCGACGCCCGGCTTGACACAAGCGGTTTCGGCTCGACGTCGACCACCGGCAATGGCGGATCAGGAACCGGCGGAACGTCAACGATTGGTATCGTCTCGCCGATACAGGGCAGCGTCCAGGTCACTGGAAACACTGTGGTTGTCGCCAATGGCAGCGGCGGT
The DNA here is from genome assembly GCA_039815865.1 of Pseudomonadota bacterium. Classification (GTDB taxonomy): domain Bacteria; phylum Pseudomonadota; class Alphaproteobacteria; order Sphingomonadales; family Sphingomonadaceae; genus Erythrobacter. The sequence continues at coordinate 5,544 of JBCBYM010000145.1, forward strand.
GGCAGCTTTGATGCGCAGGGCGCGGGCGGGCTGGGCACTGGCGGCATGGCCTCGGCTATCAGCCAAGCTGGCAGCAGCGTGCAATTGTCCTCGGCCCAGCTCACCGCGGATGGGCTTGGTGGGTCCTCCACCAATGCCGGGCAGGGCACCGGCGGCACCGCTTCACTCGCATCGCTTGATGCCGGCAGCACGCTTACGATCAGCAACGATGTTCCGGACAACCAGCTCATCCGCGAGATCCTTCGCGCGAACGGGATTGGCGGTGACGCCGCAGCGCAGGGCGGAGTTGGCGGAGAAGGGCAAGGCGGCTTCGTGCTGATCACCGCCCTTGAAGGCGGTACGATCACCTTGCCGGCCGTGCCCTCGGCGAACGACCCGTTCGGAGCCTTGCGCTTCCTTGCGGATGGCCAAGGCGGCAATGTGAGCGATGGCGGCCAAGGCGGCGTGGGCCGCGGCGGCACCGCGCAGATTATCATAGACGGCAGCACGGGGCAGGGCCCGGCGCTTGTCTCCACTGTGAGCATGGGGCGCAGCGAAATCTCCGCTTCGGGAACCGGCGGATCGGATGTCGACACCAACACCAACAATCCGCCGGTTAACCTCACAGGCGGGAACGCGTTTGGCGGAACGCGGATAATCACTGTGTCCAACAGCGGCGTTCTTAACGCTGAACTTGCCGGTGGCGGCGTGCGTGCGATGGGCGGCAATGGCGATGGCAATGGAGGCGGCGGCAGCGCGGCCGGTGGGGGCGATGGGCTGACGGTCACGGACGCCACGCTCAACATCATCGGCACCCTTGAGCTTGTCTCTCAGGCAACCGGCGGGCGCGGTGTCAATGGCGGCAACGCGCTGGGAGGAAGCGCGGGCGCGAATCTGACGGACGCCACCATCAATGTGACCCCGGATGCGCAAGGACAGCAATTGCTGTCCTTGCGCATCCGGGGTCACATTGATGGTGG
>JBCBYM010000146.1:0-6479 GCA_039815865.1 Pseudomonadota bacterium
ACCTGCGCACGGCGGCTGGAGATGATTGACCAGTTCGCCGCTTCGCCAAAGGCCGAGGGCGCGCAAAGCGACGCGCTTGAAGGCAACCGTCTGCATGTGGCGCGCTTTGGCGGAGATGAGTTTGCCGCCTTTATCGAAGGCCCGGTCGAGCCCGATGAGCTTGAGCGGATTTTGCGTCGAACGCTCAGAGCGCTGATCGGCGATGTCCATTTGGGCGGGCGCGCGATATCCATTAGCGCGAGCATCGGAGCGGCGTTCCTCCCGGATCATGGCGATAGCTTCGATGAGCTGATGATGGCCGCCGATGCGGCGATGTACTCGGCCAAAGCCCGCGGCAAGAACCGGTTCGAAGTCTACAGCGAACGGCTGGATGCCAAGGCGCGGCAAGAAGCGCTGGAAGAAAACGAACTGACCGCCGCGATCGCGGAAGGGCAGCTCTCCTTCGTCTACCAGCCCGTGTTCGATTTGCGCACCACCCGCATCGTGTCCGCCGAAGCCCTGGTGCGCTGGCAGCATCCGCAGAAGGGATTGCTCAAGCCGGGTGATTTCTTTGGCGCCCTCCACCGGGCGAGGCTGGTCAAGCCGTTCAGCGAATGGTGTATCAGCGAGATCATCCGCACCGTGAGCGAGCTTCATAAACGCGGGGCGCCGATCATGATGGCCGCCAACATCTCACCGGAGCAGCTTTCCAGCCTCGAATTCATCTCGCTTATCAAAAGCAATCTTGAGCGCTGGGATTGCCCGGCCGACCTCTTGCAAATCGAGATCACCGAAGACGCGGCCATGCGCGATCCGGAGCTGACGATTGCGAGCCTCAACAAGCTCCATGAACTGGGCGTTACGCTGGCAATCGACGACTTCGGCGTGGGCTATTCCAACCTTGTCAGCCTGACGCGCTTGCCGCTCAGCCGGCTCAAAGTGGACCGTTCCTTGCTGCACGCCCTTGATAAGCAACCGGCCGCCTTTGTGCTTATGCAGACGGTTCTCAACCTCGCAAACAGCCTTGGGCTGCATTCGGTCGTCGAAGGGGTCGAAACCCAGAAGCAGCTCGAAATGGTGACATCAATGGGCGCGGACTGCGCGCAAGGTTTTCTACTGAGCCACCCTCTCAGCTTGGAACAACTTGTCGCGCTTAACGCAGCCTCGGACATCATCGCGGGCTCGAAAGACGGCCGGGTGGACGCGCTCGCAGTGGCGCTAGGGAGAAAGCCGACAGGCCTTAGCCATAGCGAGCCGTCCGCAAGCGTGTAACCACAAACACGCCGGCGCTCGGTTTCGAGCAAGGCACAGAGAATGAGATGAAGACGCGCAATCCCCTTCTGGCCCTTTCAGCCTCCACCACGGTTCTGGCTCTGGTCAGCGGCGCGTCAGCGGCGCACGCGGCCGAACGGCATGGGGCAGGCTCTGATCCCATGACCGCCGCGCCCGCCGGCGACACGAAAGATGCGGCATCAGAGCCAATCGACAACGCGCCAGACAAGGCAGGTGATTACAGCATCGACCCTAGCCTGCTCGAAGCGCCGCTCGAGGACTTGTTGGTGCGGGAAGCGACATCGGTCGCGAAGAAGCGTCAGAAGGTTCAAGATTCCGCCGCCGCCGTTTACGTCATCACGCAAGAAGACATTCGCAACTCGCCAGCCGCGACCGTAGTCGACCTGCTGCGCACGGTGCCCGGTGTCGAAGTCGGCGCCCTTGGAAACGCGGCCACGGCCGTAACCATCCGCGGCTTCAACGGGCGCAACGCGAACTCGCTGCTGGTCATGATTGATGGGCGCTCGATCTATGTCTCGACGCTGTCCGGCGTGTTCTGGGACCAGCTCATGCTGCCGCTCAGTGACATCGAGCGGATCGAAGTCGTGCGGGGCCCTGGCGCTACTTTGTGGGGCGCGAACGCGGTCAATGGCGTCATCAACATCATCACCAAGAACAGCGCCGACACGCTGGGCTTCAACGCGCTCGCTCGGGCAAGCGCACGCCGGCAGGAGCTTTCCTTGTCGAAAGGCGCGAGGGTCACCGATGGTCTGACTGTGCGTCTTCACGGCACCTATCAGCGCGACGAACAGTTCGTCGATGAAGACGGCAATGACATCTCAGCCAGCGCTCGGACCGGGGGCGAATTGGGCGTGCGAGCCGACTGGCAGGTCAGCCCCAAGGATGCGATCACGCTGCAGGCCGACTATTCCGGAGCCGGGTTTGACAACCTGGTCGACCAGCCCAACCTTGACCCGCCGGATATCGCGCTTGAACGGATCATGCCCGAAGAGCGCTTTGAGCAGTTCAACATTCTGGCGCGGTGGTCTCACGAAGCGAGCGACACGCTGCGCTGGCGCGCTCAGGCGTATTACACCTATCTGGAGCGCACCGAACTCGGCTTGGCGAGTTACGAATTCGAGATTGCGGACCTTGACCTGGGCGTGAACTGGGCTGCGTCCGATACGCACGACCTGAGTATCGGCCTTGGCGCGCGGTTGATCGCGGACGAGGGCACATCAACGCGAACCGGTACAGCCGATTTCGGCGAACTGGGCGATGACGTCATCCTGAGCGGCTATATCCAAGACGACATCCGTCTCATTCCTGACCGCCTGAACCTCACCATTGGCGCAAAGCTTGAGCATAACGATTTCACCGGCTTTGAATTTCAACCCAGCGCTCGAGTGTTTTACCGACCCAAAAAAGCTCTTGGCCTTTGGGGCAGCGTATCGCGCGCTGTGCGCACGCCTTCACGATTTGAGCGGGGCTCAGATCTCAGCCTCCAATTCCTACCTCCCAACAGTGCGGCGAACCCTTCTGCTCTTCCCGTAATTGGGACCCTGATCGGCAACCCTGATCTGGAGAGCGAAAAGCTGACCGCGCTAGAGGCGGGGCTGCGCTATGACTTTGCGCCAGGCTGGAACATTGACCTCGCCAGTTACTACAATTTCTACGAGAGCGTGGTCACGCCGACAGAGGTCGGATCACCCTTCATCACTTTTCCCCCCTCCCCTCTTCCCGTCGCCTTCGAGCTTATCACGGAGCCACAGAACCGCGGAAGCCTGCGGACCTGGGGGCTTGAAGCGAACCTGTCGGGACAGGTCACAGTCTGGTGGTCGACCCGCGCGAGCTATTCGAATTTCAACTTCGAGAAAGACATCGATCCGCTAACGGGTGAGCCGTATTCCGTCCTGCTAACGCTCAGCACATCGCCAGAGCACCAGGCGTCCTGGACCAACACCTTCGACCTTGCCACCAGCGTTCAACTCTCAACACAGCTCCGATACGTCAGTGAACTGCTGGATGGCGAAGTCCCGGATTATCTCACCGGGGACTTTCGATTGCGCTACGATGTCGGAGGCGGGCTGGAGCTATCGCTGATCGGTGAAAACCTGTTTCAGCCCGAACACAACGAGTACATCCAGCCGTTCTATCCCACACCTCCTGCCTTTGTCCCGCGCACGGTTTCGGCCGAGCTGCGGTACCGGTTCTAGGGGAGGCGCGCGCGATGAAACGCAATCTCGCCGCTCTGGCCCTGGCCGCTTTTGCGGTCTCCGGTTTGAGTTCGCCCGTGCAGGCGCAATCGCGCTCGGCTGACCAGCTCGAGGCCGCGATCGTTTTCAAGATCCTGAAATTCGTCACCTTGACCACGCGCAGCGAGGAATCGCTGAGCTTCTGTGTTGAGCGGGGCGCAAAATCAGCGCCCGCCCTGCTTAGTCTTCAAGGCCAACGTGTGCGCGAGCAAAGGTTGGCCGTGCGCCTGGTCAACGGTCAGAATTTCCGGGGCTGCGACGTGGCATACCTAAGGGACACGAGCGCCGCCGCGATAGAGAAGGCGCGCGCCAAGGGGCGATTGGTCATCGGTCGCGGCACCCGCTTTATCGATGCGAATGGGACGATTGGCCTCGTTCAGACCGGGGGGCAAATCCGTTTCGAGGTGAACCTCGATGAAGCCGAACGCGCCGGCCTGAAGATCAGTTCTCGCCTCGTGAGGCTCGCTGCGAGGGTGGAACGCTAATGACATCCTCGCCCACCGGTATCATTGCGTCTTTGCCCTTTCGCGCCAAGCTGACGGTGCTCACCGGATCAAGCGTCGCGCTTGCCCTGCTTCTGGCCTGCTTTGGTCTGTTCGGCTTGCAGTTTCAAACCGACCGGACCCTTGCGAGCCAACGCCACGCCCAACTCGCCTCGGTCATCGCCAGCAATGTCGGGCCCGCTGTCTTGTTCGGTGATCACGAAGTGGCGTTTGAAACGTTGGCTTCGGCCGATGCCATCAAGGACGTGCATGTGGTGGAGGTCGTTCTCAACGATGGGGAAGTCTTCTCCCAATATGTGAGGCCCGAAACCGACCCCGCAACGCAGTCCGTTGGCAAAGAGCTATTCCAAAGCGAGATCGTGATCGATGGAGAAAGGGTGGGGTCGTTGCGCATGCAGGTGGCGCACCGCACCATCTTTGACATCATCGCCGAAACTTGGGGCGCCATTCTCGGGCTGTTCCTGCTGTGCCTTGCGCTGGCTACGCTTGTCTCACGCGTGCTTAATCAGATGGCGTTTCGCCCGATTGAACAGCTTGTTGAGGCGATGCGCTCGATCGAACGGTCGGGCAATTTTGCGATGCGCTTGCCGCCAGAGCATGACCGCGACTTTGCCGTGATCTCAACCAGCTTCAACAGCATGCTTTCGGTGATCGAGCGGAGCAGCGAAGCGCTTAAAAAGAACGCCAACGATCTGCGCGAGGCGCGCGACGAGGCGGAGCAGGCAAGCACGGCGAAATCCCAGTTCCTGGCCAATATGAGCCACGAATTGCGCACGCCGCTTAACGCCATTCTCGGCTACGCCGAAGTGCTTCGCGATGAGTTGGGACGGAACGGGTCCGAACAATCGTTGGAAGACGTCCAGTGGATCCACACCTCCGCCCAGCAATTGCTCGAACTGATCAATGGCATCCTTGATCTGTCCAAGATCGAAGCGGGCAAGATGGAGCTTGACTGCCACGACTTCAAAATTGGTGATCTCGTGGGCGAAGTCGGCAAGATGCTTGAGCCGCTGGCGGCGCAAAAGGACAACCGCGTGAGTGTGCACGTTGCCAAAGACCTTGGCCGGGCGCGCACGGATTCGGTGAAGGTGCGCCAGGCCCTGCTCAATCTTGGCTCCAACGCGTGCAAATTCACCGAGGCCGGTCAGATCATTATTGCCGCGCGCCGGGCAGGCCAAGATGCGGCGATCACGGTTTCGGATACGGGTATCGGGATGAGCGAAGAGACGATCGCCCGTCTGTTCGAACCCTTCAGTCAAGCGGACACATCCACCACCCGGCGCTTTGGAGGAACGGGGCTGGGCCTCGCCATCACTCAACGCTTTGCGGAGATTCTGGGGGGGCGTATCGAGGTCGATTCAAAGGTTGGCATTGGCTCATCCTTCACGCTGATCATTCCGCTGTATGCAGAGGGTTCAGAGGGTCGACCGGAAGGCAGCGCCCTGATGGGTACACCGTCGTCAACCACCCTTGCGGGCCGCCTTGTCAGAGATTCTCGCCAGCCGCTGGCTCTGGTTATTGACGACGAACCCAGCGCAACACAGCTCATCACGCGCATTGCCGAGCAAGCCGGGTATCAGGTCCTGGCCGCTGAAGACGGTGCGTCAGGCCTGTCGCTCATGCGCCAGCACGAGCCCAGCCTGGTGCTTCTCGATCTGTCGATGCCGCATTGCGATGGGTGGGAAGTTCTGGCCGCGGTCGAAAAGGATGATGCGCTCTCCAAAATTCCTGTCGTCGTGGTCTCTGTCAGCGATGAGGAGCGACGGACTTACGATGCCGGCGCGTCGGATCATCTGACTAAGCCCATCAGCTCGCAGCAGATCAAGGAAGTGCTGGATCAATACGCACAGCGGCGCAGCGGCCGTGTGCTGCTGGTCGAAAACGATCCGGCCACCGCGGCCCTGTACTCACGCGGTCTGCAGCAAATGGGGTATGATGTGTCGGTGGTCTATAATGGCGAGGCCGCCATTGGATTGCTGCAAAGCGATGAGTTCGAAATCGTTGTGACCGATCTCGACATGGAGGGCACTTGCGGCTTCGAGTTGATCGAAAACATCAGCCAGATCCCCCGCGACGCGCGTCCTTCGGTGTTCGTGGTGACGGGGCTGTCGCTCGAAGACGCGCAAAGCGACCGTCTCGAGGATCAGGTGGTCCGCGTCTTTGCCAAGAACGGCCTAAGCCCCCGGCGTCTCGCGATGGAGATCGCCGATCGTTCCATGCCAGCGCATCCATCCCAAAAGGTAGCCTAATGCATCAAGCGGCCAACGCCCTACCAAAGAGCGATCCACTCGAACGCGGCCAGATTTTGCTGGTGGACGATATTGCTGCCAACCGGGCGGTGGTCTCTCGCCGCCTGCAAATGCTGGGGCACGAAGTGACCTGCGTCGATAACGGCCGAAAAGCGTTGCAGATCATTGCGGCCAACCCGCCCGGCATCATGTAATCAAGAAGGACAATATCGGGCGGGTTG
>JBCBYM010000147.1:0-3685 GCA_039815865.1 Pseudomonadota bacterium
CCACGTTCTTTATCCGCGGTTTTGGTAACGGGTCCAACGCCATCGGCCTTGAGCCTTCGGTGGGTGTCTTCATTGACGGCGTTTACCGCTCGCGTTCAGCGGCCTCGATTTCCGACCTACCCAACCTTGAACGGGTAGAGGTTCTGCGCGGCCCGCAATCGACGCTGTTCGGCAAGAACGCCTCGGCAGGGGTCATCTCGGTCACCACGCGCAAGCCGCAATATGAGTTTGATGGAGCGGTCTCAGCCACTGTCGGCAATTACAACACCGTCCGCCTTGATGGCTTCGTGACCGGACCGATCAGCGATACCCTTGCTGTCAGCGTGTCCGGCAACCTGAACAAGCGCGATGGGTTCTTCGAGGACCTGGGGACCGGCGAAGACGTGAACGAGCGTGATCGCTGGGGCGTTCGCGGCGATATCCTGTGGGAGCCGACGCTCGACATCAGCTTCCGCCTGATCGGTGACTACGACAAGATCGATGAAAACTGCTGCGGCGTCACCAACCTGGTCGACGGACCAACCGGTGCGATCGTAGCCGCGCTGGGCGGAGGTTTCGTCAGCGAAGACCCGTTCTCGCGCGACGTCTTCTTCGACGTTGTTCCGGTCAACGAGATCGAGAACTACGGCGTGTCGCTGCAGAGTGACTTTGACCTGGGCTTTGCCACGCTGACGAGCATCACCGCCTGGCGCGAAAGTTCGAATTTCAGCAACAGCGATTCCGATTCAACAAGCCTCGAGGTTTTCGCTCAGACGCTGGCTTCTTCGGATATCGAGACCTTCACTCAGGAAATCCGGCTGCAGTCCTACGGCGCTGGCAATTTCATCGACTGGACCCTTGGCGGCTTCTACTTCGATGAAACGGTCGAGACTTCGAACGACATTCGCTACGGTCAGGACACGCGCGCCTTTTACGCCGCTCTCGCCGGTGGTGCCGATCTCATCAACGGCTTGGAGGCCTTTGCAGGCTTGCCGCCTGGTACTCTTGCGGCCCCAGGGGATGGGGTGCTCGATTTTGGTAGTCAGGACAACGAAGCCTGGTCGATTTTCGGTTCGGTCGATTTCAACCTCACTGACCGGCTGACGGCCACGATTGGCCTGAGCTACACCGAGGATGAAAAGACGGTGAGCTATGACGGGGTCAGCAACGATTCGTTCGCGGCTCTCAACCTTGAGCAATTGGGCTATACCGCAACTCTCAGCGGCATTCTGGGCGGCTTCGGGATTGACCCAACCAACCCAGCGCAGGTCGGCGCGTTCATTCAGGGCAATCCGCAGCAATACGCGGCGATCCAGCAGCAAGCTCTTGCCGTGGCGCAAGGCCCGACCAATCCCTTTGGTAGTCTTTCCGCCTTCCAGGTCTTTCCTCAGTTTATCGGTTTTCCCAACTCGGTTGAGGATGGGCGAACCAGCGATAACAGCACGGACTGGACCGCTCGGCTGTCCTACGATGTAACGGACAGCGTCAACGTCTACGTGTCGTACGCGACCGGGTTTAAAGCGTCTTCCTGGAACCTTGGGCGTACGACCCGGCCGTTCCCTTCTGACCTTGTCGCCGGGAACCCGATCGTGGACCCGTTCACGCAGCAGACGGTGTTCGCAACACCTTCTTCGCCGATCACGGATGCGGGTCTGAACGTCATCAACGGTGAACCCGGAACCCGCTTTGCGGCTCCGGAAGACGCCGAAGTCTATGAACTGGGCATCAAGGCGCAGTTCGATACGGTCTCGTTCAACTTCACTGTGTTCGAACAGTCGATCCAGAACTTCCAGACGAACGTCTTTACCGAAGACGGCTTCGTGTTCGCCAACGCGGGAGAGCAGTCGACCTTTGGCGTCGAAATCGACGGCACGTGGAGCCCGCTCGAGGGCCTTATCCTGACGGGCGCGGCCACATTCCTTGATCCGGTCTATGACAGCTTTCCGAACTTCGGGGCGGGCATCGATATCTCGGGTGAGCAGCCGCAAGGCATCGCCGAAACGCAGTTCAACCTGGCGGCCAATTACGGCTTTGCCATCGGAAGTGTCGATGCGTTCTTCCGGGCCGACTGGTCGCATCTTGGCAATTCGCCCTTCTTTGATAACCCCAGCGATCAAGCCGTGTTCGAGGCGACGGATTACACGCGCGCGCAGAACCTTGTGAACATGTCGTTCGGCATCAGCACGGCGAGCGAGTTCGACATCACCTTGTGGGCGCGAAACCTGCTGGATGACGAGTTCATCATTTACGCCTTCCCGGCTGTAGCACAGGCCGGAACGTATGCCGGTGCCCCGGGTGAGCCGCGCACCTATGGCCTTACTGTCCGCAAGTCATTCTAAAGGCTGAGGCACTCAGGTGATCGGGCCGACCCTTGGACATCGTGTTGGAAAGCGATGAGATGTCTCAAAGGGTCGGCCTTTTTGCGACCTGGTACTTGTTTCTCTAAGGGCGCTATTTCGAAGCGCTTGTTATGATTGATGCTCAACCTCTCCAACCGAAAGGCCCCGATGAAATGACCGATTTCGTAGTGTACGGCGTTCCCGCGTCCCCCTTCGTGCGTAAGGCGGAGGCGTTCCTCCACCATGTCGGCGTCGAATACGACTTCGAGAACGTCAACATCATGGGCATGCCCGATTGGTTCGTTGAGATCAGCCCCGCCAAACGTATCCCCGTGCTGCGCGACAAGACGATCGGAACCGAGGGCATTCCGGGTACCATCGCTGACTCCTCCGCCATCGCGCTGTTCCTTGAGAAGCGCTTTGACGCGGGACTGTTCGGCAAGGACGCCTACGATATGGGGCGGATCGCCTGGTTTGAGGAATACGCAGACACCAACCTTGCCATGGTGACAGGGATGGAAGTGTTCCGCCCCATCGTCTTCCCGGCCTTCGGCGGCAACCCGCCCGAGATCGAAAAGGCCAAGGAAGGCTTCAACGAAAAGCTGCCGCCGATCTGGAACTATTTTGAAGGTGAGCTTGACGGAAAGGAATACCTCGTCGGTGATGCCTATTCGCAGGCGGACATCGCGCTGGGCGCTCAGATGTCGCAGCTCACGCTCATCACGAATCTGCCGGATGCCGCCAAATATCCCAACCTTATCCGCCACACCGAAATGATGATGCAAAAGCCGGGCTTTGCCGAAAACCTGGCCAAGGCCGGCGCCATGCTCGGCATGATCGTCAAGGAAAAGGTCGACCTCTCTTAACGGCTCTCCAGGGGCGCGGCTGGGTCGCCGCGCTCCACCCCTCTTCACCGCCATCAGCGGAGGCTTCTCGATGCTCAAACTGCACTTTGCCCCCAATTCGCGCGCCGGTCGTATCGTCTGGCTGCTGGAAGAGTTGGGCTTGCCCTACGAACTCAACAAAATGGACTTCCACCCCAAGGATCTGAAATCCGATGAACACCGCGCGCGCCATCCGCTGGGGCGCATCCCGGTGCTCGAGGATGGCGATATCACGATCTGGGAATCCGGCGCGATCGTCGAGTACATTCTGGAGCGGCATAAGAATGGCGGTCTGAAGCCGGCTGTCGACGATCCGATGTGGCCGATGTACCAGCAATGGTTCCACTATTGCGAGGGCATGGTGATGCCGCCGATCAACACGATCGTTGTGCACACGATCCTTCTGCCCGAAGATCGCCGTGACCCCGTCGCGCTGGGTCAGGCGCAGCGATTGCTGACCAAGGCGCTGGCCCCGGTCAATGA
>JBCBYM010000147.1:3695-6372 GCA_039815865.1 Pseudomonadota bacterium
GGAAGGCAAGGACTATCTGATCGGCGATTTCTCAGGCGCGGATATCATGCTGGGGCACGCGTGTTTCATGGCCAATCGGCGCGGCGCGGTCACCGAAGAGATGCCGCATCTGGCGGCCTATGTGCAGCGCATCACGGATCGGACGCATTTCCAGACCGCGATCACCATGAAGTGAACGCGCGCGCCAACCGGCGCTGCTCATTCAGGAGAATTGACCAATGGTTCGGTTTCTCAAGCCCCTTGCCTATATTCCGCCGGTCCTGCTGGGGCTGATGTTTCTTCTTCAGGGTGCCTCGGCGCTCATCAATCCGCCCACGGCGGCCCGCGCGTGGGGGTTTGATCTGCCCGATGGCGGCTTTGCGTTGAGCTCGATGGTGGGCATCATTGCCAGCCATGGTCTCGCGCTTGGCGCGTGCCTGTTTATCGCTCTAATCCGCCGGGAGAAGTTCTGGTACTATCCGCCGATGCTGATGTTCTTTTTCCTTGGCCTTGGGCGACTGGTGGCTGGCACAGCCCACGGAGCGGCGTTTATGCCCGAGCGGTTCATTCCGGAGTTTGTCTTTGTCGGGCTGCTGTACCTCTCGTCGATCTATGCGACCAAAGACACCGCTTGAGTGAAGGCTCGATGGGGCAAACGATACCGCGTTATGCCTTGTGAGTGTTAATGTGATGCATTAGTATGCATCAACGCGTCAGTGTTTGCTGATGGAAACGGGAGTCGGGAATGCTGAAGAAAATCGCAATCGGGTTGGGCGTTGTCGTCGTCGCTCTCGCAATCGGCGCGTTCTGGATCACGCGCGATGCACCAAGAGTTGTGCCCGAAGGCAGCGGCACCGTGGTGCTCGAAACCGGCACTTACGAAGCCTTCCCGCTCCCCGATTACGCCGCCGAGGTTTTGACCGAGGACTATAAGAGCTACTTCATCGAAGTGGAGCCGGGCATCAAGATCCACGTGCTCGAGGTGGGCGAGGGCTATCCCGTCTACATGCAGCACGGCAACCCCACCACAGGCCTGCTTTATCGCAAGATCGTCGCGGAACTGCCCAAGGACAAGATGCGGATGATCATGCCGACCATGGTGGGCCTTGGTTTTTCGACCAAGATCCCGGCCAGCGAGCACACTTTTGACAACCACCTTCGCTGGATGGGCGCAGCGCTGAAAGAGCTGGACCTCAAGAACGTTGTCTATGTGGGTCAGGATTGGGGCGGCGCCATCGGAATGGGTTCGCTCATGAAGAACCCGGAGCTGCTCGAAGGCGCGGTGGTTATGAACACCGGTTTCTCCGCTCCGGAAGAGGATTTCGAGATGTCCACGCCGCACACGATTGCGGCCACGCCGGTGATCGGCGAATTGGTAATGGAAAACTTGATTGCTTTCTTTGATGAGCTGAAGGGCTCGCAAGGTGATCCTGCGTCCATGCCCAAGGAAGTGTCCGATCTGTATGGTCGCCCGGTGATCGAAAGCGGCAACGCCAAGGGGCCGTTGGCGCTGATGCGCATGGTGCCGACCGGTCCGAGCCACCCGACAACGCCGATTATGCGCGACGTGCAGGCCTATGCGGAATCGCTGGGGGATATCCCGGTCGAACTGGTATGGGGAATGCGCGATCCGATCCTCGCCAAGGCTCTACCGCGCATGAAGCAGTTCTTCCCCAACGCGCCAGTGACCGAAACGCAAGCCGGGCACTTCCTTCAAGAAGAGGTCCCCGTGGAAATCGCCGAAGCGATCACGCGCGTGGTGGAGCAAGCGCAGGCAGCCAAAGCGGCGCAGGGCGAAACAGAAGAGACCCCCACAGCCTCAGACGGCGGCTGAGAAGCGCAGCCAGGCGTTCGGCTCGGCCTAGTCTGGCACACACACGCACACAGCGCCCCGGCTCGACCACGCTCTCGCTCTTGAGATTGTTGAGCGCGCTGCCAGCGCGGCGACCAACCCATCCGCCCAGCGCTGTGTGGTGGGGCCGCCGCGGACCCGGGGCGTGGCCCTTGACGGTGCGACCATCTTGCCTCCATGCCATCGGCTTGATGAGCGACCTTGGGTACTTTGATCCACTTCCTGATGAAGATCCGACGCAAAGGCGGGGGCGCAAGAAACGCGCCACCGCGCACCGGATCTTCACCTCCGCCATTGAGCTGATGCAGGATGACGGGTTCCACAACGTCTCGGTCGAGCAAATCTGCGAGCGCGCCGGTATCGCCCGCGCGACCTTCTTCCAGCATTTCGGCAGCAAGGCGGCGCTTATGGGTGTCTTCACCGACATCGTACGCCAACGCATCAGTTCCGAGCTGTCGGACAGCAATCTGGCTCCGATCGATCAGCTCAGCCGGATCGCGGACCATCTCCAGCGTCTGGCGGATGAGTTGGGTACAGTCGCAGCGGACATGCTGGCGGCTTTCACAATGGAACCTGGTGTTCGATTTCGGGTCGACGACCCCAGCACAGGTGTCACCCAATTGGTGGTCGCAATCATCGAGAAAGGTCAGGCGGACGGGACCTTTGATGATCGCTGGAGCGCGCAGGATGCCGCAATCAGCCTTATGGCCGCCTGGGTCGCGGTGTCGCGCCATCGCGTTTCCAACCCGCAGGTCTCGCGCGGATCGGTGCTCCACGAAGTCCTCGATCAGCACCTTTTGGGCCTTGCTCCACGCAGCGACCGGCGCACGCCCTCTTAAAGAGGTT
>JBCBYM010000148.1:0-6363 GCA_039815865.1 Pseudomonadota bacterium
CACGACCCAAAAGCGGACGTTCGCGAACCAACTACGAATTTCTCAATTCTGAGATTTAGCGCTTTGGCCACTTCCAACTGATCTCGCATGGATCCGAAACAAAAGTCTCACCATGATCTTTGTAAAGCTCAATTGCCCTAGTCGAGGATTCTTCGTCTAACGCGGCCACCAATTGCCTTGAATGGGACACAACAATGATCTGGCTTTGCTTGGATGCCTTTGTGAGCAAGCGTGCCAGGGGTTCAAGCAGTTCAGGATGAAGGCTCCCCTCCGGCTCGTTTAATATCATCAACTCAGGAGGGCGTGGTGAGAGCAGTGCGGCGACAAGCAGGATATACCGGAGAGTCCCGTCCGAAAGTTCCGCTGCGCTGAGAGGGCGCAGAAGCCCATATTGCTGCATCTCTATTTGAAAGAGTTCACCAACCTGCAATGACGCGCCGTCAAATGCGTCTGAAATGGTCTCATCAAGCGCGGCAGCATCACCAATTTCGATGATAGTCTGTATCGCGGCACCTACATCTGACCCATCGCTTGCGAGAATAGGAGTAAACGTTCCGATTTGCGGCTGACGTGCTGGTGCTTCGCGGTCTGTCCGAAGATCATCATAGAACCGCCATGCGCGCATCCGTTCACGCAAGAGCAGCAATTCGAGCCCATCAACCGGATCAGCGCAATGGGTCATCATGCTGTCCGAATCTGACAAATCCTTCATGCTTTCGCGCCAACTTCCGGTCTCGTTACTGCGAATACGAACGAAATTGCCACGCCGCTCCGCCAAGACATTTGCTGGCTTCAATTGGGCGCCCGTCCAAAGTGCTTCGCTCTTGATCTCCGGATCATGACTGAACCGCGTAGGAGACGGCCTTGGGAGGCCGAGATCTATTGCATAACCGTAATCTTCCGATGAGAAGCCAAGCTTAAGGCTCACTGGCTCACTTCTTTTGGTGCCTTGGACAGGCACCTCCCCGGAGCGCATTCTCGCGCTGATCTTCTCAGGGCCAGCCCAGAGGGTTGAGGCAAGCCCACCTTCCGCGGCTAAAGAGGCGATCGCTCGGCCCTGTGCGATTTCAGAAAGCAGCCGCAGTGAGCGGTAAAGACTCGATTTCCCGCTCCCGTTTGCTCCGGTCACAATGTTCAATTGGCCAAGTTGGAGTTTCACATCGCGAAGCGAACGGTAACCCGAAATGGCCAGACCAGTGATCATGCTGCAGCACTAGCGTTTCGAGCTCCTCCGAACCAGAGCATAGATATGAAGCCAAACAAAACTGGCTATCCGTCTCGATCTCTGATGTCCCCTCCCACCCCCAAACTCAGCCATTAATGGGCCGCTTAGAAAGCCCCGAAAGCAGGCATTACTGAGGCGTGGCGGCAATGACCGCTTTTGGACACAGCGAGCGATAGACCGAATGACCGAGACTGGGGCGCAAAGCCGCCATCAACGCGCGCCCCAATCCATAGCCACGCTTGAGTCGAGTTGTTGAGATTCGAGTCAGCATCTGGGAGACGCGACAAAGCCATCGAGGACAGCAAAAAAGGATGGTGCTGCTGGAGAGAATTGAACTCTCGGCCTCACCCTTACCAAGGGTGCGCTCTACCACTGAGCTACAGCAGCCAACTCAAGGCGCGCCCTATTGATGGGGAGGCACGGAATGTCAAGCGGGGCTTGATGCTCGCACGTCATAGCGGCAAGACGTTTCGTATGGGTGAAAAGCCGGATAACAACCCGTCGCGCGAAGAGCGTCTCGCGGCCAAGCTGCGCGAAAACCTGCGCCGTCGCAAAGCGCAGGGGCGAGAAATGCGCGAATCGCGAGCCGAAGACCTTCCCAAGGACGACTCAGCGGGCTAACGCGCGTTCTTGTTTTTGAGCCATGCCACGCGCGCCCTCCACCCTTCCACCCGGATAGTATCCCGGTAGGCTCCGGGTGGCAGGGTGGAGGTCGCGGGTGGCCCCGGCAAGAAAGAAGGCAATGCCCAAACTGATCCTTGTGCGCCACGGCCAAAGCCAGTGGAACCTTGAGAACCGCTTCACCGGTTGGTGGGATGTCGACCTTACCGAAAAGGGGGTTGCCGAAGCCAGGGCAGCGGGCACTCTGATGAAGGACAGGGGCGTGCTGCCCACCATCGCCTTTACCTCGCTCCAGACCCGCGCGATCAAGACGCTCAACCTGGCTTTGGAAGAGATGGGTCGGCTGTGGCTGCCGGTGACCAAGGACTGGCGCCTCAATGAGCGCCACTATGGCGGGCTCACCGGGCTCAACAAGCAGGAAACGCGTGATAGGCACGGCGAGGAACAAGTCCATATCTGGCGCCGCAGCTTTGACACTCCGCCCCCGCCGATGGAGCCGGGCAGCGAATACGATCCGGGCGCCGATCCGCGCTACGAAGGGATCAAGGTGCCCTATGCCGAAAGCCTGAAGCTCACGATTCTCCGCGTGCTGCCCTATTGGGAAAGCGACATCTTGCCCGTGCTTGCCAGCGGTGAGACGGTGATCATCTCCGCTCATGGCAATTCCTTGCGCGCGCTGGTGAAGCATTTGTCGCAAATCTCGGATGAGGACATCACGGGGCTGGAGATTCCCACCGGTCAGCCAATCGTTTACGAGTTCGACGATACAATGGCGCCCGGTGAGCGCTATTATCTGAAGGACGCGTGAGGCAGCAATGGCAGGCAAGGTCGCAATTGTAATGGGAAGCCAGTCCGACTGGCCGACCATGAAGCGCGCCGCTGAGGTGCTGGACGAGCTCGAAGTCGCGCAGGAAGCGCGCATCGTCTCGGCCCATCGCACACCCGACCGGATGAGCGCCTTTGCCAAGGGTGCAGAGGGCGAAGGCTTTGATGTGATCATTGCCGGCGCGGGCGGAGCGGCGCATTTGCCCGGCATGATCGCGGCTATGACGCATTTGCCGGTGCTGGGCGTGCCGGTGCAATCGCGCGCGCTGTCTGGCCTCGATAGCCTCTTGTCGATCGTGCAGATGCCCGCTGGCGTTCCCGTTGGCACCCTGGCTATCGGCGAAGCGGGCGCGAAGAACGCCGCGCTTATGGCCGCAGCGATCCTGGCGCTGGGGGATGAGGACTTGTCTCAGCGCTTGCAGGACTGGCGCGCGGCGCGCACCGCCGCAGTCACCGAGGTCCCTCTCGACGAATGAGCGGCGCCGCGCCTCTTCCCCCCGGTTCGACGATCGGGATCCTGGGCGCGGGCCAGCTTGGGCGCATGATGGCGATGGCGGCCAGCCAATTGGGCTATCATTCGATTTCGTACGCGCCGCCGGGAGACAACGTCGCGGGCGACACCTGTGCGGTGCTGTTCGAGCGCAGTTGGTCCGACACCGATGCGCTCGCTGACTTTGTCCAGCGCTGCGATGCGATCACCTATGAGTTTGAGAACGTGCCGATGAGCGCGCTATCGGTGATCCCGGCCGAAAAGCTCGCCCCCGCGCCGCGCGCGCTGGAAATCGCGCAGGACCGGCTCAGGGAAAAGCGCTTTGTCGAAGAACTGGGCGGAACGTGCGCGCCGTTTATGCGGGTGGAAAGCGACGATGACCTGGTGCGCGCCATGGAGCGGGTTGGCACGCCCGGCATCCTCAAGACCGCGCGCGATGGGTATGACGGCAAGGGCCAGTGGCGCATCGGCAGCACCTTGGAAGCGAGCGGCGTGCGCTTTCCGGGACGCGCTTGCGTGTACGAGGGCATGGTCGATTTCGACACCGAGTTCTCCGTCATCCTCGTGCGCAACGCGGCGGGCGAAATCCGCTTCTGGGCATCAACCGCCAATCACCACGAAAGCGGGATGCTGGTAAAGTCGGTTCTGCCAGCCGGTGCCTTGGTCGAAGCTCAGGTCGAGGACGCCCGCGCCATCGCTGGCAAGGTTGCAAGCGCGCTAGGCTATGTCGGCGTGCTCACCCTCGAATTCTTCGCCACCAGCCAAGGCCCGGTCTTCAACGAGATGGCGCCTCGCGTCCACAATTCGGGCCATTGGACGATCGAGGGCGCGGCCACCAGCCAGTTTGAAAACCACATCCGCGCGATCGCCGGCCTGCCGCTGGGCGAGACGGGCACACGCTTTGCCCATATCGAGATGCGCAACATCATCGGCGAAGAGGCCCTCAGGGCCCACGACATGCTGGCTGAACCGGGCGAGCCGCACCTTCACCTCTACGGCAAGCGCGAAGCGCGCGAGGGCCGAAAGATGGGGCACGTGACGCGCGTGAGCCAAACGGCTTTCTGACGGACCCGTGATCGACACCGCCAAGCCAGAAATCGTTCTGATCTACGCGCGCGCCGCCAACGGCGCGATCGGGCGTGAAGGCAATCTGCCCTGGCGCCTGCCCGCCGATCTCAAGCGGTTCAAGGCGCTCACCATGGGGCCAGAAGGAAAGGGGCGGCCGATGATCATGGGCCGCAAGACGTTTGAAAGCTTGCCTGGCCTCCTTCCCGGGCGTCGCCATATCGTGCTCACCCGGCGCGAGGATTGGGATAGCCAAGGCGCCGAAGTGGTCGGATCGCTCGAGGATGCACTAGACTTGGCGAAGACCGACAAAACAGGCTCGGCGCCGCCAGAAATTGCCGTCGTAGGCGGCGCGGAAATCTACGATATCTTCCGCCCGCTCGCCCACCGCATTGAAGTGACCGAAATTCACCGCGACTACCCCGGCGACACCTTCATGAAGCCACTTGGCCCCGAATGGATTGAGACGCAGCGCGAAGATCACGAAGAGGACGGCGAGCGGCCCGCCTTTTCCTTTGTCACTTACACCCGCGCTGACTAAAGCAGCCTCCCATGCGCTGGCTCGATCACCGTGACCCTGTTCAGGCCCCTTTGCGCGGTGCGATCATTGCGCTGGGCAATTTCGATGGCTTTCACAAAGGCCATCAGGCCGTGGCGGGCGAAGCAATCCGCTGGGCGCAGCAAGAGGGCCGCCCTTCGATCATCGCAACGTTCGATCCCCACCCGGTGCGCTTCTTCAAGCCGGATGTCCCGCCCTTCCGGCTCACCACGCTTGAGCAGCGTCAGGAATTGTACCTCGCCGCCGGCGCGACGGCGATGCTGGTGTTCCACTTTGACAAGGACCTCTCCAGCACCAGCGCTGAGGATTTCATCGAGCGCATCCTGATCGAGCGCTTCGGCGCGCATGGCGTTGTGACAGGCGCCGACTTTTCCTTTGGCCAGGGCGCGAGAGGCAATATCGAATTGTTGCAAGGCTTTGGCGCCGAAGCCGGCCTGCAATCGCGCGTCGTCGAAGCGGTGGAGAGCGAAGGCGCGGACGGGCACGGCGTCGTCTCCTCCAGCCGCGTGCGCGAGGCGCTGCGTGAGGGCGATCCGCAACTGGCCGCCGCGCTGCTGACCCGGCCTTTCGCCATCCGTGGGATCGTCGAACACGGCGACAAGAACGGGCGCAAACTGGGCTATCCCACGGCCAATCTTTCCATCGAGAGCTATCTTCGGCCCAAATACGGCGTCTACGCGGTGACGGGCACGGTTCTGGCGACGGGCGAAAAGCTCAAAGGCGCGGCCAATGTCGGCATCCGCCCGCAATTCGAGCCTCCCAAGGAACTGCTCGAACCGTACTTCTTCGACTTTTCCGGAGACCTCTACGGGCAGGAGATTGAGGTGGCCTTCCACCACTTCCTGCGCGGTGAGGCGAAGTTCGAAAGCCTCGATGAGCTGATGGTCCAGATGGAGAAGGATTGCGACCTTGCGCGGGACCTTCTAAGCGCGCCCGAACAATGAAATTGGCCTGATGACTGACAGCGAACGCGATTACAAAGACACCGTCTTTCTGCCCAAGACGAGTTTCCCTATGAAAGCCGGCCTTCCCGCAAAGGAACCGGGCATTGCCGCGCGTTGGGAGGATATGGGGCAAGACCAGAACCTCTACCGCACCATGCGCGATACGCGCGCTGGGCGGGAGAAATTCATCCTCCACGATGGCCCGCCTTACGCGAATGGCGACATGCATATCGGGCACGCGCTCAACCACATCCTAAAAGACACGGTCTGCCGCACGCAGAACCTGATGGGCAAGGACGCGCCCTACGTGCCCGGCTGGGACTGCCACGGCCTCCCAATCGAATGGAAGGTGGAAGAACAATACCGCAAGAAAAAGAAGAACAAGGACGAGGTTCCAGCCAAGGAATTCCGCGCCGAATGCCGCGCCTATGCGCAGAAATGGGTCGACACGCAGCGCGAACAGCTGAAGCGGCTGGGCATCATGGGCGATTGGGACAATCCGTATCTCACGATGGACTTTCAGGCCGAGGCGACGATTGTCGCCGAGCTGATGAAGTTTGCCGAGGCGGGCAATCTGTATCGCGGCTCCAAACCGGTGATGTGGTCGCCGGTCGAGAAGACCGCGCTGGCAGAG
>JBCBYM010000149.1:0-6339 GCA_039815865.1 Pseudomonadota bacterium
CTTTGGCTCCGAGATCACCTCGGGACCCTATTTCGAAACCCGCTATCACAGTCCCTTTGACGAAGCGGACGCGCTGGAGCTTGGCGGGGCGATCGATGACCTGTTATTGCATGAGGAACTGGTCAAACGCCTCGCTATCCCAGCCACGCCGCAGCTCTGACACATCCCGGGCGGTGATACACCCCGCCGATCCCCTAGCGCGCGCTGGCGATCCGCCCTAAGGGGACGCGCACCCGATTCCCTTTTTGCGATTGAAAGTGCGACCCCAAATGGACATCTCCCTTGGCCTCACCTTTGACGATGTCCTGTTGCGACCCGCTGAGAGCAACGTGCTCCCTTCCATGGCGGACACGCGCACGCAACTGACCCGCGAAATCGGGCTCAACATCCCGATCCTGTCAGCGGCGATGGACACCGTGACCGAGGCCGACATGGCCATCGCCATGGCGCAATTGGGCGGGATTGGCGTCCTCCACCGCAATCTGGAACTGCCCGACCAATGCGCCGCTGTGCGCGCGGTCAAGCGTTATGAAAGCGGCATGGTCGTCAACCCGATCACGATCGGCCCCGACGCGGTGCTGGGCGAAGCGCAGGCGCTGATGGATCAGAACCGGATCAGCGGCATTCCGGTCACCGATCCTTCGGGAAAGCTGCTGGGCATCCTCACCAACCGTGATGTGCGTTTTGCCGATAATCCGATGCAGCCGATCCGCGAGCTGATGACGACTCAGAACCTCGCGACCGTGCCGCTCGGCACCAGTCAGGAAGAGGCGCGCCATCTGCTGCACCAGCGCCGGATCGAAAAGCTTCTGGTGGTGGACGATGACTACAAGTGCATCGGGCTGATCACGGTCAAGGATATCGAGAAAGCCATCACCTACCCCCACGCAACCAAGGACGCCGCTGGCCGCCTGCGCGTCGCGGCGGCGACCACGGTGGGCGACAAGGGCTTTGAGCGCACCGAAGCGCTGATCGATGCTGAGGTTGACGTTGTCATCATCGATACAGCCCACGGCCACAACCAGGATGTCTCCAAAGCGGTGGAACGGGTCAAGAACCTCTCCAATTCGGTGCAGGTCATCGCCGGCAATGTCGCCACGGCTGAGGCAACGCGCGCGCTGATCGATGCGGGCGCAGATGCGGTCAAGGTTGGCATTGGCCCCGGCTCGATCTGCACCACGCGCGTGGTCGCGGGCGTGGGCGTGCCGCAGTTGACAGCTGTCATGGAAAGCGCGGCGGAAGCGGCCAAATCGGGCGTTCCGGTGATCGCGGATGGCGGGCTGCGCACCAGCGGCGATGCAGCCAAGGCGCTGGCGGCGGGCGCATCGAGCGTGATGGTCGGATCGATGCTGGCCGGTACGGCGGAGAGCCCGGGCGAAGTGTTTCTCTACCAGGGGCGCAGCTACAAGGCCTATCGCGGCATGGGCAGCGTGGGCGCAATGGCGCGCGGCAGCGCGGACCGATATTTCCAGCAGGACATCTTGCAGCAGAAGCTGGTGCCCGAAGGGATTGAGGGTCAGGTGCCCTTCAAAGGCCCGGCCGCCGATGTGGTCCACCAGCTGGTAGGCGGTATCAAGGCGGCAATGGGCTATACCGGCTCGGCGACGATCCCCGATCTCAAAGAGCGTGCGAAATTCGTGCAGATCACCAATGCTGGCCTGTCAGAAAGCCATGTCCACGATGTGGCGATCACGCGTGAGGCTCCCAATTACCCGACGCGCTGAGGCAGGAAGCGTTTTCCTACTTGGCCGCATTGTGGCAAGGCTCAAGCAACCCATGCGTGTGACCCGAGCCTTTGCAATTTTTGAACCCTGTTTGGGCAGCGCGGGCAAAGTGCGTTTTCGAGTTTTGGACTGTGTAACCTGTGTCTCCTACACGGCTTGGGGCCGCGCGTGACGCCGGCGGCTCGGGTTGAGGCGGCGATTGAGCTGTTGGACGCGGTGATTGAGGCGGCCAAGACCAAGGGCGCCCCCGCAGACCGGCTGATTGCAGCCTACTTCAAGGTGCGGCGTTACGCCGGGTCCAAGGATCGCCGGGCGGTGCGCGAGCTGGTCTACCGCGCCATTCGCCATTGCGGGCCGGTACCGGTGAGTGGGCGCGCTACCATGCTGGCTCTGGCTGACCAGGATGCGAGCCTTGGCGCCCTCTTCGATGGCTCGGTGCATGGGCCAGCGGCGATCGATCCGGGAGAGCCGGTGGCAGAGGCGGGCCTTGCGCCGGGGTGGTTGGTAGAGGCCTTGGCAACGAGCGGCATCGAAGGCGAGGCGGCGCAGGCGCTGCTGGGCCGTGCTCCGCTGGACATCCGCGTCAACGCCTTGAAGGCAGACCGCTCGACGATCGAGCTGCCCGAGCTTGGCGAACCGCTCACCGCCAGCCACGGATTGCGCTTTCCCACGGGCACAAGCGCAGACCAATGGCCCGCCTTTCGCGAGGGCGCGATCGAGGTGCAGGATCACGGCAGCCAGCTCATCTGCGAGGCGCTGCCGATTGAGCCGGGCGATACGGTGATCGATCTGTGCGCGGGCGCAGGGGGCAAGACGCTGGGGCTGGCGGCGCGGTTTGGCAATGCGATCAGCCTGGTCGCGGCGGACACGGACAAAAGGCGCCTGGGCAACCTCGCACCGCGCGCAGCCCGTGCGGGCGCGGCGATCGATGCCACCGTGCTGCTTAATCCGGGGCGTGAGATGGAGGCGCTGGAGGCCTATCGGGGCAAGGCGGATCATGCGCTGGTCGACGCGCCGTGTTCGGGCACTGGCACATGGCGGCGGAACCCGGAAGGGCGCTGGCGACTTGATAAAGCGGAGCTTGCGCGCCTCACCGCGCTGCAGGACCGGGTGCTGGATATAGCCGCGCAATTGGTGCGCGAAGGTGGAACGGTTGGGTATGTGGTATGCTCGCTGCTGGATGCGGAGGGACCTGAGATAATGCGCGCGTTTCTGGACCGTCATCCCCGCTTCACCGCACAGGAGGTTGCGCTTGGGGCGGGCCGTCAGCGCGGGTGTGGATACCGGCTTGATCCGTGCCACGACGGAACAGATGGGTTTTTTGTCGCAATAGGGCGCTGCGCATGGTACGCCTAAGGGCTATGGCTAACCCCCCGGTAACCCGGCCAGATGACAGCGCTGCCGATGGCGCTGCTCCCCGGTTTGCCGCTGTAAAGGAGTTCCTCATGCGTTTCGCTCCCGCTGCCGCCGCTCTCTCGCTGTTCCTCGCCACCACGGGGAGCGTCACAAGCGCGCAAGATCGAGCGCCCGACCCGCGGGCCGCTTCGCTGATTACGCAGGGTCAGGCGGCGCTTGCCTCGGGCGATACGCAAGGCGCGATTGACGCTTACGAAGCGGCTCTGGCCGTGGATCCGGGCTACACGCCGGTCTTCCTCGAACTGGCTGAAGTGGCCCGCCAGGAAGGGCTGCAAGGCAAGGCAATCAAGTATTACCGCGAGGCTCTGGCCCGCGATCCGGGCAACTTTGCGGCGATCTCGGGCGAGGGCGTGGCTCTGGTCGAGAAGGGCGCTCTGGAAAAGGCCAAGCGCAATCTGGCGCGCCTGCAGAGCCTGTGCGGTGATGCCTGTCCCGAAACGCTGAGCCTTGCGACCACGATCGAAGCGGGCCCGCCGGCGCGTCTGGCGGCGGAAACGGCCGAGGCTGGCCGCGCGAGCAACTGACGCGCGCTGCGGCGGGCGCACAGCGCTCATAAGGCGCTTTCCTACGCGTATGAGGTTCGATAGAACCCGCGTCCATGCTGACGCTTCACCACCTGGAATATTCGCAGAGTTTTCGCATTCTCTGGCTGCTCGAAGAGCTGGACGCTGAATACGAGCTCAAATCCTATAACCGCGATCCCGAGAGCAATCTGGCGCCCGATGAGTACAAGGCGCTTTCGCCTCTGGGCACCGCGCCGGTGGTGACCGACGGCGATCTCGTGCTGGCGGAAAGCAACGCGATCATCGACTATATTCTCGATTCGCACCCCGACAGCCCGCTCAATCCCAAGCCCGGCAGCCCGGACCGCGCGCGTCACCTGTTCTGGTATCACGCCAGCCCGGGTTCACTGATGTCGATCCAGGGCACGGCGATGGTGCTGGGCTTGCTGGAAGACCGCACGCCTTGGCCATTGAGCGCGCTCTTGAAGGCCGTGTTTGGTCAGGTGCGCAAGCTGTTCATCAATCCGCGGACGGATGCGCTGTACGCCTTGATGGAAAAGGATCTGGGCGAGAAACCCTTCTTTGGCGGCGATCAGTTTACCTCTGCCGACATCACGCTGATCTATTCCATGGTCGCTGCACGCACCAAGGGCGCGTTTGAGGGCTATCCCAATATCCTGGCGTGGTTTGACCGGGTGGAGGCGATCCCCTCCTTCCAGGCGGCGCGCGCCAAGGATGACCGCCCACATATCGATTTCCGGTTCTAAGCCGGACGTGCTCAGATCAACGGGCCGAACTCTTCAACCAAAGCGGCGTAGACCGCGCGTTTGAAGGGTACGATCAGCTCGGGCAATTGCTCCGGTTCGAGCCAGCGATAGGCGTTGAATTCGGGCGGATCGTGGGCCTCAAGGTCAATATCGCTGTCCTGCCCTAGGAACCGACCTAGGAACCAGTGCTGCTCTTGCCCGCGATACTTGCCCTTCCACACCTTGCCCAGCAGTTCGGGCGGCAGATCGTAGAGGTGGGGCTTGGCAGCTCTGGCGAGGACTTCGACCTTGTCGGCGGTGATCCCCGTTTCCTCGGCCAGTTCGCGCAAGGCGGCGGCTTCGTGGTCTTCGCCCGGATCAATCCCGCCTTGCGGCATCTGCCAGGTGCCGTGTGCGCGCGCGTCGATCCGCTGGCCGGTGAAGACAAGGCCCTCGTGGTTCACCAGCATGAAGCCGGCGCAGGGGCGATAGGGAAGGCGCTCGGGATCAAGGCTCATGAAGAGGTGTCCGCCAGCTTGGCTTTCATAGCGGCGATGATGCGTTCCAGATCGGCTTGCGTGCTCGGAACCGCCTGGCGCAGATTGGTGAAGGAGTGGGTGACGCCCTTCATCTCGATAAAGGTGAAGTCCGCGCCCGCGCCCGCCAGAGCCTGCGCGTATTCACGGCCCGAATCGCGGATCGGATCAAGGCTGGCGGTGACCAGCAATGTCGGCGGAGCGTTTGCATGATCGCCCAGTATCGGAGACCCGCGCGGATCGCTCTCATCGGCTTCGTAGGATGTGCGGAACAGCGTCATCGAGGCCTGCGTCAGGATAAAGCCGTCGCCAAACTCGGCGAAGCTTGCCGAGCCGGTCACATCGTTGGTTGCCGGAAAGATCGGGACTTGCAGCACAACCGGCGCATCGGCGGGGTTAGCTGCGAGAAGCTGGCTGACGGCAATCGTGGCGGTGCCACCGGCGCTGTCTCCGATGGTGATGATGCCGGTGACCTCACGGCCCAAAGCCTCGGGCGACGAAGCAACCCAGCGCGTTGCTGCCTCACAGTCATCAATCGCAGCGGGGAAGGGCGCTTCGGGCGCGCGGCGGTAATCGACCGCGATGAGCGGCAGGTCCATCAGCGCGGCGATCTCGGTGCACAAAGCGTGGTGGGTTTCGAGGTCACCAATCACAAAGCCGCCGCCGTGGTAGAAAGTGATGACGGGCCCGGCCTCGCGGGTCTCGCGCGGGTCATAGAGGCGAAGCGGAATGTCGCCCTCAGGGCCCGGACAGGAAAGGTCGCGGATCACGGCCAGCTCACGCGCGGGGCGATCGGCCATCGCGTGGAGCGCACCATAGGAAGCGCGCGCTTCTTCCAGCGTCATGTCGGCGATGGAAGGGCCGTTCATCGCGTTAAGCGCGTCGAGAAACGCCTTCATATCAGGGCGTGTGTAAGGGGTGTCGGTCATGTCGCTCAGTCTCTCCCATCTTGCGGCTTTTGACGGCCCTATGCACTATCGCTAAGCGCCTGAAAACGGGGAACGCAAATGGACAATCTGACGCACGGCCTCACTGGCGCCCTGATGGGGCAGATGGGGCTCAAGACAAAGACGGGACTGGGCCTTGCCGCGCTGGTGCTGGGGGCCAACCTTCCCGATATTGATGTGGTGGGCCTGGTGTGGCTCGACAGCCAGGAAGCCTTGGGCTTCCGGCGCGGGATCACGCATGGGCCGATTGGCGTAGCGCTCTTGCCGTTCGGGTTGGCGGCGCTCTTGTGGGGCTTTGACCGGTGGCAGGCGAGCCGAGGCAAGCGCCCGGCAGGCCGCGATCCGGTGCGGTTTGTGTGGCTCTATCTTCTGGGTCTGATCGGCGCGATTTCGCACAGCCTGATGGACTGGCTTAATGTTTATGGCGTGCGCTTCCTTTATCCTTTCGACACGAGCTGGTATTACGG
>JBCBYM010000014.1:0-32937 GCA_039815865.1 Pseudomonadota bacterium
GTGTCCTCGCGCTTAACCGGTCTCGGCGTGGAGGCGGGCTGCGTGGCCGAGGAAAGAGAAAGTTGGTACAAAGCCCGTGAGCGCCGCCGTAGCCAGTTCGCCGAGGTCTTCAATCACGAGGTTGCAGCGAAGGATCTTGCGGAACACGGCCTGAATGTGCGCCGTGACAGCGGCGTCAAGCGCATAGCCGATTGGCTGCGTCACGATGGCGTGGACTTGGCCGCGCTTGGCTTGTGGGTTGGCGACCGTCTCGACGCAGATTTGGCCTTGGCCCAGGAAATGGCGGAAGACGAGGTGTACGCACCCTACCTTGCCCGCCAGGAGGCCGAACTTCAGGATTTGAGGGCGAGCGAGAAGCTCACTTTGGCCGACAGTTTTCCCTACGCGCAAGTTCCAGGCCTTTCGAATGAGATGGTGGAGCGCCTCACCGCAGCCTCCCCGCCGACACTGGCGGCCGCAGGTCGCGTGCCAGGGGTAACGCCGGCGGCGCTTGCGGCGTTGCTGGTTCATGCGCGGCGTATCGAGAGTGAGACGGCTCAAGGCTCGCAACGAGCGGCATGACGGAAAGCGAAATCCTCTGGACGTGGCCTGAGGTTCTGGCCGATGAGGCCGGCGCGCACTCCTATATTGTGCGCTGGGCTGACCGTGTCGCTGTGGAGCGTCTTGCGCGGTTTGCGGAGCTTCTTCTTGAAGAGAACCAGCGTCAAAACTTAATCAGCAAGCCGTCCGAAACTGCCATTTGGCAGCGGCACCTTGCGGACAGTGCGCAACTTCTGCGCTTTGTTCCACGTGAAACACTCGAGGCTTCATCGGATTCCGTGTGGCTCGATCTTGGGACCGGGGCTGGGTTCCCGGGCCTCGTATTGGCTGCCTTGTGTCCCGAAATGCCATTTGTTTTGGTTGAATCGCGCGTCCGCCGTGTTGAGTTCCTCCAGCGCTGTATTGATGAGCTTGGCCTTACACGATGTGCGGTTGAGGGTGAGCGGCTCGAGCGCGTAAAACCTTTTGGAGCTTCTGTTATCACGGCCAGGGCGTTTGCTCCTCTCGAGAAACTCCTCCGCTTATCCGCACCCTTCTCCACAAAGGCTACACGCTACCTCTTGCCCAAAGGCCGATCGGCGGCGCACGAATTGAGGGCACAATCAAAAACGATTCGAACCCTGTTTCACGTGGAACACTCATTGACCGATCGCGACGCAGGGATCATTTTGAGCCGATAAGTCTCGCGATCATGGCCAACTTCACCCACTTTCAAGGTGTGAGGTGGGCTCCGAAGGGAAAGTAGCTATGCTGACGATTGCTATCGCCAACCAAAAAGGGGGTGTGGGCAAGACCACCACAGCCATCAATGTGGCTACCGCTATGGCGGCGACCGGGTGGCGCACACTTTTGATTGATCTTGACCCGCAAGGGAACGCCTCCACCGGGCTTGGTGTGGGTGCTGAGGACCGCGAGCTTTCGAGCTATGATTTGCTGGTTGATGAGAGACCGCTTGCTCAAACCGTTGTCGAAACGACCATTCCGGGTCTGGATATCGTTCCGGCCACCGTGGATCTGAGCGGGGCGGAGGTTGAACTGGTGTCAGCCGAAGAGCGCACGGCCCGCCTTCGCCGCGCGCTTCAGACCCACAAGGGCCATGATATCTGCTTTATCGACTGCCCGCCTTCGCTTGGCCTGCTGACGCTCAACGCGCTGTGCGCTGCGGACACGCTGCTAGTGCCGCTTCAATGCGAGTTTTTCGCTCTTGAGGGCCTGAGCCAGCTCCTGCAGACGGTCGAGCTGGTCCAGCAGCGCTTCAACCATTCGCTCGACATCATTGGTGTGGCGCTTACGATGTACGATCGGCGCAACCGCCTCACCGATCAGGTTTCTGACGATGTGCGCGAATGCCTCGGGAAACTGGTTTTCGAAACGGTTATCCCGCGCAATGTGCGTCTGTCTGAGGCGCCGAGCCATGGTGTGCCAGCCTTGGTCTATGACCACAGCTGCACGGGCAGCCGCGCCTATATCTCGCTCGCGCGGGAACTGATCGGACGCTTCCCTCCTGAAAGGCAGGCGGCATGAGCAAGAGTCACGAACCCATCCGTTTCTCCGTCCCCCAACGCACAGCGGGGGAGCGCAAAGGTAAGAAGAAGCTTGGCAAGGGCCTGGGTGCGCTGATGGGCGAAGTCCAGCGCGAAGAACCGCTTGTGCAAAGCGATGACCGGTCGACCGCAGAATCTGGGGGTGCAGAACAGCCGGCGGATAGCAATTCCCCGCTCAAATCCCTCAGCGTTGCCGCGATCGAACCCTTGCCGGGCAACCCCCGAAAGCATTTTGACGAAGCCGCGCTAGAGGAACTGGCGGCGTCGATTGCAACGCGCGGTGTTATCCAGCCCATCATTGTCCGCCCGACGGGGGCGGGCCGCTATCAGCTTGTGGCTGGCGAGCGCCGTTGGCGTGCCGCGCAGAAGGCGCAGTTGCACGAAATCCCCGCGCTTGTCCGCGACTTGAGCGAACGCGAAGTTATGGCGCTGGCGCTTATCGAGAACTTGCAGCGCGAAGATCTGAACCCAGTTGAAGAGGCTCGGGCTTATCAGAGGCTTGCTGAAGAAGAGGGCATGACGCAGGCGGAAATCGCGCGCATGGTCGAAAAGTCGCGCAGCCATGTGGCCAATATCCAGCGTTTGTTGGGTCTGCCGGGGGCTGTGCTTGACCTTGTAGAGGCGGGGAAGCTCTCAATGGGGCATGCACGGGCTCTGATTGGTCAGGACGATGCCGCTACGCTGGCGCAGAGGGCGGTCAACGACAACCTCTCCGTGCGTGAAATCGAGAAACTTGTTCGCAAACTGGCGAAGCAGGTTTCTGGAGATGGCGGCGCAGCTCCCGCGCGAACGGCTTCTCCGGCTGGAAACGCCGATATTGAAGCGGTGCAGAGCCATCTGGAAGAATTTCTTGGTCTTCCGGTCCGGATTAAGGCGGACGGCGACCCGCGCTCTGGCCAGGTCACTATTCGTTACAAGACGCTCGACCAGCTCGACCTTATCTGCCAGCGGCTCACGGGCGGCGAAATTTAGGCGTTTGCGTCAACGTCACCATCAGCGGAAGTCTTCGCCTAGAAGCGCCATCTGAGCCTTCAGTCCCAACTGGTTGATGTTCTGAATCTCGATACCGGGGTGAGCGTTGACTTCGATGATCAACGGTCCTTCGTTCACGTCGAGGACAATGTCTGATCCGCTGTAGCCCAGTCCGATCGCCGGACCGCACATACTGGCAAGCTCCAAGACCCGCTCCCAGCCTGGAATTTCAAAGCCTATCAAGGGGATACCGGTGTCAGGGTGGTGCGTGATTTCCTTTCCCTTGACCAGCGCACGGGTGATGCGCCCGGTGTCCAGCGACACGCCAGCGCCGATGGCGCGTTGGTGAAGGTTGGCCTTGCCGTCGGACTCGTTCGTGGGAAGGCGCACCATCGCCATGAGCGGCTCGTCATGCAGGCAGATCACCCGCAAATCGGGCAGACCTTCGGGAACGAGGTCGGCCAGCGCCGGGTCTGCGATGATGAGTGGCTCGATCAGAGCGGCGTCCTCGCTGGCGGAATCGCCGGAAAATCCCCCCTCGACGATCCTTTGAATGTGGTGGGTTACATCATCCTCGGTTAGCGGGGCACCCGACCCCTTGAACCAGGTGTCCCCCTCACGGCGCACCGCGAGCAAAATTCCGTCACCTTGGGATCCTCGAGCTGGTTTGATGGCCCAGGCGTCTGGCATATCGCGAACGGGTTTGAAGGACATCACAGATTGATAGTCGTCAATCACAGCAATTGTGCCAGTGCAGGCAATTCCGGCCGCCTCGAGGGCCACTTTGGCTGCGACCTTGTCGCGCGCGCGCTCAATCGCGACGCGAGGATTGTACTTAGCGATCAGCGAGTTGCGCAAGTTGATCCCCAATATCTCTTCGATCGGGGTGCTGGAAATGGGAATCGCGTGACGATCGACGGGTTTCCCTCTGAATTTCTTACGGAAATCGAACAACACTTCAGACATCCTCGGCTGAGCGGATGATCCAGGCGTTGTGGATCGGGGGTTTGCCAGATGCGCCTAAGCGAGGCGCAAACTGCGCCTCGCTATTGGGTTCGATCTCAACCTGGGCGAAGGTCCTTGATTGCGGGACTCGGCGCCGGCGGTTGGGTTTGAGGTCCTCTGGAGAATCAATCACCCATATGCCCTCCAATGGTGGAGGCTCGTATTCTTCCAACGTTTCGACCTCATCTGGCTCAAGATTGAGCTCGTACTGAGCGGGATCCGCGTTGCTGCGCGCAACGCGCCTCCGCTCAAGCCAGACCGGTGCGAAACGACCGATCTCCGTTAGGCGCAGGCCCCGATATCGGCCGAGGATGGCAATGGCGATACCTGTTAGTGCGGGCATGAGGAGGGGCGACGCCTCGATCATCGCCAGCGCCAGGTTCGAAACCATGACGAACTGGATGACGATCGAAATCATGAACGTGTTGAAAGCAAGACGCGCGGCTTCATAGGCGCCGTCTTTCTCCCATTGCCGCCACCAGCGCTCGACGACCAGCGCGCAAACGACGACGGGGAAGGCGTCCACTTGCAGCTTGGTATCAAGCGTCATTTGCAGGCCAACAAGAACGAGAACAATCAGCGAGATAAGGACCCCGAGAAATCCGACCCGCGTCATACGAAGCCGCAAGAGCGCGGGAGCAACAATCATCCCGACCAGAACCGAAGAACCCAACACGATCGGGCCCATGATCGGACCGATCTGAAGGAAAGCGAGCGCCACCAGCATAGGCGTGAACAGGCCAAAGGCTTTCAGGCCAATGAAGCTGCGCGCCAAAACGACAAGGAACGCACCCATCGGCAGAACCATGAGCAAGTTGCTGGGTTTCAGGCCCCAGATCGCTTCGGATGTCGCTGTGCCGTCAAAAGAGGAGGGCAGGGCAAAGAAGCTGCCCGTGTTCATCAGGCCGAGCAGCACAAGCAACAGCAGGAGGACGCCAACGCCCAGACCGATGTAAAAGGGGCGTTTAACCTGCGGTGTCGCGCGCTCGCGGATCCTACCGAGCTTGAGGATCAGGTTAGAAAACATATCCAACCGATAATGTCAGCCGGTAGCCCTCTCGGTCCCTTAGCGCCAAATTGCTGTCGGAAAATATATACTTAGCCTCAGCCTCTACGCGCAATTTGCCGGGCCACCAGTGCACTTCGACTTCGGGTGCGACCAGATTCTCCTCGCGCCGCTCTCCTTCCCCTGTCAGGCGCCCATCAAACCGAGTTCTGAGGTACTCAATGGCGGGGCGCACGCGCAGATCGGGTGTGATCGGCTGCGTGTAGGAAGCACGGGCCGACTGGCGCGAGTAGCCGCGCCGCGGATCATCGGACTCAATCGACTCCGCGCGCAGATCGAACGTGACGTAATTGTAGCGCCCCATCCGGTGACGGTATTGCACGTCCACACGCGGTCCTTCACCCGTAGTCTGGCCGCCAGTGCCTTGATCGTATTCGCGATCGCGCCACGTCCCGCGCACGCGCACGCGGTGCGCGCGCTTGGGCTCGTAGGTTACTCGAACTGAGCCTTGCAATTCGTCGGTGTCGATCGATTCAGCGGTAACAAGGTCGTCGTAGTAACGCGCACGAACCTGGACTTCCCAATCGTCTCCGAATTCCTGATCGAACTGCGCGGTTATCCGGTCGCGGCTGACATCCGAGCGGTCTTCGTCAAGGCGGAAGACTTCAATTCGGTCCACCTCAAGGCGAAAGCGGCTATCATCGTCCTCGAAGTTGAAACCAACCTGTCCGCGGACGGTAAACGCGTCTCCGTTAACGACGATCTGCTCTTCGCGGGTCGCCGTTTCTGCGCTGATGGCGCCCACTTCGACGCGCGCCGTGGGCTTCAGCTCCCAGCCATCAAGACCCTGAGCCATCGCAGCTTGAGAAAAACCCAGAACGCTAAGAAGAGCCAACGCCGCGGCCGCCCCTGAACGCCGCAGAAGAAGTTCAACGAAATGCGCCATATCCGTCCGAATACGGAGGATAGATTTACAAATTCCTTACCTTACACATAAACCATAAATTCAAGGCTCGCGGGCCCAGCCCATACCGCATGTGTTGGGGCTTTTATTCACCATTTGATCATGCTTTCGGACGTCAGAAGGCATTTGCGCAAACGAACACGCTTCGAACCCCGCATAAGTTGCGTGGCGCGACTTCAGCGCTGGGGATTGACCGCCTTACGGCGGATTATCAGTCCTTGATCATCTTTGCGTTGGGCGCCGGTGCATAAACCGGAGTGGGCGCCGTCTTGATCATCTTGGGCGAGGGGGCGGGCTGCGTGGAGGGCGCCGGCGGAATAGTCCGCGCAGCGCCTGGCACCATTTCTTCTCGAACGGTCTCGCGCACAACCACGCGTTGTTGCTGGTAGGTCGTGACAGGCACGAGGACGACGGTTTGTTGCGGCGGGTAGTAGGCCGGCGCCTGAGTGTATCCGTAGCCATAGGCGGGATAGGCCGGTTGCGGCGCGTAGGCGACCGGCGCCGGCGCTGCGATTGTGCGGCTGGCATAGCGCGCCCCATACTTGCCATACTGGTCAAGGTAAGCCTTCAGCACGCCCTCACAGTCATAATCGTCTTCGTCGCCATCACCAGCGATCAGGTTGCCGAGCAGAATGCCCGCCAGTCCGCCAACGCCCACACCGATCAGGGTGCCGCCGAGCGCCTCACCAGCGGCCGCCAGTTCGTGGCCCGCAATTCCGCCACCGATGGCGCCAAGCAGTCCGCCAATAATGCCACCCTTTTCCTCGTCGCTGCGACCAGCCGTGCGCCGTTCGCATTCAGCAATCCAATTTTGCTCGTCGAGGACCATCGGCGCGTAACCGGCTGCAGGGTAAGCGGGTGCGGCGTATCCAGCTTGGTAATAAGAGTAATGCGCGTGGGGCGCTGCAGCTTGAGCTGGAAGAGCGGCTTGCGCTGGGACCGGGGCGGCGGCGGTGATCCGGCGCGTGCGCGTGATCACTTCAACGCCATCGACACCAGTAAAAGTCTCTGAGGTTTCGGTTTCGACTGGAAGGCTCTGATACTCGGCTGGGAGCGCGCTAACCTCCGCTTGCGTCATCGGGGCTGATGTCCCTTCGACCGGCGGCAATTCGGGCAGAGGCGGCAGCGTTTCGCTTTGTGCCGAGGCGGGCGCGCTCAAAACAAAGGCGACGACCGCCGTGGCGCTGAGAAAAGATGTGCGAATGCGCGGCATGCGAGTTCCCCCGGGTTTCGAAGCAGCGCGACTCGCGCCTGACGGTAAGACTGTGGTTAGCCTCCGATTTACCAAAGCGTCACGCCCAACCAAGCGACCTTGTCAGCCTGTCTCGTTTCGGGGCGAGTGCTTGCGCCGAGGTAACGGTCACAGGCCATCGTTCTTCAAATTCTATCGGAAAGCGTTTGGGCCACGGCCTCGACACCTTTTGCATCCTCCGTTGCAAACCGGGCCGGCGAAGGGCTGTCGAGATCGATGACGGCAACAACCTCTCCATTGCGCAAGATTGGCACGACCAGCTCTGAACGGCTGGCGGCATCGCAGGCTATATGGCCGGGAAAAGCGTGAACATCGGCAACCAGCTGGGTTTCGCCGCTTGCCGCCGCGGTTCCGCACACACCCTGGCCTATCGGGATCCGGATGCAGGCCGGGCGACCAACAAAGGGGCCCAGGACCAGCTCGCGTGCGCCGTCTTTCTTGGCCAAACCGATGCGATAAAAGCCCGCCCAGTTTAGGTCGGGCAGGAATTCCCAGAGGAGGGAGGCAACATTCGCCATGTTCGCAACACCATCGGGTTCATCAGCGGTGATGGCCTCAACCGCGTCACCCAATTGGCGATAAATGTCTTCCGGTTCGGCTCCGGCTTCCGGTTTAAAATCGTACATTCTCGAAGTCCGTCATTTATGGCGGCGCTGGGCCCGCCTTGTCTTGCTCGTTTGGGCCTGTGTGTCGCAAGCTCGAATGGTCTGTTGTTTAGAGCGCGCGGCTCGCTTATCGATCTTCCTATGGGAATTCTTCGCAAACTCGCAATCGCCTTGGTCATCTTTCTCGTTCTTGCGGGAGGAGCGGCCTACCTTGTCACCCGTCCGGACACGGCCGAATTGTCCGTGAACGATGTGGCTGGGGCTGATCCGACGTTGAGCGCGCCAGATCCCCAAGCTTTCCCAACGATCCAAATCGCCAAGCCGGTTGGCTGGGCCGATGGTGAGAGCCCGACAGCCGCCGAGGGGTTGAGCGTCAACCGTTTTGCCGAGGGGCTGGATCACCCGCGTGTCCTATACGCTTTGCCGAACGGCGATGTTCTGGTGACGTTGACGCGCGCCCCGGAGGAAGACCCCGACACGGAATCCGGCGGCGTGGCCGCAATGATTGAGGGGTTGATAGCCGACTACCTTTTCACGCAGGCCGGAGCCGCCGGCGATTCGCCCAACGAGATCGTTCTTCTGCGCGACGCTGATGGCGATGGCGTGGCTGAAATTCGAAAGACTATTCTTAGCGAAGGGCTGGATTCCCCTTCAGGCATGAGCTGGCTTGATGGGAAGCTCTATGTGGCCAATCACAACGCTGTGCTCGCGTTTGACTATGAGCTTGGCGCCGACGCTGTGACGTCGGACCCGCAAAAGCTGATGGATCTTCCCGGCGGCGGTGGGCACTGGATGCGCAATTTGGAAATTCACCCGGATGGTGATCGCCTTTTTGTCGCCGTTGGTTCGGTCAGCAATGCCGGCGAAAAGGGCATGGAGGTCGAAGAAGGCCGCGCCATGATCTGGGAGTACAATCTCAAGAACGGCAGCGCGCGCCCCTTCGGCGCCGGCATGCGCAACGCCAATGGGCTCGATTTCAGTCCCTGGTCGGGCGAGTTGTGGACCACGGTGAACGAGCGGGACATGCTCGGCTCAGACCTTGTGCCTGACTACCTAACCAATGTGCCCGTCGGCGTGCAGTATGGCTGGCCTTGGGTCTACTTCAAGGACAACATCGATCGCCGCGTCGAGGCGCCGATGCCCAAGTTCATGCTCGAATACACCCGCAAACCGGTTTACGCGATGGGTCCGCATGTGGCCGCACTGGGTCTTGTTTTCACCGCCGAGGGGCACCGCATGGGCGACGATATGGCAAGCGGCGCGTTTGTCGCTCAGCATGGATCGTGGAATCGCAACCCCCCGTCTGGTTATAACGTCGTCTATGTTGCGTTTGATGAGCGCGGGTCGCCGGTTGGAAAACCGATTCCGGTTCTCGATGGCTTCTTAAAGGATGATGGCACCACGGCGGGGCGGCCGACCTGGGTGGAGTGGGCTGGCGATGGCTCGCTTCTGGTTTCCGATGATACTGCAGGGATCATCTGGCGCACTCTTGCCCCTGAGGCTGAGCCAGGCGCCGGCATCACGCGGATCGCCACGAAGAAAGTGCCGGCGCGCCGCGAATTGCGTGATCCTCGTGCCAGCTTTGAGGAAGATTATCTGCGCCAGCAGGCCGGCGAAAACTGACGCCTCTAAAGCGCGAGCCCTTTGCGGCCCGCCAATTCGGTAGCAAACTGTTGGGCAATTCGGCCCGAGCGATTGCCACGCTCGATTGCCCAGGCCAGCGCATCTTCCTCATTCACTTCCAAGCCCAGCGGATCCGTGTAGCCATGCAGAATTTCGAGATAAGTCGCCTGGTCGCAAGGGTGGAAACCCAACGTAAGGCCGAACCGATCCGCTAAAGCCAGAGCGTCATCGCGCGCGTCGCGTTCGTGCAACGCTTCGGCTTCGCCCGCATCGCGCTCAACAATTGAACGCCGATTGGAGGTCACCGCGATGCGAACCCGAGGCGGACGCGGTGTCACGCCGCCATCGAGCAAGCTGCGCAGGGTAAGCATCTGCGCGTGTTCGGCTGCGTCGAAACCCAGATCATCGATAAAGAGCAAATAGCTGCAGGACAGCGGGGCAAGCTCGGACAGAAGCTGCGGCACGCTGAGCAGTCCCTCGCTCGCAATCTGAATTAAAGCCAGCTCGCCCGGTTGTTCGCGTTGGACCTGCGCCGTTACCGCTCGAACGAGGGCGGATTTGCCCATGCCGCGCGCCCCCCACAAGAGTGTATCATGCGCGGCCGCGCCCGCGGCAAGGCGGGACAGGTTCTGATGCAGCGCAGCCTTTTGCTCATCAACCCCGCGTAGGGTCTCTAGCGGGAGCGCGTCGAGCGCCGCAAATTCTCGCACGCCGTCGCCGCCCCATACAAACGCAGGCGCGCCCAGCCAATCTTGTGGCGGAGAGACCGCAGGGGCCAAACGCTCAAGCGCAGCGGCGATGCGCTCCAGCACGTCTCGCCGCGTGGTCATGGCGCTTAACCCGCGAGCTTTTCGGCGGGCAGGGTGTAGAGCAGATCCGCACCGCCAACCGCGCCCGCCTTCTGGCCCAGAGCTTCGGGCACAATCCGGTCAAGGAAGAAGCGCACCGTCACCGGCTTGGTCTCGGACAGCGCCGGGGCTGCGCCTTCACTCACCGCCTCCGCCTGCTTCATCAACTGCCAACCCGCTACGGCTACCGCCGCCATCGTGCAGAAAGGAACGCTGCCCGCGAGGCGATCATCCAGGCTGGCATCGTCCCGCATCCAGCGGGCAACATCCCCGCATTCGGTCGCGAGCGCTGAAAGCGTCGGTTCGCCTGCGGCGTCCTTGGCGATGTCGTCAAACAGCGAAATCATCGCTTCGCCGCCCTCAAGGCCCAGCTTGCGCGTGACGAGATCAGCGGCTTGAATGCCGTTTGTTCCTTCGTAAATCGGGGCAATGCGCGAATCGCGCCAGTGCTGTGCCGCACCGGTTTCCTCGACAAATCCCATGCCGCCGTGGATCTGGATGCCGATGCCCGACACCTCTACACCCACATCTGTGCCCCACGCCTTGAGCAAGGGCACCAGGATGTCCGAGCGCATCTTGGCCGCTTCATCGCCAATGGTGCCGCGGTCCACCTGGCCGGCGCAAAAGTAGAGCAGAGCGCGCACGCCTTCGGTCAACGCTTTCATCCGCAGCAGCATACGGCGCACATCGGGGTGCTCGATAATCGCCACCGGGTTCTTGTCCGGCGATCCCGCGCGCGCCGATTGCACCCGGTCCATTGCGTAGTAGAGCGCCTGCTGCGTCGCGCGTTCGGCGATTTGATTGCCTTGGTTCCCGACATTGATACGCGCGTTGTTCATCATCGTGAACATCGCGGCGAGCCCGCGGTTCTCTTGGCCGACGAGCTCGCCAATGCATTCCCCGTTATCGCCATAAGACATCACGCAAGTGGGTGAGGCGTTAATGCCTAGCTTGTGCTCGAGGCTGACGCAGCGCAGATCGTTGCTATGCCCAAGCGAACCGTCTTCGTTGACGTGGTACTTGGGCACAACGAAAAGCGAGATACCGCGCGTCCCTTCCGGCGCTCCGGGCAAGCGGGCAAGCACGAGGTGGATGATATTCTGAGCCAGATCGTGTTCACCCCAGGTGATGTAGATTTTCTGGCCCGTGATCTTGTATTTGCCGGCGTGCTCCCCGGTTTCGATCGGCTCGGCCGTGGAACGCAGCGCGCCCACGTCGGAGCCGGCGGCGGGTTCGGTGAGGTTCATCGTGCCTGACCATTTGCCGCTTACAAGATCAGGAAGATACTTGGCTTGCTGGTCCTTGCTGCCGTGGTGCTCCAGCGCTTCGATCGCCCCGACTGAGAGCATGGGAAGCAAAGTGAAGGCCATATTGGCCGCGCCCAGGTTCTCAAGCACGTTGCACGCGAGGGTAAAGGGCAAACCCTGGCCTCCAAACGCTTCCGGCGAGGCGATCGCGTTCCAGCCTTGCTCCACATAAGCTTCGTAAGCGGGGGCGAAGCCTTCGGGCAGGCGCACGACGCCGTTCTCCAACTTGGCGCCCTCGAGATCGCCGATGCGATTGAGTGGCGCGAACTCGCCCTCGGCAAACTGGCCGACCCCTTCGACAATCGCTTCGACCAGATCGGCTTCTGCGTGGGCGAACTTTTCGCTTTGCGCGATCTCTTCAATCCCGGCGTTCACGCGAATGGCAAGCAATTGGTCTTGGGTGGGGGCAGTGTAAGGTGTCACAGGCTTGTAGATCCCTCAAAATGTTTGAAACTGGCGCGCACAAACACGCAGCGCTCTTGGCTCAGGTTGTCTTT
Source organism: Pseudomonadota bacterium (assembly GCA_039815865.1). Lineage (GTDB taxonomy): Bacteria > Pseudomonadota > Alphaproteobacteria > Sphingomonadales > Sphingomonadaceae > Erythrobacter. The sequence goes on from JBCBYM010000014.1 coordinate 12,164, forward strand.
GAATATAGCGCACAGGGCATGAGCGGCAAGAACGTTACGGATGTGGTCTTGGCGGACACACAGGGTGTCGCGCGCGCTGCGCGAATTCTCGAAGACGGCGGCCTTGTCGCGGTGCCGACAGAGACGGTCTACGGTCTCGCCGCCCGCGCCGACAGCGCCGATGCGGTGGCGCGGATCTACGCGGCTAAAGGGCGCCCCGATTTCAACCCTCTGATCGTTCACGTCTCAGGGATTGAGCAAGCGCAGCTTTACGCCGAAACGCCAGAGGCGGCGAAGAACCTCGCCAGTCGCGAATGGCCAGGCCCGGTGACGATGGTCTTGCCGCTGCGCAAGGGCGTTTTGCTGGCGCCCGCGGTTACTGCGGGCCTCCCAACAGTGGCCCTTCGGGCGCCGCGCCACCCGGTTATGCGCGCGCTGCTTGATGCTGTCGATTTTCCACTCGCTGCGCCTTCAGCCAATCGCAGCGGGTTTATCAGCCCGACTTGTGCAGCCCATGTCTTGACGTCACTCGATGGGCGAATTGATCTGGTTCTCGACGGCGGTCCGACACAAGGCGGAGTCGAATCCACCATTGCCGCTTTGCGCGAGGATGGCAGATGGGAAGAGTTACGGCCCGGCCCTGTCAGCTTGGCTGCAACGCTTTCGCACACGCCTTCCAAGATCGAGGCCCCCGGCCAACTCGCCAGCCACTACGCGCCGGGAAAGCCCATGCGCCTTAACGCTCGCAAAGTTGCGCCAGGCGACTTTTTCATCGGGTTCGGCGCTCTTGAGGGGGACTGCAATCTCTCGTCGAAAGGCGATCTCGAACAAGCCGCGGCGCGCCTCTACGATTGCCTCCACCAAGCCGCGGCATCCGCCAAGCCGCGCATAGCGGTCGCACCGATCCCACAGGATGGAGTTGGAAGAGCGATCAACGATCGCCTCCGACGCGCTGCCACACCTCCTGACGGTGCGTCAGACTAATTCGCGTCTTGTTGCGCGATGACGCGTTTCAGCTCTTCGATGTCGGCTTGAGTAAGCTTGGCCCTATCGCATTGGCGCCGCTCACCTTCACGGCAGCGTTTGAGCTCTTTCTCATACTTCTCTTCCAGCTTTGCCAAGTCCTTGACTTTATCCGCTGCCTGAGCGGGCAGAGGCGCAAGGCCCACAACGAGCTGAGCGAGAGCGAGCGTCGACAGGACGAGGACGCTCCTGGCTCTAATCATCAATCGGATCGGTCGGGATGGTCGGCAGGATCGCCTGGATCTCTGCGTTGAGCTCCGCGGCTTTCACGCAAGCGTCCTGATCGCCCTTGTCGCAATCCTCGCGCTCTTCGCGATATTGACGCTCAAGCTTGCCGAGCTTCTCTTCGCGCTGACGCAAGGCTTTGCCGCGGTCTTCATCCGCTTCGGACTGAGTGGTTGTGACGGCATCGATCGGAGCGGTGACAACTTCGGCCACGACACACCCGGATAGTGGCACGGCGGCCAGCAAGAGAATTGCAATACGCATAGACAAACAGCCTCCTTTGCCTTTTGCCTTACAGCAAGGCGTTAAATCCAGATACCGATAAATGGGGCCAATGGCTGATCTACTCAGCGCCCTCGGTCTCGGCGCCTGCGTCCGCTGTTTGCGGGCGAGGGCGACAAGTGACACTGCCCGAACCAACCGAGCTGGACTGACAGTTCGCGCTTCCCGTTACGAACACATCACCCGATCCGGCGATCGAGGCCTCAACGGTGCCATCCGACGCCAGCTCAACGTCACCAGACCCGGCTATCGTGATCTCGACGGCGTCCGCTTCGAGGTCGGCGAAGTTGACATCACCCGATCCCGCGATGCTGATCTCTAGGGTCTTTGCCGTTCCGCTGGCCGTCAGCGAGCCCGATCCGGCAACGCTGATTTCCAGATCATCGGATGAAACGGTTTCAACCGTCACCTTTCCCGAACCGGCCACGGACACTTCCGCGTCTTCGGCAAGCGTGGCCGCTTCGATGTCGCCGCTCCCCGCAAGCGAAAGTTCGCGCGGCGCCGGCATGGTGATGCGGATGATCGCTTTGCCCTTGGCCGAATCCCAGCCGCTTTCACGCCCAACGCCCAGCGAATCGCCGTCGAGCTTGAAACGCAGATCTTCAACAACGTCTGCGTCGCCTTCAACCTGGATATCCAGTTCGTCGCCAACGGTAAGGAAGACATCATCCGGGCCGGCCAGAGCGAAATTCACGGGCGCGCTCGCGCTTGTGTTGATCTCGTCGAGGGGAACACCCGAGAAACCGGTGTCAATGTTGATACAGCCCGAAAGCCCGATCGTGGCAGCCAAAGCGCTTACCGCGCCGACCAGCTTTGTTTTGTGTGCCGATGTTTGATTGATCATCCTGTGTCACTCCCTGTCATCAGACATATCTCTGAGGCGTGTTGCAAGGCTAATACACCAAGCGGCTTGTGGCAAGGCTGTGCGGTTCAACCGCTGACTTAGCTCTATAAGCGCCAAACGAAAATGGGCCGCCCTTACGGACGGCCCATTGCAAATTCGCTTATCGAAACCCGGCGATCAGCCTTCCTCGACGCTCTCGTAATACTGGGGAGCGTACTCGCGCAGCACGTCGAGGATCTTTTCAAGCGCTGTCGGTTCGTCCGTTTCCTCCATCGCGGCCAGTTCGCGGGCGAGACGGCTGGAAGCCGCTTCGAAGATCTGGCGCTCTGAATAGCTTTGCTCGGGCTGGTCTTCGGGGCGGAACAGGTCACGCGTGACTTCCGCGATCGAGACGAGGTCACCCGAGTTGATCTTGGCTTCGTATTCCTGCGCGCGGCGCGACCACATGGTGCGCTTGACCTTGGGCTTGCCCTTAAGGGTCTCCATCGCTTCCTTGAGCGTCTTGTCCGAGGACAGCTTGCGCATGCCAATCGATTCGACCTTGTTGACCGGTACGCGCAGGGTCATACGTTCTTTTTCAAAGCGCAGCACGTAAAGTTCAAGCTGCATGCCGGCGATCTCTTCGCTCTGAAGTTCAATCACCCGACCAACCCCGTGCTTGGGGTACACAACGTAATCGCCGACGGTGAAAGCATTAGCGCTCGAAGCCATTCGCATTCCTTTCTTTTCTCACTCATCCAGTCCATCGTCGCGGAGGGGAGCGGCTGCGCCCGAATGACGGATTGCCGTGCAAAACGGTTTCTTTCAGCGACGCCGTCTCTGCCAAAAGCAGGCACAGCTGCGCTGTCTGGAAACCCATCGACGATGTCGTTGTTGGTGAGTGACCTTTCCGATATTCAAACCTTGCGCCGGGTCCCACCAGCGCGGTCGCACCATTCTATAACACAATCGCAACAAAATTGCGAGTCACTTGTGTTGCAGTGCTGTCTGGGCTGTCATTCGAGTTTCAAAGAAGCCTGCTCTAGCCAACTTTGGCGATCGTATCAGTCGCCCTCGCCAGGCTCGGGGCTGAAGTACTTCTCGAACTTGTCGGCCTGGCCCTTGAAGTCATCCGCGTCGGCCGGCGGTTCCTTCTGGCTCGTGATATTGGGCCATTGCGCCGAAAACTTCGTGTTCAGCTCAAGCCACTTCTCAAGCCCATCCTCGGTATCCGGCAGGATCGCTTCGGCCGGGCACTCGGGCTCACACACGCCGCAATCGATGCATTCGCTGGGGTTGATGACCAGCATGTTCTCGCCCTCGTAGAAGCAATCCACGGGGCACACTTCGACGCAGTCGGTGTATTTGCATTTGATGCAGTCATCGGTGACGACGTAAGTCATTGAGAGGCTTTCATACGATTGAGAGGCGGTGTGAAAGTCGCAGAGCTAATCGCGCGCTGCTATTGTGAATTGGGGTGTCCAGTCAAGTTAACAGTGCGCCTGTTCAGTTGCGAGCGAGCTCTCGATAGAAGGTTTGAGCCAAGGCCGGCGAAGCGCGCCGACTGGGCAGCGATGTAACTTCGATCACCTTGATCTCGTTCCCGACCAAGAGCGTTAGAACATCGCCGATACCCACGGTTTCGCTCACGCGCCGCACATGTTTTCTGTTGAGGCGCAAAGATCGACCCTCAATCATGGCGCGCGCCGCTGAACGCGTGCGGGCAAAGCGAAGGTAGACCAGCAGGCGATCCACCCGAAGGCTGTCTCCTTCTGGCTCGCTCATTCGCCGAGAAGATCAGCCAATGCGTCGAAGGCGCCCCCAGCGCGCGCGGGTCCGGTATCGGGTTTTTCTGAGGGGCGTTTTTGAGGCCTTTGGTTCCGCTTGGCACCCTTTTGGGCGCCTTTGGGTCCTTTGCCGTTTTTGCTTCGCACCTTTTCGTTCGCGCCGCGCCTAGGGCGCGCGTTGTCGTCCGCGCGGCGTGGACGCCAGGTCCAGAAGTCGGGGGCGACCGGGCCTTGCGCGCCTTCGGCAAGCTTGCGCGCGCGCTGCAAGCGAAAGCCTGCGCTTCCCAGCAAGCGCGCCGCGTTGTCGGCTTCTAGCCCGATCGACACAGCGAGCGCCAAATCGATACGGAAGCGAGGGGGGCGGCGCCGTGTCTCCTTGGGTATCTCTTTGGAAGAGTTCTTGGCCGCCTCATTGGCGGCTTGCCGCGCATCGAAGGCCGATCGCAGGATTTTTTCGGCAAGATCTACCCGGATTGCCTGCGTGCCGGCGGGCCGATAGCCAGCGGGAAGGCGCTTGGGATCGGCCAGAACCGAAAGCATGGCCGGCTCCAACGGCCGCGTGTCGAGCCCCAGCGCGTGAAGCAATTGCCGGGGCGCAGGCTTGAGCATATCGCGCGCAAAAATGTCGAGCGCGCCGAAGGTCACGCCCAGGCGTCGCAGAAACGGGCGCATTTCCTTGGGCAAGTGCTCAAGACCCGCCTTCTCCCGGCTGACCACGCCGCGCGCGTCGATCAACGTGATAAGCAAAGCGCGTGCCTGGCTTCCAGCCTCGGGATCGCGGGCCGCTTCGGCGAGCTTGCGCAAGGGAGCCAGCGGCTCGAGACGCGCAATCAGCCATTGGGTCAAGCCCGCTTCCAATTGCGCGCGCGGGCCCTCGGGCAAAAGCGACACGTCTCGGGCCAAAGTGAGGCGCGGCGTGCCAAAGTCGTCCGGCATTGTGATCTCAGCCAGAGGCCGATCCTGCCAATGGATGGCGCCCTTAGCGATTTCCAGCTCACTCAAGCCCTCGCCAAGCAGCCAGCTCGCGCGCTGGGTGAGGATACTGGGGAGAGCCTTCTCGCCCGCCGCCAGGAGCATCTTGCGGTCCGCCAGAGTGGCGTTGGGATCGACGACAAACCGAAACCCATCGAGCCGCCCAATCGCCTCGCCTTCTACGGTCATCTGCCCGTCGGCTTCGAGCGTTACCGGCAGCGCCGCGGCGTCTTGTCCCAGCGATTTCATCAGTATCGTCGTCCTTCGGTTCACAAATCTCTCGGTCAGCCGCGCGTGGAGCGCATCGGAGAGCTTTGCCTCCACCGCTCTGGCACGAGCTGCCATTTCATCGCGCGCCAGAACCCAATCGGGACGCTGACAGATATAGGCCCATGAGCGAATCGCCGCGATGCGTCCTTGCAGCGTGTCGATGTCACCGCCGGTCCGGTCAAGCTCCGCTATCCGCGCGGCGACAAAATCCGCACCGAGAAAGCCGCCTTGAAGATCGTCCCACAAGCGCGCCACGAACCGGGCGTGCGGATCAACCCCCACCTGCCGAAAATCGGGAAGCGAGCACGCCTCCCAGAACCGCCGGACCGAACCGGTCCCGCGAACGCTATCCGCCAAGGGTTCGCTAGCGAGGCGTTTGAGCACGGCAAGGTCTATGGCCTGTGGTGCCGCTTTGAGCACGTCGTGGCGCGGGCGATGCTCCAGATCGCCGATCAGCACTTTCAGAGTGTCAAAGCGCGGCTCGGCCTCGCGCCAGCAGAGTTTTGTCAGGGGTGCAAACCTGTGCTCTTCAATCGCGAAGATCTCTTCCTCGGTGAATTCCAGCGGCGCGCCTGAGCGGGTTCCGCCCCCGGCAAGCGTACCAAAGCTGCCATCACGCTGGTGGCGCCCGGCGCGCCCCGCGATCTGGGCCATCTCCGCCGGCGTCAGCCGCCGCTTGCGCTTGCCATCGAACTTGGTGAGCGCGGCGAAGGCCACGTGGTTGAGGTCAAGGTTCAGCCCCATGCCGATGGCGTCGGTGGCAACGATGTAGTCCACCTCGCCGTTCTGGAATAGCTCAACCTGCTTGTTGCGCGTTTCCGGTGAAAGCGCGCCCATGACCACCGCCGCGCCGCCGCGAAACCGCCGCAGAGCCTCGGCCATGGCGTAGACCTGCTCGACCGAGAAGGCGACGACGGCGCTGCGCGGAGGCAGGCGCGAGAGTTTGGTCTGGCCGGAATGGGTGAGGGTGGAAAAGCGTGGCCGTTCGACCATCTCCGCCTTTGGGATCAGCGCCTCCACAATAGGTTGAAGCGTGGCAGAGCCCAGGATCATCGTCTCTTCGCGCCCGCGCGCGTGCAGCAGGCGGTCAGTGAAGATGTGACCGCGTTCTGGATCGGCTCCGATCTGCGCCTCATCGAGCGCCACGAAAGCGTGCCCCCCACCAAGCCTGTCCATCGCCTCAGCCGTGCAGCAGAAATAGCGCGCACCCGGCGGCTCGATGCGCTGTTCGCCGGTGATGAGCGCGACGCTGTCATCGCCCTTGATCGCGCGCACCCGGTCATAGACTTCGCGCGCCAGCAAGCGCAGCGGAAAGCCCATCATGCCAGAGGAGTGCGCGCACATCCGCTCAATCGCGAGATGCGTCTTGCCGGTATTGGTCGGCCCCAGAACCGCGCGAACGCGACCTGAACCCGGGCCAGCGGCGGAAATTTCGGAAGAGGACGGGATCACGCGAAGAACTGTGTCAGCCTTGGGCAGTTGGAGCAACTGCGCTTTTCGGGCCCTTGCCCAGCTTGCTTAGAACACCTTATCGCATCGCAGACTCGTCTGGTCGATGCTTAAGCCGAACTTTACTATGCGGCGGTACGGTTTTCGGCCAGATGAAGCCCCGGATTTCGGGCGCAATCGATCGGGCAGGAACCTGTGGACCAGTCGCGCAACTTTCAAAATGCACCGCCGGAGGGGAACGCTCCGGGGCGGACGTCTGCGGGCGGGCTCGATCAAGATCACCGACATGATCCGCCCTATGATCCGGGAGCCTTTGCGGGCTACCTTCAGAACTCGCAAGAATTCGCCAAGCCCTCAGGCTCGGAAAAAGTGCGGCGTCAGGTTCTGGCGCGGGCGCGGGGGTGGAGCGACCGGTACGACGAATGGAAACTGAGCGCGGGCGCTTGGCTTGAAGGGGTCGATCTGACGCCCGACTTGGCCGAGAACATCGGCAGCCCACGCTGGTTTCGTGGCCTCGTTACGATGGTAGGCCTGGGCGCCGCGGCCTTTCTTTTTTGGCCTGATCTCACTCCGCTCGAAGCGCGTCCAGCCATGGTGCAGGATGAAGCGGTCCAAAAGGAATTTCGCAGCCATTCCATCGCGCCGCTGGCTCTTGGCGCGGATACCGGCCGACGCATGGCGCCAACGCCGGCGGTGATCCCGCTGACTAGCGCGCCTGAGCGCCCTCGTATCGAAATGGTCACGACGTTAGCGGCCGGCGACAGCTTTGCGAGCATGCTGCGCCGCGCGGGGGTTGCCTCCAGCGACATCGACCGGGTGAGCGCGCTGGTTCAACAGGCGATCCCGCTCAGCGATATTGAGCCGGGGACGGCGATGGATCTCGTTCTCGGCCGCCGGCCCGAACAAGGGGCCCGGCGACCGCTGGACGCGCTTGCCTTTCGCGCTCGGTTTGATCTGGAGCTCAAGATTGACCGTGAAGCGCGCGATGAGCTGGGCAATCCCATTGGCGCCCTGGCGCTGGAGCGTAATGTCATCCGCGTTGACGAGACACCTTTGCGGGTTCGCGGCGCGGTGGGCTCCAGCCTTTACCGCTCCATGCGCGCCGCCGGCGTTCCGGCGAGCGCGGTGCAGGATTATCTGCGCGCGCTGGATGATCATGTCGACATGAACCGCGAAGTGCGCAGCAGCGACGAATTTGACATCATCCTTGCCTATCGCCGCGCCGCGACGGGTGAACGTCAGGCCGGCCAGGTGCTCTACGCCGCGATTGATCGCGGAGGCGCGCCGAAGACCCAGCTGATGCGTTGGGGCAGCGAGGGCCGCTTCTACGAAGCCTCAGGCGCAGGCGAAGAGCGCAGCGGGCTTGCACGACCTGTACCGGGCGCGGTCTCATCGAACTACGGCATGCGTCGCCATCCCATTCTTGGGTATCGCCGGATGCACGCTGGCATGGATTTCCGCGCGCGGCGGGGCACGCCCATCGCCTCGGTCAGCGATGGACGCGTGGTCTCCGCGGGCCGGGCGGGCGGCTGCGGGATTACCGTCAAGGTCCAGCACGCAGGCGATCTTGCCACGCGCTATTGCCACATGAGCCGCATGGCCGTGCGCCGCGGCGACAGTGTAAAGCGCGGACAGGTCATCGGCTATGTTGGCTCAACCGGCCTTTCGACCGGCCCGCACCTTCACTACGAGATGTATCGCGGCGGCAAGCCCATCAATCCCGCGAGCGTGAAATTCGTCACCCGGGCTACCCTGACAGGGGGCGAGCTGATCGATTTCAAGCTCAAGCTGATCGACCTGACCGAGGTCGAAGTGGGCGCGGCGTTTGATGACCTCGAAGTGATCGACACACAGATTGAAGAGCCACAACGCGAGATCGAAAAGATCGCCGCCGCTGCAACCCGCCGCTAGGTTTTCCGCGGCCTCGCGATCATTGCCATAAGCCCTGCTTTACGGCTACCTGCGCCACCATGACTGGACGCTATCCCAACACCCGCTTGCGCCGCACTCGCGCCACCGCCTGGAGCCGCGCGCTGCACCGCGAGACCGTGCTGACCCCGGCCGATCTGATCTGGCCGCTCTTCATCACCGAAGGCGAAAGCGTTGAAGAGCCGATCTCCAGCCTGCCCGGTGTGTCGCGCTGGTCGATTGATGGGATTGTTGCCCGCGCCAAGGAAGCGGTGGCGTTGGGCGTGCCGGTGGTGGCGCTGTTTCCGAACACGCAGCCTGAGCGACGCTCAGACGACGGAGCCGAAGCGCTCAACCCTGACAATCTGATGTGCCGCGCAATCCGCGCGATCAAGGATGCGTGCGGCGACGATATCGGCGTGCTGACCGATGTGGCGCTCGATCCCTACACCGCGCACGGCCAAGACGGGCTGCTGGATGAGTCAGGCTATGTCGTCAACGATGCAACCGTGGCGGTGCTGGTCGATCAGGCGCTTAACCAGGCGCAGGCCGGTGCGGACATCATTGCTCCTTCCGACATGATGGACGGGCGCATCGGCGCGATCCGAATGGCGCTTGAGATGGGCGAGCATCACAATGTCCAGATCATGAGCTACGCGGCGAAGTACGCGAGCGCGTTTTACGGGCCGTTCCGCGATGCGGTGGGCTCCGGCGGCCTCCTGAAGGGCGACAAGAAGAGCTACCAGATGGATCCGGGCAACATTCAGGAGGCTCTGCGCGAGGTGGAGCTCGACATCGCCGAGGGCGCGGACAGCGTCATGGTCAAGCCAGGCCTTGCCTATCTGGACGTCGCCAAGACCGTGGCGGACCATGTCGATGTGCCGGTCTTTGTCTATCAAGTCAGCGGCGAATACGCGATGATCGAAGCCGCCGCCAAGGTGGGCGCGGGCGATCGCGATGCGCTGGTTCTGGAAACCCTTCTGGCGTTCAAGCGCGCCGGGTGCAGCGGCATCCTGACCTACCACGCGCCGCTGGCTGCGCGGCTCCTCAATGGCTGAGTTTCGGCTGGAAACCGATCGGCTGGTTCTTCGGGATTGGCGCGAAGAGGACTGGGCGCCATTCTGGGAGGGCACCAACACGCCCGCGGTCATGCAGTGGCTGGGTGGTCTGGTGGATGACGCCAAGATGGCAGACGGGCGCGCGCGGCTCGAACGCTACCAGCGCGATTTTGGCCACACATTCTGGGTCGTTGAGCGCAAGCAAGACGCAAGCATCCTCGGCTTTTGCGGGCTCAAGCGCTGCACTGACGAAGAAGGTCCCTTTGGCGAATTCGAAGCCGGCTGGCGCTTTCGCGAAGAGGCCTGGGGCAAGGGCTACGCCAAGGAGGCGGCCATCGCGACTCTGGACGCCGCGTTTGAACATTTTGGCGCGGAGCTTGTCGTTGCGCTGACCGTCAAGAACAACACGGGAAGCTGGGGCCTGATGAAGCGGCTGGGAATGGCCCGGCGCGAGGACATGGACTTTGACCTTCCCGGCTTTGATCCCGGCGACCCCCACGTTATCGTCTACGCCATCACTCCTGATCAATGGAAAGCCAGCCGACCATGACCTCTCGCCCCGGCGTCAACATCATTCCGATCCATGGCAAGGTGCCCAAGATCCACGAAACCGCCTTTGTTGCTCCCGGATGCTCGATCATCGGCGATGTCGAGATCGGTGCGGGCTCCTCAATCTGGTACAATTGCGTTCTTCGCGCGGATGTCTCGTTCATTCGTATTGGTGAGCGAACCAATGTGCAGGACGGAAGTGTGCTTCATTGCGATGGCCCTTCCCCGATGGACCCTGAGGGTTGCCCGCTCATCATCGGCGATGACGTGCTTATCGGCCACATGGCGATGGTGCATGGCTGCACTATCCACGATCGCGGTTTTATCGGGCTGGGCGCGATTGCGATGAACAAATCGGTGATTGCCTCGGATGCGATGCTGGGCGCGGGCGCTATGCTAACCGAGCGAAAGGTGATGGGTGAGCGCGAGCTGTGGACCGGCCGCCCGGCCAAGATGTTTCGCGAGCTGGTTGAGCCGGTGGTTGCCGGCATGCAGCTGGGCGTTGCGCATTACGCTGAAAACGCCAAGCATCACGCCGCCGCCGTGGCAGACGCGCTGGACGACTAATCGCGCACCAGCGCTCTGAGCGCATTGATCCGGTCCGCTTCGTGCACCGGCTTGTCCCAACGGATGCGGTGAATCCGCGGAAAGCGCATGGCCAGGCCGCTCTTATGGCGCTTTGAGCTGTGCACGCTGTCAAAGGCGACTTCAAAGACCAGCGTGCGTTCCACCTCGCGCACCGGGCCGTAGCGGTTGAGCGTTGTTTGCCGGACGAGCTTGTCGAGCTTCTTCAGCTCTGCGTCGGTGAAACCGGAATAGGCCTTGCCCACGGGGAGCAGCTCTGCGCCCTGGTCAGGGTCGCCATCCCAGCAGCCAAAGGTGTAATCCGAATAGAAGCTTGATCGTTTGCCGCTCCCGCGCTGGGCGTACATCAGCACGCAGTCGATCAGCAGCGGGTCACGCTTCCACTTGTACCATAGCCCGACCTTGCGCCCCGGAATGTAGAGGCTGTCGCGGCGCTTGAGCATGAGCCCTTCGATCGCCTCATGGCGGGCGGTCTCGCGAATTTGGGCCAAATGTTCAAAGTCGCGCGCTTCGACGAGAGCGGACAGGTCAAAGTGGGACGAGGGCAGTCGGGCCATCAGCGCCTCAAGCTGCGTGCGGCGGTGGTGCCAGGGCTGTTCCCGCACATCCTCGCCCTCGATGATCAGCGCGTCGTAGAGCCGCACAAAGGCCGGCGCTTCGGCGAGCATCTTTTTCGAGACGGTCTTGCGACCCAGCCTTTGCTGGAGCGCGTTGAAGCTGGCCGCGCCGCCTTCCTCTCCGCCCTGCGTGGCTCCGCGCACGAGCAACTCGCCGTCGAGAACCGCGTCCATTGGCAAAACGTCCAGCAATTCCGGGAAGGTCGCCGAAATGTCGTCCCCGGATCGCGAATAGAGGCGCGTCTCGCCCCCGACCCGCACAAGCTGCACGCGAATGCCGTCCCACTTCCACTCTGCCGCGTAGTCGGCCAGGTCGACCACCGTGTCCTCAAGCGGATGAGCCAGCATGAAGGGGCGAAAGAGCGGGCGACCCGATACATCAGGCGGATCGGCTCCATCGGCGGCCCACGCAAAGAGTTCAGCATACGGCGCCTCGAGCGCGTGCCAATATTCCTCGACATCCTCGACGCTCACATCGAAGGCCTGCGCGAACGCGGTCTTGGCCAGACGCGCCGAAACGCCGATCCGCATGCCACCGGTTGCCAGCTTTATCAGCGCAAAGCGGCCCGAGGGATCAAGCCGGTCGAGCAGAGGCGGCAGTTCCTTTGGCGCTGTGGCGCGCGTGAGGGCTGACAGGAGCTGCACGGTTTCGTTCAGGCCCGGTGTGTCCCCTTCAGTCCCTTTGTGCCGCGTCTCGGGATCGGGCCACAAAAGGCTCGCCGTTTCGGCCGTATCACCGACAAAATCCCTACTAAGCGTCCATAAGACGGGGTCCACCCGCTCCATCAGGAGGTTGCGAATGGTCGAGCTTTTGACCGCAGGAAAATCGAGCTCTCCGGTCAAAGCGGCAAGCGCCCAGCCGCGGTCGGGATCGGGCGTTTCGCGCAAATACCCGCTAAGCAGAGCGAGTTTGCGGTTGCGGCTGGAGGTGTAGACCAGCGCATCAAGCAAGTCGGCAAACCGCTTCATGAAGGAGCGCTCGTCGAAATTGGCTGGGAACTATCCTTGCGCCAACCGTTGGGACAGCTAGGGATCAGCGGGCTTTGCCCCAACCATCGAACAGGGAAACCGTCCTTATGAAGACCATCGTTCTCGCTCCCGCTATGGCCGCACTGCTTGCCTTTGGTGCCGCCGCTCCGGTTCTGGCGGATGGACACATGGAGGAGGCTGAGGCGAAAGCGGAAGCGCTCACGATTGATTCGCCGCTCGAACAGTTGATGGCCGATGAAGACGCCAAGGCTATCGTGACCAAGAATCTTGGCGGACAGGATGTGTCCGAACACCCGATGTACGATCAGTTCAAGGCGATGAGCCTGAAGGATATTGCGCCGTTTTCGCAGGGCATGATCACCGATGATACGCTCGCCAAGATCGACGCCGATCTCAGCGCGCCGGCGGCCACCTTCACCACGGATACGCCGATCGAGCAGCTGGTCGCTGATGATCGGGCAAACGCCGTTCTGACGGCCAATATGGCCGGGCAGGACGTGTCCGAGCATCCAATGTACGATCAGTTCAAGACGATGAGCCTGAAGGAGCTTGCGCCCTTTTCGCAAGGCATGATCACCGACGAGATGCTGACTAATATCGACGCGGGCCTTGCGCAGATTGGTTCCGGCGCGGCCGAGTAAGGCGAACAAGGATGGCTGGCTTGCCTCAGTCATCCTCATCCTCCCGCCCGACAAGAGCCAGCGCCCGCGCGCGGCGCTGGCTTAGCTCGCACCACCGAAGCAGCGCTTCTTCGCGACCATGCGTGATCCAGGTCTCGGCTGGATTCACCTCGGCGATGGTCTGTGTAAGCTCGTCCCAATCGGCGTGGTCTGAGATCACCAGCGGCAATTCCACGCCGCGCTGGCGGGCGCGTTGGCGCACTCGCATCCAACCCGAGGCCATCGCCGTGATCGGATCAGGGAGGCGCCGTGACCATCGATCGCTTAGCGCCGAGGGCGTCGCGATGATGACGCTCCCTCGCATTTCATCCTTCGAGTGATCGCTTACCAGCCGCAATTCGCCCAGATCAACGCCGTGCTCCTGGTAGAGCTGGCACATCTTCTCCATCGCACCGTGAAGATAGATCGGAGCATGATGCCCGGCGGCGCGCAGTTCGGCGATAACCCGCTGCGCCTTGCCGAGTGCATAGGCGCCGACAAGCACGCACTGATCGGGGTGCTGATCCAGCGCAGTCGTTAGCTTGGCAATCTCCTCGGCGATCGGCGGATGTGTGAAGACCGGAAGGCCAAAAGTTGCCTCGGTGATGAAGACATCGCACGGCGTGACTTCAAAGGGCGCGCAGGTGGGGTCGGGCCGCCGCTTGTAATCCCCTGTGATGACCACGCGTTCGCCTGCGTGTTCAAGCAGGATTTGCGCTGACCCCAGCACGTGGCCCGCCGGAATATAGGTCGCCTCGACCCCGCCGGGCAGCCGGATCGTTTCCCCATACTCGACCGCGCGCGCCCCCTCACGCGTGTTATAGCGAAGCTCCATAATGGCGAGCGTCTGAGGGGTCGCGATAGTTGCGCCATGCCCCCCTCGCGCGTGATCGGCGTGGCCGTGCGTGACCAGCGCCGTGTCAACCGCGCGGCCCGGATCGATCCAGCAATCGGCCGGAACGACATGCACGCCCCAAGGCTCGGGTCGGATCCAGGAAAAGGGCGCGCTCACAACGGGATAAATCCTGCAAAGCGCGCCAGCGTTCCCGTTACTCTTCGCCGGCTTCGCTTTCGTCCTTGTCGGTGCGGTATTTGTTGAACCACGCGATGACGCTGTCCGTGCGCGCGGCCTGCTGGCTGGGCGACTGGGAGAGGTTGTTGTGGCTCGAATCCGGCGTCACGACGAGCGCGGTGTCCACGCCCAAAATCTTGAGCGCACCGTAGAATTGCTCAGCCTCGCTGCGCGGAGTGCGGTAATCGTTCGCGCCCACCAGGACGAGCGTCGGCGTCTTGATATTGGCCGCCGCCGCCAGCGGAGAGCGCGACCAGTAATGCTCGGGCTTTTCCCAAGGCTGGCCGCCCATCCAGTACTTGCCGAAAAACGGATAGAAGTCCGCCATCAGCGCCATTGTCGTCCAGTTGATCACAGGCTTGTGGGACGCAGCGGCCTTGAAGCGATCGGTCTGGCCGACAACCCATGCGGTCAGGATGCCACCGCCCGATCCGCCCGTGACGAACAGGTTTTCCGGATCGGCGTAGCCCGCGGCAATAGCCGCGTCGACCGCGGCCATAAGCTCGGCCTGGTTGCTGATCGGGTAATTGTCCTCAATGCGATCAGCGAACTCTTCGCCATAACCCGTTGAACCGCCCGGATTGGTGAACAGAACAGCGTAGCCAGCGGCGCCGTAAAGCTGATAATCAACTGAAAATTCAGGGCCATAGGCTGCATAGGGGCCGCCATGCATCTCAAGTATCGTTGGCACCCGATCGCCTTCCTCGTAGCCCGGCGGCAGTGTTATCCAGGCCGGGATCTTGACCCCGTCAGGCGCTGTCACGTCAATCTCGCGGGTCTGGCTGAGTTCTTTTGCGCCCAGGCTCACCGCGTTAAGCGACGTCAGCGTCTTTGTGCCCCCGCGGCCAGAAAGGCCCACTTCGGGAGGCGCGACCGAACTGGCCGTGGTGTAAGCGATTGCGCCGTCATCGCTCACCGACCACTCGCCACCCGTATAGGGGAGCGCGTAATAGGTGCTGCCAATGCGCGGATCGAGCATGGTAACGCTGCCGCTGGTCGAGACTTTGGCGACACGGTGCTGACCATCGCTTTCGAAAGAGACGAACAGGCCGGCGTCGGTCCATTCCATGCCGTCAGGGCTGGCTGGGAAGTCGCTCTTCACCAGCGCCTTGCCCGAACCGTCAATGTTCATCGTGTAGAGATTGGCTTGATCAAAGGCGTTGCCGATATCGTCATAACCGACATAGGCGACCTTGCGGCCATCAGGCGAGACTTGCGGACCGGCGTCGGGGCCATAGCGATCGGTAAGAGGGGTGATGTCGCCGCTCGCAATGTCGAGCGCGTAAATCTCGCTGTCCTGTCCTTCCAGTTCCCAGTTTTCCTTGCGGTTAGCGGTGAAGAGCAGCGTCTTGCCATCGGGGGTCCATTCCACGGTGCCCCCGTTCGAGAATTCGCCAAACGTAAGCTGGCGCGGCGCGCCGCCCTTCGCATCAACGAGGAACAGCTGCGTGGTGCCGGGCTTGACATAAGTACCGCCATCAACGCGATAGGTGACGCGGTCGATGATCTGGAGCGGCTTGCCCCATTTCGCGCCCTCGGGTTTGGCCGGGGGCTTACCCAGCGTCAGGCCCGTCCCGGGCACGCGGGCGGTGTAGGCTATGCTCGCGCCGTCGGGTGACCAGGCAATGCCGCCCGGGCTTTCCGCAAGAGCGGTGATATTCGCGCTTTGTCCGGTTGCCATCCAGCGCACATGGAGCTCAGCGCCGCCGCCGCTTTGGGTCGAGACATAAGCGAGACGCTGGCCATCGGGCGACCAGCGCGCAGAGTAATGCGCGCCCTGACCGGTGACGAGAGGGGTCTCCGCGCCGCTCGCGACATCAATGAGCCAAATCGAGCTGACCGCGCGGTCGGTCATGATGTCGTTGGTGCGCCGAACGTAAGCGATCTGTGAGCCGTCCGGGCTGATTTGTGGGTCGGCGGCGACAGACAGGCCGAAGATGTCCGCACCGGTGAACTTGGTGCTGGCTGTGTCTTCGCTCTTGTCCGCGCTGTGATTGTCGGCCGACAACGGCGCTCCTACGGCGAGCGCGCTGGTCGCGGCTGCTAGGAAGAATGTGCGTGTAAACATGAAAGGCCCCCGAATTGGTATCCGGGGGCCGATCAATCACATTTCCAACCTTGTGGCTAGCCCAAGGCCTAGGTTTGTGTGTCTTTAGCTTTCAGCGTCGCGGCCCGATTCTTCAGGCTTCCCGTCCTTCTGGGTATCGTCCTTGTTGGGCGCGGGTTTCTTCTCAGCTGGCTTCTTGGCCGGCGCCTTGCGCTTGGGCCCAGAACGTTTTTGGGTCTTGGGCGGCGAGGGCGTGAGCTCGAAGCTCGGCTTGCCGTCCTTAATCGTCACATGCACTTCGCCCCCGTCGGCAAGCTTGCCGAACAGCAACTCTTCAGCGAGAGGCTGCTTGATGCGGTCCTGGATCAGGCGGCCCATTGGGCGCGCGCCGTAGAGCTTGTCATAACCCTTATCCGCCAGCCACGAACGCGCGTCGCTGTCGAACTGGATATGGACGTTTTGCTCGGCAAGCTGGAGTTCGAGTTCGAGGATGAACTTGTCGACCACGCGGGCAACGGTGCTCTTGCCAAGATAGGCGAACGGAACGATCGCATCGAGGCGGTTGCGGAATTCCGGCGTGAACATCTTCTTCACCGCTTCCGAGCCCGCATCTTCTTTCGACACATCGCCAAAGCCAATCCCTTGACTGGCCATCGCGGCAGCCCCGGCGTTGGTCGTCATGATCAGCACGACATTGCGGAAGTCGACCGTTTTGCCATGATGGTCGGTAAGGCGCCCATTATCCATGACCTGCAGGAGAATGTTGAACAGGTCCGGATGGGCCTTCTCGATTTCGTCGAGCAGCAGCACGCAATGCGGGTTCTGATCGACGGCGTCGGTGAGAAGGCCGCCCTGATCATAGCCGACATAGCCCGGAGGCGCGCCGATCAGACGGCTGACCGAATGGCGTTCCATATATTCTGACATGTCGAAGCGCTTGAGCTCGATCCCCATGATCGAGGCGAGCTGGCGCGCGACCTCGGTCTTGCCGACGCCGGTTGGGCCGGAGAAGAGGAACGAGCCGATGGGCTTGTCCGGATCGCGAAGGCCGGCGCGCGAGAGCTTCATTGCGGTCGAAAGGCGCGTGATCGCCTCATCCTGTCCGTAAACGACATGCTTGAGATCGCGTTCGAGATTTTGGAGCGCTTTCTTGTCGTCCTTCGACACCGATTTCGGCGGAATGCGCGCCATGGTCGCTATCACCTGCTCGATCTCGCGCGCGGTGATCTTCTTCTTGCGCCGGCTGGGCGGCACCAGCATCTGCATCGCGCCAACCTCGTCAATCACGTCGATCGCCTTGTCGGGCAGTTTGCGATCATTGATGTACCGCGCTGACAGTTCGACCGCGGTCTTGAGCGCGTCGGGCGTGTACTTGACGTTGTGGTGCTCTTCAAAGGCGCTGCGCAGGCCTTTGAGGATCTTGATCGTGTCATCGATCGTCGGCTCGTTTACATCGATCTTCTGGAACCGGCGAAGCAGCGCGCGATCCTTTTCGAAGTGATTGCGGAATTCCTTGTACGTGGTCGAGCCGATGCAGCGGATCGTCCCGCCTGACAGGGCTGGCTTCAACAGGTTTGAGGCGTCCATCGCGCCGCCGCTGGTGGCGCCCGCGCCGATCACGGTGTGAATTTCGTCGATAAAAAGAACGGCGTGCGGCATGCCCTCCAGTTCCGAGACGACCTGCTTCAGGCGCTCTTCAAAGTCGCCGCGATACCGGGTACCGGCCAGCAGCGCGCCCATGTCGAGCGAGTAGATGACCGCTTCCTCGAGCACTTCGGGCACATCGCCTTCGATGATCTTGCGCGCCAAGCCTTCGGCAATGGCCGTTTTGCCGACCCCCGGATCGCCCACGTAGAGCGGGTTGTTCTTTGAGCGGCGGCACAGGATTTGAACGGTGCGATCCACCTCTGGCCCGCGACCGATAAGCGGGTCGACTTTGCCGGCTTCCGCCTTCGCGTTGAGGTTGACCGTGAACTGGTCGAGCGCCGTTTCCTTCTTGTTGGCGTCGCCCTTGGTCTTCTCACCCGCCTCTTCACCGGTTTCTTCCTGGCCTTGCGGGGTCTTGCTTTCGATCTGGCGGCCGCCCTTGCCAATGCCGTGGCTGATATAGCTGACCGCGTCCAAGCGGCTCATGTCCTGTTGCTGCAGGAAGTAGACCGCGTAGCTGTCGCGTTCGGAGAACAGCGCGACCAGAACATTTGCGCCTGTGACCGTGTCCTTGCCCGAGGACTGAACGTGCAGAATGGCGCGCTGGATCACCCGTTGAAAGCCCGCTGTGGGCTGCGGATCGGCGCTATCTTCGGACTTGAGCGACTGGTATTCGTGATCCAGATACTGCTTCACGACATCGCCCAGTTCAGCCAGGTCAACGCCGCACGCGCCCATCACTTGCGCGGCGTCTTCGTCATCGATCAGCGCCAGCAACAAGTGCTCAAGCGTCGCGTATTCGTGACGGCGCTCGGACGCGTTGCTAAGCGCGTTGTGCAAAGTGCGTTCAAGGTTCTGGGCAAAGCTGGGCATGTGCGGGCCTTATGAGAGGGCTAAGACGGCTTGCAGGACGCGAGCCATCGGAGAGGGGTGAAATCGATATGGGGCATTTGGCGGGAATTGCGAATCCGTGCGCGTTGAAAAAGCGCTGATCATGGCTTGGTGCCCCCGAACAACGCGTCCGCTGCGGCTCGGTGCGTGTTAGCCTTATCGCGATGGCTGCGAACGCGCGCGATCTCGGCTTCGAGCAAGGCTATGCGGGCGTCCAATTCGTCTTGCGAGTAGGGGCCAAGATCCTCCTGGTTGAGGCGCTGGGCTGCATCCTTGGCGGCGTCTCCTGAGAGACTCGGGCGCTCATCATCGTCCATTGCGCCCCGACCATCCAAGCGCAGCGGCTTGCTGTCAATCCATGAGAGAGCTATTCGCCAACCCAAACTGGCTTGCGGCCCCAGCGCGGGCTCGCGCACCGATCACAAGCAATAGGGGTTTCCTGGGTTGATGAGCGACGCAACTGAGCTGGACGACCTGCCGGATACGATGAAAGCCATCGGCTTTGCCGCCCCTGGCGGTCCGGATGTCCTTGCCCTTGAAACGGTGGCTCGCCCAACTCTTGGCGATGAGGACGTCTTGATCCGCGTTGCCTTTGCTGGCGTGAACCGACCCGACTGCATTCAGCGCGCGGGGGCTTATCCGCCGCCTCCCGGCGCATCGCCCATACTGGGGTTGGAGGTTGCGGGCGAAGTGGTGGCCGCCGGCTCCGCAGTGCCGCGCGAGCTGATCGGCACCCGAGTGGCCGCGCTCACACCGGGTGGTGGCTACGCGGAATACTGCACCGCGCCATGGCGGCATTGTCTTAGCGTGCCCGACACGATGCCGCTCCAGATCGCGGCCGCCTTGCCCGAAACTCTCTTCACCGTGTGGCATAATGTCTTTGAGCGCGGGCTCGCGCGCGAAGGAGAACGGCTGCTGGTTCACGGCGGTACAAGCGGTATCGGCACGATGGCCATCATGCTCGCCAAGGCGTTTGACATGACGGTGATCACGACCTGCGGGGACGAAGTCAAATGCGACGCGGCGCGCGCAGTGGGCGCCGACTTGGCAATCAATTACCGCGAGACCGATTTTGTCGAAGCGATAAAGACCTTCACCGGCGGCGAGGGTGTGCATGTGGTGCTCGACATGGTTTCGGGCGACTACGTACCGCGCAACCTTCAATGCCTTGCCGTAGACGGGCGCCATGTGACCATTGCGGTTCTGGGTGGGGCCAAGTCGGAATTGTTCATGCCGCTTGTCATGATGAAGCGCCTGACGCTTACCGGTTCGACGCTGCGCCCGCGCTCCGATGCGTTCAAGGCGGCACTGGCTGATGAGATTGCCGAGAATGCCTGGCCGCTTTTTACCAGCGAAGAACTGTCACCGGTGATGGATCAGACCTTGCCTTTGGCTCAGGCGGCGGCGGCGCATGCGCGCATGGAAGGCGGGCAGCATATCGGTAAGATCGTGCTTGAGGTTGCTGGTGAGTGAGGCGCTGATCCTCCATGAAGATCCGTGCAGCGGCAATGGCTACAAGATCAAGCTGACCGCCGCACTTCTCAGTCTGCCGCTGTAGCGGCGCCAATACGACATTCTGAACGGCGAAAACCGTACGCTTTCTTTCTGAGAGCAACGCGGCGTTCTGGTATCTGGCCAGCGGCTCACCGCTCATCCCGCATGATCAGCGCGGCCAGGTGCCAGCAAAGCAAGCCAATGGCGCCGCCGCGCTTGCGCTGCTGAACGCAGAGTTGTCACAGCGGCCATTCCTTTGCGGGAAATCAGCGCTCTCGCTGACTTGGTTCTGTTTCCTTACACGCATGTCTGTGAAGAAGGCGGCTTCTCGCTGGCCGGCCTTGATCCTATTCGCCGTTGGATCGGCCGGACTGTCGCGCTCGAGGGTTTCGTTCCGATCGATTGACCGGTGCGGGGCGTCCGATGGCGCTCTGGGGTTGTTTCAAG
>JBCBYM010000150.1:0-6286 GCA_039815865.1 Pseudomonadota bacterium
GCACGCATGGAGCCAATTCCTGCCACTCGAAGTGCTGGGAAATCACGTCGGCCCCTCACCCAATCCGATCACGGGGCGGCGCACCGATATGGATTTCCGCGCCAAGGTCGCGCTGTTTGGGCATATGGGCGTCGAAGCCGACCCGCGCGCGATGAGCGCTGAAGAACGGGCCATACTCGCCGCGCATATCGCTCTTTACAAGCAGTGGCGCGGAACCCTGCATGAAGGAGAGTTGTGGCGCCTCGAACACCCGGATGCCGGAGTAAGCGGCCTGATGGTGACGCACCAGGATCAGGCTCTTGCATTGGTCACCCAAACCGAATTTGCAGCGTCATTCGACGCAGCGCCGATCCAATTGACCGGCCTTGATCCGGCAGCGCAATACCGCGTGACGCTGCCCGAGCCTTGGTCTGTGAAAGCGGCCAGCCACCTTGCCGAGCCGGACCTTTGGCGCGACGGCATGACGCTAACCGGGCGCGCGCTTATGGCCCAAGGGCTCGCGCTCCCGCTTACCCATCCCGAAACCGCGTGGCTTATCGCGCTAGACAAGGTGAGCTGATGAAGCTGGGCTGCTGCTACTTTCCCGAACACTGGCCCGAGGAGCAGTGGGTCGATGATGCCCGGCGCATGCGCGAGATTGGGCTTGGTCTTGTGCGCATAGGCGAGTTCGCCTGGAGCCGCATCGAACCGCAGCCGGGCCGTTTCGAGTGGGACTGGCTTGACCGCGCGGTCGAGACGCTGGCCTCGCACGGGCTCCAAATCATCCTTTGCACTCCCACCGCTACCCCGCCGAAATGGCTCGTCGACCGGATGCCCGAGATGGTTGCGGTTGATGAACAAGGCCGCCCTCGCAAGTTTGGTTCGCGGCGGCATTATTGCTTTTCACACCTTGGCTATCGCGCCCAAAGCCGCCGGATCGCGAAAGCGCTTGCTGAGCGCTATGGCCAGCACCCCGCTCTTATCGCTTGGCAGACCGACAACGAATTTGGTTGCCACGACACGGTGCTTAGTTTTTCGGACAGCGCGGCGGCGGCGTTCCGTGTGTGGCTGCAGGAAAAGTACCGGCGGATCGAGGCCCTTAACGTTGCCTGGGGCAACGTGTTCTGGAGCATGGAGTACACCGGCTTTGATGAGATTGACCCGCCCAGTTTGACCGTGACCGAAGCGAACCCGGCGCACTGGCTCGACTATCGCCGGTTCGCCTCCGACGAGGTTGTGAGCTTCAACCGCGAACAGGTCGATATCCTCAAAGCGCATTCCCCCGACCGCGACATCACACACAACATGATGGGCTTTTTCACCGAGTTCGATCACCACGCGCTCGGCCGCGATCTCGATGTGGCGACGTGGGACAGTTACCCGCTGGGCTTTCTGGAACAGTTCTGGTTCTCAAGCGAGGAAAAGCAAGCCTACTTGCGGCAAGGGCATCCCGATATCGCCGCGTTCCATCACGATCTTTATCGCGGCTGTTCGAAGGGGCGCTGGGGTGTGATGGAGCAGCAGCCGGGCCCTGTGAACTGGGCGCGTTTCAACCCCGCCCCTCTTGCCGGAATGGTCGCGTTGTGGACTCTTGAAGCCTACGCCCACGGCGCGGAATTTGTGAGCTATTTCCGATGGCGTCAGGCCCCGTTTGCGCAGGAGCAAATGCACGCAGGGCTTTTGCGGCCCGACAGCAGCGAAGCCGAGGCCGTCCCTGAAGCGCGCGCCGCGGCGCAGGCCATCGCCCAGCTCGGCGCAAATGATCCAACCCCGGCGCAAGCGGCGCTGGTCTTTTCCTATGAGGCTGCCTGGGTCTGCGATATCCAGCCACAGGGCGCGAACTTTCGATACCTGGAGCTTGCCTTCCAGTGGTATTCGGCGCTGCGTCGGCACGGCCTCGATGTCGATATAGTTGCGCCGGACGCCGATCTTTCAGCGTATCCCATGGTGCTTGCCCCTACGCTTCCGATCCTGCCGGATGGGTTTGTCGAGCGGCTGAGCGCCTTGTCCTGCCCGGTGCTGATAGGACCGCGCACTGGCAGCAAAACCCACAGTTTCGCCATCCCTGAAGGCCTTGCGCCAGGAAAGCTGCGCGACGTGCTTCCCGTCACAGTCTCGCGCGTGGAAAGCCTGCGCGATGGCGCTGGTGAACCCGGTAATGGCTGGTCGATCGAACGCTGGCGGGAAGACTTGGAGACCAGCCTGGCGCCTGAATTCGCAACCCAGAGCGGCGGGGTTGTCGTTAAGAGCGATAGCGTGCGCTACCTTGCCGCCTGGCCCAGCCCTGAGCTGCTTGATCGCTGCCTTGCTCGGATGGCTGAGGAGGCCTCAGTAACGCTCACAAAGCTGCCAGAGGGTCTGCGCATCCGTCGCACCGCGTCGCACATCTTCGCTTTCAACTATTCGAACGCGCCTTCCAATACAGCGGGCCTGGGCTCTGGATCACCCATTCTTGGCGAGAGAGTGCTCGCGCCAGCGGGCGTCGCCATCTGGACAAGATCCTGATCAGGCTTGCCAAACGCTCTGACCCGACCCAAAGGCGCGCCGATGAGTTCCAAACGCACCTACGCCATAATCGGCTGTGGCATGATGGGCCGCGAACATATGCGCAATCTAGCGCTGGTGCCCGGTGCCAAACTTGTCGCGGTCGCCGACCCTGACCCCGGCTCGCGCAACGCCGCCAAGGCGCAGGCCGAAACCCTTGGCCAATCGATTGCGATTTTCGAGGAAAGCGCATCGCTCTTGGCCAAGGTGCGACCCGACGCGGTCATTATCGCCTCTCCCAATTTCACCCATTTTGAAGTCGTAAAGCCGGTTATGGACGCTGGCTGCGCCATCCTGCTTGAAAAGCCCATGTGCACCACGCTTGCCGACGCTGAGGCCTTGGAGAAAGCGGCGCGTGGCTATTCCGGGCTGTTCTGGATCGGGCTTGAGTACCGCTACATGCCTCCCGCCGCGCGCTTCATTGAACGCGTGCACGCGGGCGAGGCGGGCCCGATCACGATGCTTTCGATCCGTGAGCATCGCTTCCCATTTCTGCCCAAGGTGGGCGACTGGAACCGCTTCAACCGGAACACGGGCGGCACGCTGGTCGAAAAGTGCTGTCACTTCTTTGATCTGATGCGTCACATTCTGCGTGATGAGCCGGTGCGCGTCTTTGCCAGTGGCGGGCAGGATGTGAACCACCTTGATGAACGCTATGATGGCGAAGCGCCCGACATTCTCGACAACGCCTTTGTGATTGTCGACTTTGCTGGCGGCGCGCGCGCTGTGCTCGATCTGTGCATGTTCGCCGAAGGGTCACAGGATCAGGAAGAAATCAGCGCGGTTGGCCCTGTCGGCAAGCTGGAAGTTAAGCTGCCCAGCGCCCGCGTTGTGTGGTCGCCGCGCGATCGCAGTGGGCCGTTCATAGAAACCGTTGCAACGCCGCAAGAGGCTCTTGATGCCGGCTCACATCATGGAGCCACCTTCTTTCAACTGGGCCACTTTCACACCGCGTTGACGAGGGGTGCACCGCCCCAAATCACAGCGCGTGACGGCTATCGCAGCGTTGTGATAGGGGCCGCCGCTCAAGAGAGCATCTTGACACGATTGCCGGTGAATATCGATTTCAAGGACCAGAAATGACCATGCCAGTCACAATGCCACGCGTGGGCTTCGGCCTTTGGAAGATCCCACAGGACGACACCGCCAACGCCGTGGTGGAGGCCGTGCGTGCGGGCTATCGCCATTTCGACAGCGCCGCCGATTACGCCAACGAAGAGCAAACCGGTCAGGGCTTGGCAAAGGCGATGGCCGACGGCCTCGTGGCGCGCGAAGACCTTTGGATCACTTCGAAACTCTGGAACACATTCCATGCGGCTGAGCGCGTCGAAGAGGCCTGCCGCAAGACGCTCGCTGACCTTGGGCTCGACTATCTCGATCTCTACCTGATCCACTTCCCAATCGCGCTGCAATATGTACCGATCGAGGAACGCTACCCGCCAGAATGGCTTGCCGATCCGGAGGCCGAAACCCCGGTTATGGTCAAAGCGCGTGTACCGTTGCACGAGACCTGGGCCGCAATGGAGGCTCTTGTCGACAAAGGCCTCGTGAAGCGCATTGGTGTGTGCAATTACAATTCCGGTCTGCTCCACGATCTGATGAGCTACGCCCGTATCCACCCCGCCATGCTCCAGATCGAAGCGCATCCTTATTTGACGCAGGACCGGCTCATTCGGCTGGCCGGTGATTATGGGATTGATGTGACAGCCTTCTCCCCGCTGGGCGCGCAAAGCTATTTCGAGCTCAACATGGCCGAAGCCGGTGAGAGCCTGCTCGGCGCCGCGCCGGTAATGGTTGCCGCGCAAGCGCATCAGAAGAGCGCGGCGCAAGTGCTGCTGCGGTGGGGCGTGCAACGCGGCACCGCGGTGATACCAAAGACAAGCAAGCCTGAACGCATGCGTGAAAACCTTGCGATCGATGATTTCGAACTCAGCGCGGTGGAGATGGCCGCGATCAGCGCGCTCAATCAGAACCGCCGTTTCAACGACCCAGGCACCTTCACCGAGGCGGCCTTCAACACCTTCCACCCCATCTACGACTAGCGTCGAGGACGCGCGCGCCATGACCGATTTTCCAGCGACCATCACCGGCGGGGGCGACCTTGCCGCGTTCCTGAAGAGCAATAAGACGGCGGTCGACGCAGCGCTGGAGGACGCGGGTGCGTTGCTGTTTCGCGGTTTTGACGTGCCGGATGCACACGCCTTCGACGCCGCTATCCAAGGGTATGGAGAGCCCGGCTTCACATACGAGGATTCGCTGTCCAATGCGGTGCGCACCAACGTCACCCCTCGGGTCTTCACCGCGAACGAAGCGCCGCCTTCAACAGAGATTTTCCTGCACCACGAAATGGCGCAAACGCCGGTCTATCCATCCAAGCTGTTCTTCTATTGCGAGATTGCCGCCGATGAAGGCGGGGCCACGCCCTTGTGCCGGTCGGACTGGGTGATTGACCGCTTGGCGTCTGATGCGCCTCAATTCCTCGCCCGTCTGGAAGAAGAAGGGGTGCGCTACACCAATGTGATGCCCGGCACGGACGACACAGGCTCAGGCCAGGGGCGATCCTGGCGCTCTACGCTGAGTGTCGAGAGCCGCGAGGCGGCGGAAGATCGCCTGCGCACTCTGGGTTACACTTGGGAGTGGCGCGAGGATGGCAGCCTTAAGGTCACCACCGCCGCTCTGCCTGCGGTGCGCGAAGTCAGCGAAGATCGGCGGACCTTCTTCAACCAGCTCATCGCGGCGTTTCGCGGTTGGTCAGACAGCCGCAACAGCGCCGACAAGTCGATCACCTTTGGCGACGGCGAGCCCATTACCGCTGAGGACATGGCACCGGCGATAGCGGCCGCGGCAGACCTTACAGCCGACTGCCAGTGGCAGACCGGCGATGTTGCGTTGGTGGATAATTACACCGTAATGCACGGGCGACGGCCCTTTGCAGGCAAACGCCGTGTGCTGGCGAGCCTTATCGCCTAGCGGACCGGTAAAGCGCCACGCAGCGCCAGCGCCCAGAAAACAAGGTTGGCGATCACAAGCGCAGATGTCAGCGCAGCAAACACCAAGGTGATCCCTTCGCCCCCGGCAAGGCCGAGTGGCGAAAACAGAAGATAGGCGGCCACCACGCAGCTCAGAAGGGTTCCAGCAAGGGGCTTGGCCAACGGCCACTCTTTCATGTCGACCCTTTCATCGCGCGTGAATTGCCACGCTGTCTCCCTCGGACGCAAAGCCCCGCAGGCCAGCATAATGCCGACTTCGATGACAAACAGCACAGCGTATTGGTGGATGAAGTGCAGCGTCACCACATCCTCCAGCGCGAACCGCAAGAGTCCGTAAGCAATCACGTGGAAGACGATCACCAGCTTCGCTCCCAAAGCCGGCACGCGGCGCGTGAACAGGCCCACCATGACGATCGCGATGGTGGGAATGTTATAGAAGCCGGTGAACTTGCGGATGACCTGAAACAGCCCCTCGGAGGCAAAAGTCAGCATCGGTGCAATGATGAACGAGCCGATCGCGATAACGAGGCTCGCAATCTTGGCCACTCGCACCAGTTCCGCATCGCTCGCCGCGCGCTTGAGCGCCGGAGCGTAGACGTCAAGCGCAAACAAGGTGGCCGCCGAGTTCAGAAGCGAATTGAACGAGGAGAACACCGCGCCCAGCAAAACGGCCAGGAAGAAACCGCTCATCCAGACCGGCAACACATCACGGATCAGGCGCGGATAGGCTTCATCGATGCTGCCCAATCCGGGACCGTAAAGATGGAAGGCGA
>JBCBYM010000151.1:0-6230 GCA_039815865.1 Pseudomonadota bacterium
TTCGCGGATTTCAAACGCCGCGCCCAGCATGGTGTCGAGGCCCTTGCCGGTCTTGGCGCTCACCG
The DNA here is from genome assembly GCA_039815865.1 of Pseudomonadota bacterium. Classification (GTDB taxonomy): domain Bacteria; phylum Pseudomonadota; class Alphaproteobacteria; order Sphingomonadales; family Sphingomonadaceae; genus Erythrobacter. Next base: position 66 of record JBCBYM010000151.1, read on the forward strand.
CGAACAGCGGCACGCCGCGCACCTGCGCCAACCCATCGTCAAGCGCGGCCTTGATCCCGTTAAAGATGCCCGAGGGTGTCTCCGCTGTATTCTTGCCGGCCACATCCCACTTGTTGATCGCGATCATCAGCGCGCGGCCTTCTTCAAGGACCATGCTGGCGATCTTGAGGTCCTGATGCTCCAACCCTTGCGTCGCATCGAGCAACAGCACCACCACTTCGGCAAAGTCCACCGCGCGCCGCGCGTCGGCGACCGATAGCTTTTCGAGTTTTTCGACCACATTGCGCTTTTTGCGCATACCGGCGGTGTCGATCAGGCGGATCTCGCGCACGCCGTCATCCTCGGGATCATCGGCGGCCACGCCCGGATCGCGCCATTGCCAGTCAATCGCGATCGAATCGCGCGTGATCCCGGCCTCTGGGCCGGTAAGCAGGCGGTCTTCGCCCAGCAGGCGATTGATCAGCGTCGACTTGCCCGCGTTGGGCCGGCCCACAATCGCAAGCTTGAGCGGGCCCAGCGGCGCGTCCTCATCCTCGATTTCCAGCTTGGCTGCCTCGACGTCAGCTTCCCACGCTTCGGCCTTGTCGCCAATGATCGGCCACAAGCCGCCAAACAGATCCGCGATGCCTTCGCCGTGCTCGGCGGAAAGGGCGACCGGCTCGCCAAAGCCCAGCGAGTAGGCTTCAAGAACCCCAGCCTCGCCTGAGGAGCCTTCCGCCTTGTTGGCGACCAGCACGATGGGAACGTCGTATTCGCGCAAATAGCGCGCGATCTCGTTGTCGAGCGGGGTCAGCCCGGCGCGCGCATCGACCACGAACAGCGCGACGTCTGCGCCTTCAAGGCTGGCCTCGGTCTGCTTGCGCATGCGGCCGGGCAGTGTGTGGGCGTCCTCGTCTTCCCAGCCGGCCGTGTCGACGATGGTGAATTCCAGCCCCGCCACCTCAGCGTCGCCCATCCGGCGGTCGCGCGTGACGCCCGGCTGATCATCGACAAGCGCCAGCTTCTTGCCCACCAAACGGTTGAACAAGGTCGATTTGCCCACATTGGGGCGTCCGATGATAACGACGGTGGGTTTCATATCCAGCCCGCGAAGTGCCTTGTGCGAGCCTAATAAGCAAGCAGAGCCGCGTCTTAATCCTTTTTCGCCACCGGCGGGTTTTCGCCCAGGTCTTCAAACCAGGCTTCGACTTCGCCGGTCAGCTTGATCAGCAGCGGGCGACCCTTGCGGTCGACGGTCTTGCCAGCCTGAACCTTCACCCAGCCTTCGGCAATCGAGTATTCCTCGATGTCGCTGCGCACAGCTCCCTTGAACCGGATGCCGACGCCGCGCTGCAGAGCTTCGGCGTTGAAATGCGGGCTGGCCGGGTGCACGGCGAGGTGATCGGGCGGCACGTCGTTGGTGTTGTTTTCGCTCATGGCCCGCGCCCTTAGTCGTGTGGCCTTCATGAAACAAGCGTGTTGCGCTTGCCCTTTTGCGCTTCACCCGATAGAGGCGCTCGCTAAAGCGCGCGGGGGACCTTATGGGTTTCCCGCGCGGCTGCGTTCAGGCTTGCGGGCGTGGCGGAATTGGTAGACGCGCTGGTTTTAGGTACCAGTATCGAAAGATGTGGGGGTTCGAGTCCCTTCGCCCGCACCAATTACCGCCCCGACGCAGCGACAAACGAAGCCGGAACGCCCCGATTAACACACCGCTTTAGAAGGCATAAAAGTACCAGCCCCATGCAAACCAAGCAGACCGTCAACGAAGGCCTCAAGCGCGCCTACACCATCACGATCCCCGCTGAAGAGCTCAGCGCCAAGATCGATGCCGAGATCAAGAAGATCGCGCCGCAGGTCAAAATGCCAGGCTTTCGCCCTGGCAAGGTTCCGGCCAACCTCGTCAAGAAGATGCACGGCGAACAGCTGCACGCGCAAACGCTGAACGACATGATCCGCGATTCGGTCGATCAGCTCACCAAGGACGAAGAACTGCGCCCGGCGATGCAGCCCGCGGTGTCGCTGGGTGAGGAATACGAGGAAGGAAAGGACGCCGAAATCACCGTGGAACTCGAAGTTCTGCCCGTGGTCGAAGCGCCCAGCATTGATGGCCTCAAGCTTGAAAAGCTCGTCGTGCCGGTCACCGATGAGCAGATCACCGAAGCGATCGAAGGCATTGCCGGCCAGAACAAGAGCTACAAGGACGCCGCCAAGACTAAGAAGGCGGCCGAAGGCGATCAGCTGATCATCGACTTTGTTGGCAAGCTGGACGGTGTTGAGTTCGAAGGCGGCAAGGCCGAGGACGCCCCGCTGGTGATCGGATCAGGCGCGTTCATTCCGGGCTTTGAAGAGCAGCTGACCGGCGCCAAGACCGGCGATGAAAAGACCATCACCGTCACCTTCCCCGAAGAATACCAGGCCGAAAACCTGGCGGGCCAGGAAGCGACCTTCGACATCACCGTCAAGCAGGTGAAGGTCGAGACCGATACTGTCATCGACGATGAGTTCGCGACCAATCTGGGTCTTGATAGCCTCGACAAGCTCAAGGAGATCATGAAAGGCCAGCTTGAACAGCAGACCGCAGGCCTTACCCGCACGCAGATGAAGCGCGCGCTGCTCGATCAGTTGGCGCAGGGCCATGACTTCGAAGTGCCGCTGAGCATGGTTGAGGCCGAATTCGAACAGATCTGGGCGCAGCTTCAGCAGGAAGCGGCCAAGGAAGAAAACCCCGAGGACGCTCTCAAGCAGATTGAGGACGAAAAGGACGACTACAAGGCCATCGCCGAGCGCCGCGTGCGTCTGGGCCTGCTCCTTTCCGAGATCGGCCAGGCCAACAAGGTGGAAGTCAGCGCGCAGGAAATGTCGATGCTGATCCAGCAGGCCTCGCAGCAATATCGCGAGGAAGACCGCGAGCGGTTCGTCCAGTACATCCAGTCGGACCCGATGGCCGCCGCTCAGCTGCGCGCGCCGCTTTACGAAGACAAGGTCGTCGACTTTCTGTTCGACAAGGCCGACGTCACCGAACGCGATGTGACCATGGAAGAGCTCCAGGCCGCGATCGAAGCGGACGATGACGCCGAAGCGGAACAGGCCAAGGCGGCGCCGAAGAAGGCGGCTGCCAAGAAGGCTCCGGCCAAGAAAGCGCCCGCGAAGAAGGCCGATGAGGGCGAGGAAAAGCCCGCTGCGAAAAAAGCGCCGGCTAAAAAGCCAGCCGCCAAAAAACCGGCCGCCAAGAAGGCTCCGGCCAAGAAAAAGGCCCCGGCCAAAAAGGCGGACGACGCCGCCTGATTACTCAGCTGGCGACCAACGTTTAAACGAAGGCGTGGGCAACGGGGTTGTCCGCGCCTTTTCGTAAGCGGCGCCCACTTTGAGAACCTCGTGATCGGCCCATTTCGCGCCGAAAAAGCTGATGCCCACCGGCAGACCCTCAATCGCGCCCATCGGCACAGTGAGGTGCGGATAGCCGGCAATTGCGGCGGGCGAGCCAAAGCCGATGGAGCCGTTGAAACTGTCACCGTTCACCAGATCGCTGACCCAGGCAGGCCCGCGCGTGGGGGCGATGAGGAAGTCGACGTCGTTCTCAGCCAAGATCGTATCGAGCGTTTCCTTGCCCGCGATCCGCACCGCGTTCTCGCGCGCTTTTCCATAAGCCTCGCGGTCGGTTTCGGCCTCGGCCTCAATGAAGGTTTCCTGCCCGAACCAGCGCAATTCGCGGGCCGCGTTTGCCTCGTTGAAGGCGATAAGGTCCGCAAGGCTGCGCGGTGTCTCGACGCCGTCCATCGCAGGGATTGAGCGCAGATACTTGCCCATTTCCTCGCGCAGCTCGAACTTCAGCACCGTGAAGCTGTCGCGGAACATCTCGCGGTTCACGTCATGCTCGATATCGACCAGCACCGCGCCCGCCGCCTCCAGATCCGCGCGCGCCTTGCCAAAGACGGCGCGCACATCCTCGCGATTGCCAAGCTGGTTCACCATCACTCCGATGCGCACGCCCTTCAACGAGAAGCCATCGAGCCCCGCCGTGTAGTCCGGAACGCGCACCGCCCCTACGGTTGCGGCGTCCGCCGTGTCTTCTCCCGCGATGGCGGTGAGCAGCAACGCCGCGTCATAGACGGTGCGCGTCATTGGCCCGGCGGTGTCCTGTGTGGAGCTGATCGGGATCACATGCGTGCGGCTCACGATCCCGACGCTGGGCTTGAAGCCAACCACACCATTGATCGAGGCCGGGCAGGTGATCGAGCCGTTCGTCTCCGTCCCGATCGCGCCCCAGGCCAAGCCCGCCGCCACCGCCGCGCCGCTGCCTGAGGAGGAGCCGCAGGAATTGCGGTCAATGGCGTAGGGGTTGCGGGTGAGGCCGCCAATCGCGCTCCAGCCGCTGGTTGAGTTGTCGCCGCGGATATTGGCCCATTCGGACAGGTTGGTCTTGCCCAACACCACGCCGCCAGCCTTGCGCAGATTGGCGATCATCGGCGCGTCGCGCTTGGTGAAGTTGTATTGCAGCGCAAGACTTCCGGCGGTCGTCGCCCACTCCTCGGTTTCGATATTGTCCTTCACCAGCACGCTGCGCCCGTTCATCGGCCCTGTGCCCGCCGCTTGGCGCGCTTTGAAACCGGCGGTGAGCGAATGGACGATCACCGCTTTGATGCCTTCGGGCCCTTTGTCGAGCTGTTCAATCCGTTCGATGCGCCGCGCTATATCGGCTTCGGCGTCAAACGCGTCGGCGTCTTGGGACTGCGCAAGCGCCGATGTTACGCCTGTCGAGGACAAGGCCGCGGCGGCCAGCGCCATCACGCTCAAGGTTCCAAGGACGGGGGCGAGACGCTTTGCGCGAAATGTCGTGATCATGCGCGCAACTGTTGCCGTTGGAGGCCGTGCGGCGCAAGCGAATTGCGGGAGAGGGCCTCAGGCTTCCTGCGCGGTGACGGCTTGCGGACGGGTGCCGGCGCTGGGATCTTCCTTGGCGAGGATGGCCAGCGGATCGATGCCTTCCTTCGCCCACACCGCCAGGCATTCCTCGTACACCTTTGCAGGCTTCATATTGAGCTTGGCGCGCGCTTCATCCGGGGTCAGGGCCAGCAGATCGCGGATCGACTGCTCGGCGATCGGCACGCAATCCTTGCCCGCGGCCTTGGCGCCCCAGATGGCGCGCAGCACGGGCGCTTTGGTCGTCACGCTGGTCTTCATCACCAAAGAGCCCGCAATCCCCAGGATCAGGTGCCCATGGCTGGGGCGCTGGCCAAAGACATAAGCGCCCAACGTCGCCTCGCCCAGCGTATCGCGGCCGATACCTGAGAGCAGGTGCAACAGATCGTGCGTGTCGCGCAGGCGATCATTGTACCATTCGATCTGGTCATCCGGGCGCCCGCCTTCGAGGCGAAACTCTTCAAATTCAGCGACAAGGCCAGCCGCGCTCAGCCCCTCGGTTTCCATGTAGTCGCAATAGGCGTGCGCGAGGCTGCCTTCGGGATAGTCGCGGCGCAGCGCCTCATGATCGTCGAGGATGTCGGGCAGGAACGGCTCGGTCTCAAAGACGCGCTGGCCTTCCTTGGTGGCGAGGAAGGCCGAGACGGTCTTGTCGACATCGACCCAGGGCAGATGATCGAAAAAGCGGAAGACTTCCGATGTGTCTTCCTTGTCCTTCTTGAACTCGAAGAAGTGGTGCCAGGCCTTGCGCAGGTTGCGCTCATAGGGCTTGCGCTCATCCGCCCAGAACGGAACGCTTTGCATGCGTGAGCCGCCCGCGCTCTGAGCGCTTTCGATCGATCCGACTGCATTCATCCCTACACTCCATCGGACACAGATGCGTGTCTCCAATGTTTTCATGCCTCTAGCCAGCTAGCACATTCAAACGGAATTAACCATCTTGGGGTTTCTGCGGTTTTGCGCGGGGCCCCGCGAGATAGCCCCTTGGGTGGTGGCCTCCGCGCTCTCGATGTATCTCTTCCACCACTGCCTCGTGTATATTTGCGGGCGCAAACTGGTGGGCGTGGAATGGCCGATTGCGCTGGAGTTTACGGTGCTCACCTTACTGGCCGCTGGCACGGTGATCGCAATCCACGAAGGGCTGGTGCGGCGCTATGGGCTGGTACGGCTGCTGTTTAACGGCAAGACGGACATTGAGGATGTCCGCAAACAGCCCGGCCTCGTCAAAGCGTTTTCGAGCGCATCCCCCGCTTCCACGCCGCGCGC
>JBCBYM010000152.1:0-6191 GCA_039815865.1 Pseudomonadota bacterium
CGCCGCGCTCCTCGATCAGCCGGGCGGCCACTTCGTCGCGATCCTCGCCGCCCTGATCCTTCGAAGCGCGCTCATACAGCACGACCTCAGCGCCCAGCGCGCGCGTTGCGTCCAGCTTCACCTGAGGGGCGTTGCGCGGCATGACGATGGTGGCGCTGATCCCCAGCCGCCGGGCCGCCCAGGCGATCCCTTGCGCGTGATTGCCGGAAGAGACCGCCACCACGCCGCCCGCGCGCTCAGAGCGGGTGAGGTTGGAGAGCCGCCACCACGCGCCCCGGATCTTGAACGCGCCGATCGGTTGCAGGTTCTCCGCCTTCACGTGGCACGAAACCCCGCCGATCTCGACCGGCAGAAGCGGGGTCTTGCGAAGGATCATCGAAACCGCGCGCGCTGCGTCCAAGGTGCCTTGGTGGCTGGCTTGGTGCTCGGGCAGGCGCTCAGTCATGACGGTCCTCAAGGCCTTGTCTGCCAGCGTGTAGGAGACACAGGTTACACAGTCTAAAAAGCAAAGCCCATTGCCTGCGATAAGGCTGGTTCCGCTCAAAAAAATTTGCGCGCAAGAACCGGAAACCTCGCGGCGCTGCACCTCTATGCCGCATAGGCCGCGCGTAGGAAACCGCGGATCGTTTGAGACCCACAGCGCGTTACCCTAAAGGCGCAGGCGTGAATCGCATTTCGAAAGGCAAGACTATGGCAACAGTGCTGGTGATCGGGGCAGGGGGCGTCTCAAGCGTGTGCGTCCACAAGATGGCGATGAATAGCGGTATCTTTGAAGACATCCACCTCGCCAGCCGCACCAAATCCAAGTGCGACGCTATCGCGGCGTCCGTGAAGACCCGCACCGGTATCGACGTACCGACCTATGAGATCGACGCCGAGGAAGTGCCCGCCATGGTCAATCTGATCCGCCAGGTCGGCGCGACCCATGTCGTGAACCTTGCGCTGCCTTATCAGGACCTGCCGATCATGGACGCCTGTCTCGAAGCGGGCGCGCACTATCTCGACACCGCCAATTACGAGCCCAAGGATGAGGCCAAGTTCGAATACAAATGGCAATGGGCCTATCATGATCGCTTTGCCGAGGCCGGACTGATGGCGCTTTTGGGCAGCGGGTTTGATCCGGGCGTCACATCCGTCTTCACCATGTGGCTCAAGAAGCACAAACTGAAGACGATCCGCACCCTCGACATCCTCGATTGCAATGGCGGCGATCACGGCCAGGCTTTTGCCACCAATTTCAACCCGGAGATCAACATCCGCGAAGTGACCGCGCCCGCGCGGCATTGGGAGAGCGGCGATTGGGTTGAGACCCCGGCGATGCAGGTTTCAACCCCGTTTGACTTTGATGAGGTCGGTACGCGGCAAGCCTACCTCATGTACCACGAAGAGCTCGAAAGCCTCACCAAGTTCAACCCCGAGATTGAGCGCGCGCGCTTCTGGATGACCTTTGGCGATGAGTATATCAAGCACCTCACCGTGCTGCAGAATGTCGGCATGACGGGGATTGAGCCGATCATGTACCAAGGCCGCGAGATCATCCCGCTGCAATTCCTCGCCGCCGTCCTGCCCAAACCGGAATCGCTGGGGGAGACCACCAAGGGCAACACCAATATTGGCTGTATCGCCACCGGAGAAGCGCTCGATGGGTCAGGCGAAAAGACCTTCTACATCAACAACATCTGCAGCCATGAGGCCGCCTATGAAGAGACCGGCAACCAGGCGGTCAGCTACACGACCGGCGTGCCCGCCATGATCGGCGCGGCGCTTATGGTCGCCAAAGAAGGCGGCTGGTCGGGCAATGGCCTGTCGGGCGTCTTCAACATGGAAGAAATGGACCCTGATCCGTTTATGGAGATGTTGAATAATCATGGCTTGCCGTGGCAAGTAAAAGAGCTAGTCTCACCAGTCGAATTCTGAGTCGATTTCACGCATTTTTGGATCTTGTTTTGGGAGGGGGCGATGAAGATTCAGGGATCATTGCGAATGCCGGCCAAAGTCGCTTCAGCAGAAGGGCAAGCAAACCGTGCCCGGTCCATCGCTCAGGAAAGCCTAGTAAGAAATGAATCTGCCACGGGCGCGACCGGTGCAGCGGGCCAGGATACCGAAATTACCGACCGGCTTATTCGATTGTTTCCTTTTGAGGGTGTGACCGCTTATCCTTTGGCTGTCACCGTGGCGACATGGTTCGGCAGCTATGGGATCGAGTCGACATCGACAAAGGATCAAATTGCTGACGCTGCTAAGAACGGGCAGCTTGCTTTGATGATTGTCACCCTGATCATTGCTGTTGGGGTGGCTGCACTGCGCTACCGGGCGACACAGAACGACGAAGGAAAGCCGGTTGTGAGGGCGGTGATTGTCGCTCTCCTCGCTTTCTTGCTTTACACAGCAACGCTCGGCGCCTTTGCCTATTTTGAGCCTGCGGGTTTCGAGATCATCAGAGTGTCTGCCCTGTCGATCGTCACGCTTTTCTTCACCGCATGGCTTGGCGCGACAGAAAAGAACCTGCCAAAAGACCCTCCGACTGTTTAAGGAACAACGCCGTTCACTGCGTTGCGCCCTGATCGCCTTTAATGGCGTTTGGGCGCTTGGTAGCGGAAGGCCGTGATGAGAGGATTTGCCATGGCCAAAAGATCGCAATCGCTTAGCCGCCGGGGATTTATCGGCGCGGCTGGTATCGGCGCTGGACTGGCGGCGGCACCAAACGCCGCTAGCAAAGCCACCCTTTCGGCTGGCGCTCAGATAGGGGGCAAGGCGAGCGGCCCTTTCCTCCTTACCACATGGGACTTTGGCCCCGGCGCGAATGAGGAGGGCTGGCCGATCCTAGCCGGCGGCGGCTCAGCCATCGACGCGGTCGAGAAAGCGATCAACCACGTCGAGCTGCTGCCGGACGAATACTACGTCGGCTATGGCGGCGTTCCCAACGAACTGGGTGAGACCACTCTGGATGCGACCATCCTGTGGGGGCCGACCCATGATTGGGGCGGGGTGGGGTGCCTCAAGCGCGTCAAACGCGCCATCTCGGTCGCGCGCCGCGTGATGGAGGAAACCCAGCACACGCTGATCGTGGGCGATGACGCGACCCGCTTTGCCGTGCGCATGGGTTTTGAGGAAACCTCGCTCACCAATTTGCGCTCGCAAAAGGCGTGGGAGGATTGGGCGGCCAAAGGCGAGCAAACCGACGCGTTTGATCCTGAACCCTTCGACAAAGACACGCTGCCGGGTCACGATACGGTCGGCTCGATCGCGGTGGATGCGGGCGGAAATCTTTGCGTGGGCTGCTCCACCAATGGGCGCGAGTTCAAGATACCCGGCCGCGTCGGCGACAGCCCGATCCCGGGCGCGGGCGCCTATGGCGATCAAGACGTCGGCGGCGCGGTGGCGACCGGCAATGGCGATGTGATGATGCGCTTTTTGCCGACCTATCACGTGGTTGAGCTGATGCGGCAGGGCATGCCCCCGCAGCTCGCCTGCGAGGCAGCGCTCAAACGCATCACCGACCGCGGCTACAAATTCGGCGGCGGTATTGCCGCGATTGGCGTCGACGGCCAGCATGGCGGCGCGAAAGCGGGCTGGGAAGACGTGCCCTTCAGCTATTCGGTCCGCGATGCGAGCGGCAATGTGAAACAGCCGGTCACCTGATCGGGGCCAGCGGGCCTAGCCCTGCGCGCTGTCGCACCCTATGTGCGCGGCCATGGAAACAAAAGCCGGTGATCCGGGCGCTTTCGCCCATTTCGATCTGTCGCGCGTCGACACGCCCGCCTTCGTCGTGGATGCGGCGAAGGTGCGCGCCAATTGCCAGATCCTTGCCGACATTCGCGATGCGGCTGGGTGCAAGGTCTTCGCTGCGCTCAAGGCGTTCTCGATGTGGTCGACCGCGCCGATCCTGGGCGAATATCTGGACGGTGTCTCCACCTCTGGCCTGTGGGAAGCGCGTCTGGCGAGCGAGTTCTATGATGGCGAGATCGCCACCTACTGCGCCGCCTACAAGCCGGGCGATCTGGAAGAAGTGTGCCGCCTCTCCGACCATGTGATCTTTAATTCGCCCGCGCAGATGAAGCGCGCGGCGCTGATCCTTGATCATGCCGCGACCACGAGCGGCGATGTGTCGGTGGGCCTTCGCATAAATCCCATGGTCGCGACCGGTGAGGTTCCCAAATACGATCCATCCGCGCCCGGATCGCGGCTCGGCTTCCCGCTCGACCAGTTGACCGAAGAGCATATGGAGGGCGTCGAAGGCATCCATTTCCACAATCTGTGCGAGCAGACCTTTGAGCCCCTGCGTGCAACCTGGGACCGGGTGTTCGACGCGATCGAGCCTTGGTTTGGGCAATTGAAGTGGATCAACATGGGCGGAGGCCACCACATCACCCGCGCCGATTACGAGCGCGAGGAGCTGATTGAGTTCCTCAAGGACGCCGCCGATGACACGGGCGCTGAGATCATCTTGGAGCCGGGCGAAGCGGTGGCGCTGGATGCGGGCATTCTGGTGGGCACGCTGCTGGATACGATGTTCAACGAAGTGCCGATCGGCATCACCGACGTATCCGCCACGTGCCACATGCCCGATGTTCTTGAAGCGCCCTATCGGCCTGCAATGCTGGGTGAGCTCACCGATGAGAGCGTGCCGATCCGCCTTGGCGGGCCGTCGTGCCTCGCGGGTGATGTCATCGGCGACTATCGCTTGCCAGTCCCAGCCGAAGCGGGCGCGCGCTTCGCGTTCCTCGATCAGGCGCATTACTCGATGGTCAAGACCAACACATTCAACGGCGTGCAACTGCCTTCGATTTGGCTGTGGGACAGCGAGACTGACGCGCTGGAATGCGTGAAGCGCTTTGAATATGAGGATTTCCGCGATCGGTTGAGCTAACCGACGAAGGCACGCTGTGGCCGCTAACGCCGCTTGCGGCCAAAGCCCGAACCGCTGTTTCGAAGCCCGCTGGACTGGCCCAGGTCAGCCGGGTCGGGCGAACTGGCCGAACCCATCGCTCGACCCCGCTCGTTCTGATTGATCGCCAACGCCAATCGCGCAAGGCTGGCAAATTGGGTCGCGGCGCGTTCCACCTTGTCCCGGTCGCTGGCCGCGTCCATCGAACCGCTTTCGAACAAACGCCCGGTTTCCACCGCAATCACCACCTGGCCGCGATGGAACAGCGCGCGCACCGCGTCGCCCTTAAACGCCTGCTCCAGCGCCAAGAGGTGTTCAACATAGGAGGGGTGGGCAAGAACCCGCGCTTCGACCGGGTCATCGCCGTAAAGGTCGAACGTGTCTTCAAAGGCGGGGTGAACCTGATCGATACGGCCCAGTTCGTGCCCCTTGAAACGCACACTGTCCTTGGCCCCGCCCAGCCCCAGCCACTTGCGATGCGCTCCGGCGCGCTGGAGGAGAGTGGTTGAGCGAAAATCGCGCCCGAACTCCATATCGATCACCGCGCCGCGAAAAACAGTGACCCAGCGCCGGTTCTTGCCCGAGCCGCGGCGTTCTTCGAGATGCGCTTCGTACAGATTGAAGCTGTGCCCTTCGAGCGCGCCGTACCAGCGGTCTTCCAGATCTTTGCGATCAAAGTCGGGAATAAGGCCATAGGTCTTGGCCAGCGTAAACTCGCGCCCGGTTTCGACATCGTGCGCGTAGGACAGGCCAAAGCTCTTCGCGATGGCTGAATTTATGCCGACCTTGATTGCCTTGGTCGCTTCGGCAATCGGGTGGTAGCCCCACGCGCTCACCCCCAGCGCGATGACGGCGGTGATGACAATGCGCCAAGAGCCAAACCAATTGGGACCCAGCCACGCGAAAGCGATCGGGAACAACGCAAGAGCCGCGCCCCACGTCCAGCGCGTCATCGCCTTTTCGCGCGCGGCTTTGCGCGCAGCCTCTTGCGCGGCAAGCCACTGGCCCAGCTCCCCGGCCATCAACGCATCGACGTCGGCTTGCATTGTGTTTCGTCTTCCCCTCATGGCCCTCGCCGCCAGACGAGTGGCCTTCTCTTAACCTCTTGGCGTTAGTATACCTGAGCATACGCATATAAGGTTAAGCGAAGGGGGCAGAGCGTGGTTGAAATTTTTGGATGGTTCTGGACCTCGGCGGTTCTCGTAATCGCGGTGGTTGCCGTTTTCCTTGTCATCGGCATTTACAACCAACTTGTCGGCTTGCGCCAGAATGTGCGCCAGGGCGTGGCCGATATCGATGCGCA
>JBCBYM010000153.1:0-6166 GCA_039815865.1 Pseudomonadota bacterium
CCCATATGATCTTGCGCCGCTGCCCGACACCTTCGTATGGCCAACCTATTACGCGGCGCAATTCATGATCGCGACAGGGGTGGTGCAGACCCTGCGAGCCGAGGGCGAAGTGACGTAAGGCCTACTCGCCAGTCTTGGGAGCGTCGGGCGCACCGGTATCTGTTGCGGGGTCGGACAGGCCATCAGCATCGGGCATTTCCTCGTCATCGCTGTCTTCAATCCGAGCGACGCTGACGATCTGTTCGTTCTCCGCGACGTTAAACAGCCGGTTGCCCGAGGAAGCGCGACCGTAAACGGCCCAGCCCTTCAGTTCGTCAAAGCCGCTTTCAACGAGGTGCCGGAAATCCACGCCCAAGCGGATGAGCTTGCCCTGATCGGTGACCAGCATAATCTGATCGCCGTGACGCACCGGGAAACTGGCGACGACCGGCCCGTTGCGATCCTTCTCGCTCGGCTCTCCGATATTGACCACGCCTTTGCCGCCGCGCCCGGTCACGCGATATTCAAAGCTAGAGCTGATCTTGCCGTATCCGCGCGAGGTGATGGTGAGGATGAACTGCTCTTTCTCAGCCATCTCGGCCACGCGCTCTTCGCTGAGCTCTGAGACCGCCTCGTTGTTCTTCCAGGGCGCGGCGCGCAGATACTTCTCGCGTTCTTCCAGGGTTGTGCCGGTTTGGTTGAGGACGGCCAGGCTCACCACCTTTATGTCGCCCTTTGGCCCCATTCCCTGCACACCGATCCCGGTGCGGCTCTTGGTTTCGCGCGCGTCGGTCGCGGCAAAGCGGATCGCCTTGCCCTTGGTGCTCGCCAGGAAAATCTCCTGCGTTTCATCAAGCAACTGCACCCCGATCAACCGATCAGCCGATCCTTCGACAAAGCCCATCGCGTATTTGCCGTTCGAGGGCACGTTGGCAAAGGCGTCCATCGAGTTGCGCCGCACCATCCCCTGGTGCGTGGCGAACACGATATTGAGTCTGTCCCACTCGGCCTCGTCCTCGGGCAGGGGCAGGACGTTGGTTACCGCCTCATCCTCGCCCAAAGGCAGCAGGTTCACCATCGGACGCCCGCGCGTTTGCGGCCCGCCTTCGGGCAGCTTCCAGACCTTGAGGCGGTAAACACGGCCGGTGTTGGTGAAGAACAGAACCGGATTGTGCGTCGAGGTGACGAACAGTTCAGTCACCGCATCCTCATCCTTGGTCGCCATCCCCGCGCGGCCCTTGCCGCCACGGCCTTGCGCGCGGAACGTATCAAGAGCGGTGCGCTTGATGTAGCCGCCATGGGTGACCGTGACGACCATGTCTTCACGTTCGATCAGATCTTCGTCTTCAAGCCCATCCCAGGCCGGCGCGATCTCCGAGACGCGGGGCGTTGCATAAGTGGCGCGGACTTCTTCGAGTTCCTCGCGCATCACGCCATAGAGCTTCACTCGGTCCGCGAGGATTGAAAGCAGGTATTCGATCTGGGTGGCCAGTTCCTTCAGCTCATCCCCGATTTCATCGCGCCCCAGAGCCGTAAGGCGGTGCAAGCGCAGATCAAGAATGGCCTTCACCTGCCGCTCGGAAAGCTTGTAGGTGCCGCCCGCTTCATCAGCGCTGGGCTCAATCGCTTCGACCAGTGCGATGTACTGAGCGATGTCGCCAATCGGCCATTCCTTGGCGAGCAGACGTGCGCGCGCGTCCGCCGGATTGGCCGACCCGCGGATCATGGCGACCACTTCGTCCAGATTGGAGACGGCGATCACGAGGCCGAGCAAACGGTGCGCGCTTTCGCGGGCCTTGTTGAGCTCGAACTTGGTGCGCCTTGTAATGACCTCTTCGCGGAACCCGATAAAGCTCTTGATGATCTCACGCAGGGTAAGCGTTTCTGGCCGCCCTCCGCGGATCGCCAGCATATTGGCCGGGAAAGAGGATTGCGCGGGCGTGTAGCGCCACATCTGATTGAGGACGACATCAGGCGACGCGTCACGCTTCAAGTCAACCACCACCCGCACGCCTTCGCGCGAGCTTTCATCGCGGATATCGGCGATGCCTTCGATGCGCTTGTCCTTGGCGGCCTCCGCAATCTTCTCGACGAGGCTCGATTTGCCGACCTGGAAGGGGATCGAGGTCAGCACGATCGCTTGCCGCTCGCCGCGCCTCGTCTCTATCTCGTGACGCGCGCGCATGAGGATTGAACCGCGCCCGGTGGTGTAGGCGGCCTTCGAGCCGCTGGAGCCCAGGATCAGCGGCGCGGTCGGGAAATCGGGGCCTGGAATATACTCGATCAGTTCTTCCGAGGTGATCGCCGGGTTATCCATGTAAGCAAAGCAGCCATCAATCACTTCGCCAAGGTTATGGGGCGGCACATTGGTGGCCATGCCGACCGCAATCCCGCCAGCACCATTGACGAGCAGATTGGGGAAACGCGCGGGCAGGACCTGAGGCTCCTGACGCGAGCCGTCATAGTTCTCCACAAAGTCGACCGTGTCTTTGTCGAGATCATCGAGCAGAGTGTTCGCGACGCGCGCGAGACGCGCCTCTGTGTACCGCATGGAGGCGGGCGGATCGGGGTCCATCGACCCGAAATTGCCTTGCCCATCGATCAGCGGCACGCGCAAGGACCAATCCTGCGTCATGCGGGCGAGCGCTTCGTAAATGGCGGAATCCCCGTGGGGGTGGTAATTGCCCATGACATCGCCAACGATCTTGGCGCTCTTGCGATAGGGGCGCCCAGCGACAAAGCCACCTTCCTGGCTGGCAAACAAGATCCGGCGGTGAACCGGTTTCAAACCGTCACGCACATCGGGAAGCGCGCGCGCCACGATCACGCTCATCGCGTAATCGAGATAGCTCGTCTTCATCTCATCGACGATATCCACCCGCTCAAAATCGTCGGGCGATCCGGGGGTTTGGGGATCGGTTGGAGTGTTGTCGTCGCTCAAGAGACTGCGCCAGTTCTGTTCATATGGGTAAGCCCGCAGGCCGTCATGTTTCTATCTAGTGACACTAGCGCCATTGCGCCACCAGAGAGCGGAACAGGAGGCCAACATAATGCCATTTTTCCACACCTGGAGCCGTATTAGGAAAGACCTGCAATCCCGGTCACAAATCAAGGCCAACTGAACCATCGTTCAAGCGGGATTTGGCTCCATTCAAAGGCTGTTCAGACCCGTTCAACTAGGAGGAATTGCAAAATGCGCGCAATGACGTCATGGCTCTTGCGCATGAGTTAATCACCAGCGCGACGCATGGGAGCGCGCGCCTGGTCACACACCCTGAGGGAGACCCATTGCATGAAAACTCAATCGCTGCGCAAGCAGGCCTCAAAGCTCGTCCTTGCCATCGCGCTAGCCACCGGCGTTGCCATGGTTGCCGGCCACGCTGCGCCAGAGCCCGCCTATGCGCAGAAAAAGAAGAAGAAAAAGAAGGACGACAAGCCTCAATATTCGAAGGAATTTCTTGGCGCCTATCAGCCGCTCAATGAAGCGCTGAACGCCGAGGGCGCTGATGTCGCCGCTCTTCTGCCGCAAGTTCAGGCGATGCTTCCACTGGCTGTTTCGCCGGACGAGCAGATTGCAGCCGGCGGCATGGTCTATAACGCGGGCGTGAAGGTATCCGATCGTGACCTGCAGCTTCAAGGAATGGAACTGATGCTCGCATCGGGCAAGGTTCCGATCGAGACTATCGGCCGCTACAACTTCATCGCCTATCAGATCGCCAACCAGAAGGGCGATTACCCCACGGCGCGCCGCTATCTCCAGGGCGCAATTGACACCAATTTCACGACCGACACGATTGCCATCGCCGATCTGCAAATCGCCATGGCAGAGAGCTATTTCTCGGCAGAGGAATACACCGCCGGTCTCGATTACCTGAACAAGGCGATCGCAGGTCGCAAGAACCAGGGTCTCGATGTTGCGGAGAATTGGTATCGCCGCGGGATCACGGTTGCGTACAACAATGAAGTGGTACCGCAGGTCTATGATGTGGCGCTGGCCTGGGTTTCAGAATTTCCGTCGGAGGCCAATTGGCGCGACACGATCAACCTTGCGCGCAATCTCAATGATTTTGGCCCGCAAGAGATGCTCGATCTTTTCCGTCTGAGCCGGAAGGTGGGCTCGCTTTCAGACAAGCTGGATTACATCATCTACGTCGAATCCGCTGATGCGCGACGTCTTCCTCAGGAAGTGAAGGAGGTGATTGAACAAGCCTATGCTGAGGGCGCTGTCAGCCGCGATGATATCTTTATCGCGGACTCGCTTGAGACCGCCAACGCGCGCATTGAAAGCGACGTTGCCGACCTGCCTGAACTGGAGCAAGCCGCGATGGCGGCTGACGCGGGACTTCGTACCGTCAACGCTGCAGGCAACACCTTCTTGAGCTATGGCGATTTTGCTAAGGCTGAGACCTTCTTCCAGAAGGCGCTTACTATGCCCGGCGTGGACACACCCGAGACGCTCACTCGGCTTGGCATCGCTCAGGTCAATCTCGAGAAGCACGCAGAGGCGATTGAGACTTTTGGCAAGATCGAGGGCACCCGCACGCCCATTGCGACTTTGTGGACTGGTTATGCCGAAATGCAGACGATCGCTGCGGCCGATGATGGCCCCTCGCTTAGCGACTTGATGGGCGGTTGACCTGGAAGTCGCACAGACGGTTTCAAAAGGGCTCTGGAGCGCATCCGTTCCAGAGCCCTTTTTTCTTTAGCGCAGGCGCTTGACCCAGACCTCTCCGCTTTCGCGGCGCTCAAGCGCGAAGTTGGGGATCGCATCGACCAGATCAAATAAGCGCGTGAAGCCATAATTGCGCGTATCGAAGCTCGATCGGTTGCCCGCGCGCTGACCAACCTCCGAAAGCTTGGCGTAGCCGTTCTCGTCGCGCTTGCTGGCGTTATAGGCGTCGACCAGGAGGTGTAGGAGGGCATCGTCAAAGACCGCGCCCGCCCCATTGCCGGGGTCCGCCGTTTCGCTGCTCTTGCTGCGCTCTTCTTCCTTCTTCTCGGCTTTAATGAGCGCGTTGACGTCGATAAAGCGCGTGCAGGCCTGACGGAACGCTTCGGGTGTTTTGCCACCGCCAAAGCCATAAACCGGGTGCCCGTCCTGCCGGATACGCATCGCGAGCGGCATGAAATCGCTGTCAGAGCTCATGATACCAAAGCCATGCACGCGGCCTGAGTAAAGCAGGTCCAACGCATCAATCGTCATTTTCATGTCGGTTGCGTTTTTGCCCTTGGTCAGGTCGAACTGCTGCTGCGGCTCGATCCCATATCGGTGCATCTTGTCGATCCAGCCTTTGAGACTGGTCTTGCGCCAGTTTCCATAGGCTCGGCGGATGTTGACTTGCCCCAACTCGGCAAGAACCGTCAGCACAGGGTCAATCGCTGCGTGGCTGGCGTTATCAGCGTCGATCAGGAGCGCGATGTTGGCGGATTGAGTGTAAGCCATGGGAAGATGATGGGGTAGGGCAGCGGAAGGGGCAAGCGCTTATTCCTTGGCGCCGCTTTCTGCCAGAAATTCGCCGGTCTCCCCATCAGGGAGGCGGCGTGATCAGAACCGTTCTCCCCGGATGACCTCCTCGTCCCACATAGTCAGCAGAAAGCCAATAGTGGTTGAGACAAGCCCTGCTCATCCGCGCAATGCGCCTATGCGTATATCAGACGTAAGTTCGACGCCGCGCGCTTGCGAGCAGAGGCCTTGACGCCTAGATGGGACACCATGAACGACCTCGCCAACACGCCAAACGCCGCGCCCGATGGGGCCCGCCCACCGCGCCAGCGCAAGCCGGATTGGATTCGCGTTCGCGCTCCGGTGAGCAAGGAGTACAACGAGACGCGCAAGCTGATGCGCGAGCTCAACCTTAACACCGTGTGCGAAGAGGCGGCGTGCCCCAATATTGGGGAGTGCTGGAGCAAGAAGCACGCGACCGTCATGATCCTTGGCGATGTGTGCACAAGGGCCTGCGCGTTCTGCAATGTGAAGACGGGTATGCCGCGTGCGGTTGATCCGATGGAGCCTGAAAACACCGCCGTTGCTGCAGCCAAGATGGGGCTTGAGCACATTGTTGTCACCAGTGTTGACCGCGATGATCTTCCCGATGGCGGCGCCTCGCAGTTCGTGAAAGTGATCGAGGCTCTGCGCCGCAACACACCCAATACGACGATCGAAATCCTGACACCCGATTTTCGTGGC
>JBCBYM010000154.1:0-5991 GCA_039815865.1 Pseudomonadota bacterium
GACCCCAGCCGCCACCGTCGCCAGCAGCACCAGCGGCAGGCGGTATTCCTCATTAGCCAGGAAGAAGAACGGCGACTGGATGGCGGCGGCGGCTTGCTCAGGCGGCAGGCTGATGATCATCGCGCCTTGTCCAAAGTAATTGAGCAGCAGGCACGGCATGACAAAGCCGAACCAGCTCAAACGCATCGGCCCGCGCCCAAAGTGCCCCATATCGGAATAAAGCGCTTCAGACCCCGTCACCGCCAGCACGACGCTGCCCAGCGCCAGGAAAGCCAGCCAACCATCGAGCACGAAGAAATTGACCGCGTGATAGGGGTTCAAGGCCCACAGAATTTCCGGTGTGTGAATGATCTGCCAGCCGCCCAGCAGGGCAATGACGCTGAAGTAGACGATCATCACCGGGGCAAACAGCGCGCCGACCTTGGCTGTCCCTCTGCGTTGCAACAGGAACAGGAAAATGAGCAGAACGAGCGCGATCGGGATCACAAAGCGCTGCAAGCCCTGATCAACGACGGTCAGCCCTTCAACCGCGGACAGCACCGAGATCGCGGGCGTGATCATCGAGTCGCCGTAGAACAGACTGGTCGCAAACACGCCCAAGAGCACCGCCATCCAACCGTATTTCGACTTGGAGATGCTGCGGCTGATCAGCGCCACCAGCGCCAGAGACCCACCCTGCCCCTTGTTATCCGCGCGCATCAGAATCGAGACATACTGGATCGAGACAACCAGCGTCATCGACCAGAAAATCAGGCTGATCACTCCCAGAACATGCGGGGTGTCGACCGCCAGCGGGTGCGGCCCGACGAAAGTCTCACGAAAGGCGTAAAGCGGGCTGGTGCCGATATCCCCGAAGACGATACCGATCGCGCCGACCGCCAAGGCAGCCTTGGAACCCGAATGCCCATGCCCCTGGCTTTCCCCTTGTCCTTCGACAAGCGGCGCAGGCGCTGGTGCCTGAGGGGATGAAGTGTCGCTCATTCCTAATGGATTTCCCGCATTGAAGGCGCGTGGGACGCCTCTTTGGTACTGCCCTGTTCACCGCGTTTCCTATCGCGAAGGTGGCGCGTCTAGCACCGCCTCTTCGCGGCTGCAACATGGCACTTCGGGCGCTCTGCGAACTCCTTTTGCCGCGCTCGGTTACTGCAACATCGGCGCGTTGGCGATCATCTGATCGAGCCGGGCCACGCGCGCTTCGAGATCGGGCCGCCAGGGGGCGTCTTCGGGCGAGCGTTCGAGCAGGCCGCCCCACACGCTGCGCGCCGCGCGCACTTGCCCGGTTTGCAGGAAGGAAAACCCAAGGAACAGGTCGGGCGCAGGGTTCGCGGGGTCAAGCTGGCGGGCCCGTGAATAGGCGAAGTTCGCCGCCGGCGTCACATTGCCATCCGCGTGGCCCACTAACGCCATGCCCAGCGCCAGCCAGCCTTCCAGGTGATCGGGATCGGTCTTGAGCCCCCCGCGCAAGATCTTGGCCGCATCGTCGAACTGCCCGCGCCGGGCAAAGCCATCGGACATCATCAGATAATCGGGTTTGGCGCCCAAAGCGGTGAAGAGCGATTTGCGCGCTTCGACCATTTCCTCGCCCGATTGCGGCGCCTTGATTGCGGCCAGTTTGGGGCTGGCGGGCTGAAGGGGTGAGCCCTGCCAGGCGTAGCCCGCAAGCCCGAACAAAAGGATCGCGGCGAACACCGCCCAGCCCTCTCGCGGGAGCCTCAGCGACAGCTTGAGCCCGAAGGCTGCCAGCGCAAAGGCCGCGACAGCCAGCGCAAAGACCGCGATCCAGCCCATCAGACAGACGCCTCGCTATCCGCATCGCTGCGTGTGCGCCCCAGCCGCCGCAGCAGCACAAGCAGCACGAGCGCGATCAACCCGGCAGGAATGGCAAAAAGCGGCCAGGTCGTCGCGCTGATTTCGGGTTGGTAGCTCACGTAATCGCCATAACGTTCGGTCAGCCAGGCGCGGATCTCCTCCGGGCTCTGGCCGGCCTCAATGCGGCTGCGGACCTGGTGGCGCATATCGCCCGCCATCGGCGCGTCGCTGTCCGCGATGCTTTGCGATTGGCACTTGAGGCAGCGCAGGGTCTGCATCAGCGCGGTCGCCTCGGCCTCCTGCTCGGGGTCGGCCAGCTGGGTGTAAGCGTAGGGCGCGGGCGGCACGGCGTTCTGCGCCACAAGCGGGGCCGCAATCAGCGCGGCCATCAGGGCAAGCCAGCGCCATACAGACGCGCGCGGGCTCATTGCGCCTCTCGCAGCTTTTCGAGCAGCATGGGCACATCGGCCGCGCGGATATCGCCGATATGCTGGTGGCGGATAAAGCCATCGCCGTCGATCACGAAGGTTTCAGGCACACCGGATGAGCCCAATTCCAATTGCACAGCGGAAAGATCATCGGCGCCAATGCGGGTATAGGGATTGCCATAGCGGCCAAGAAAACGCGCGACATCTTCGGGCCGATCGCGGATCGCGATGCCGATGATTTCCACGCCTTGCGCGCGCAAGGCCTCCAGATGCGGGGCTTCGGCGATGCAGGGCAGGCACCAGCTCGCCCAGACATTGAGGAGCTTGGGGCTCCCATCACGAAAATCCGCGAACGAGGCGCCGGGCCGGTCCGGGCTTGCCGCAGGCAGTTCGAACTCGGGCAGCGGTTTGCCGATCATCTGGCTGTGGACGAACTCGTCCTTGGGCTGGGTGAGCATAAAGGCGGCGAGCGCGCCAAAGCCGGCAAACAGGATCAGCGGAACCCAGACCCAGACGCGGCTGATGGGCCGTGGTGCAGCGGTATCTGTGTCGCTCATTCCGCTGGCTCCGGAGCCGCTCTACCGGCGGCCAGCGCGGCCTCTTCTTCGCGCCGCTCGGCGCCTTTGTGCACCGCGCTGCGCCGCTTCAGATCGACCTGCAGGCGTCCGACAATTGACAATATGCCGCCAAAGGCAATCAGCAGACCGCCATACCAGATGAAGGTGACGAACGGCTTCCACCACACGCGCAGCTGCCAGCGTTGCTGGCCATCCGCGCCCACGCCGGCCGCATCGCCGATGACCGCATAAAGCTGGCCGTCCCAGGTGGTGAGCAGCGCGCTTTCGCTGGTGGCTTGCGTCGGCGCCCAGAAATTGCGCGCTTGCGGGGTGAGGATGGTCGGCTCGCTCCCGCCGCGGCTGGCGGAGATGCGCGCTTCGATGGCGGTCCAGTTGGGGCCGGCGACCGGGTCCACGCTTTCAAGCTGCACGCTCCAGCCGCCCACTTGCTCGACACCGCCCGGACCAATCGCCGCGAGGCGTTCTTCAGTAAACGCGCCTTCGCACGCCATGCCAAACAGCGAGACCGCGACACCGAAATGCGCGAGCACCATGCCCCAGGTCGCGGTAGGGACGCGGGCAAGCTTGCGGCCCCTCAGCGGCAGCAAAGCGGCCACGCCCAAGGCGGCGGCCAGCGCAAGGCCAAGGACAGGCAGCAGCGGATAGTCTCCGATAAACACCACCAAAGCGATCACCAACAGCGCAATCGCGCCCAGAATGGCAAGCTCAGGCTGGATGCGCGCGGGGGAATCATCCTTCCAGCGCAAGAGCGGGCCGATGGCCATCACCACAAACATCGGGATCGCGAAGATCGCGCCCGCCGGGTTGAAATAGGGTGGCCCAACCGACACGCGCACGTCGAACGCTTCGGTCAGGATGGGATAGAGTGTGCCCAAGAGAACAATGGCAAGGATGGCTGACAGCATCACATTGTTGAACACAAGCGCGCCCTCGCGGCTGGTCGCGGTGAAGCGCTTGCCTTCCGCAATGGAGCCGGCGCGCAGGGCAAAGATCGTGAGGCTCCCCCCGATATAGAGCGCCAGCAGCACCAGCAGCAGCGTGCCGCGCTCCGGGTCCACCGCAAAGGCGTGGACGCTGGTGATGACGCCCGAGCGCACGAGGAAGGTCCCCAGCATGCTCATCGAGAAGGCAACAACGCCCAGCATGATCGTCCAGGTCCGCAAAGCATCGCGCGCGGCCAGCACGTTGACCGAATGCAAAAGCGCGGTCGCCGCCAGCCAGGGCATGAGCGAGGCGTTCTCCACCGGGTCCCAGAACCACCAGCCACCCCAGCCCAACTCATAATAAGCCCAGTACGAACCCGCCGTGATGCCGAAGGTCAGGAACACCCAGGCGCCCAGCACCCAGGGCCGCATGACCTTGGCAAAATCCGGGTTCACCTGACGCGTGATGAGCGCTCCCATAGCGAGGCTGAACGCCACGGAAAGCCCCACATAGCCGACATAAAGCGTGGGCGGGTGCACAGCGAGGCCGATATCCTGCAACAGCGGATTGAGCCCCACCCCTTCCAGCGCGGGCACAGGCAAACGCTCAAACGGGTTCGAGCTTAGAAGCAAGAAGGCGTAGAACCCGGTCGCGACAAACCCTTGGACCGCCAAAGTCGCCGACATGGTGCGTTCCGGCAGGCGGCGCTCGGCAAAGGCAAGCAGCCCGCCCGACATCGCCAGCACCGACACCCACAAGAGCATCGAGCCTTCATGGTTCCCCCAGGTCCCCGTCAGCTTGTAAAGCAGCGGCTTGAGCGAGTGCGAATTGGTCGCCACCAGCTTGAGCGACAGGTCCGTTACGGCAAAACTGTAAAGCAGCGTGCCAAACGCCAGCACCGCAAGGAAAGCCTGCACCACGGCCGCAGGCCGCGCATAAAGCGCATAGGGCGATGGCGCGCCCCCATCCACCATTTGTGCCTCGCGCAGGGCGAGCCCGCCTGAAACCATCTGCAGGATAGCCAGCGCCGCGGCGAGCCAGAGGGCAGCGTGTCCAATCTCGGCAATCATGCAGCTATGCGTCCTTGCTCAAAAGCCCTGGGTGGTCTCAGCCACCTTGTCCTGTGCCTCGTGCGCTTCGAGGCCCTCCAGCTCCCTTGGCACATAGTTCTCATCGTGCTTGGCCAGAAGGTTGGTCGCAAGAAAGGTGCCGTCGGCCTGCAGGCTGCCATCGGCGACCACGCCCGAACCTTCGACGAAGAGATCGGGGAGGATGCCGCTGTAGCGCACCGGGACGGTGCTCGCCTCATTACCCGTGACGATGAAACTGACCGTGATCCCGTCCGCTTGCGTTTCGAGCGAGCCTGTCTGCACCATACCCCCCAGGCGCACCGGTTGGCCCACTTTGGGCGGCGTGGCGGCCATTTCCTCGGGCAAGTAGAAATAATTGGCCTGATTGCGCAGCGCCCACACCGCGATCAGACCCGCAGCAATGATCGCGATCAGCGCAAAGACGACCAGCGTCATCCTTTGATGTTTGGCCTTAATCTGGCTCATCGCCGCTTGAGCTCCTCGCGGCGCTTTTCCGCGCGGCGCATGGAAAGCCAGCTCCACGCAATCAGCGCGCCCATGGCGATCAGCAGCACCGCATAGGCGCCGATCACGTAGTCCCATTGCGGCAGGCTCTCACGCAGCATCAGGCGGGCTCCATCGCAAGAGGTCTTGGCGCTGGCTCATCTTCGAGCGCGCGGCGCCTGAGGCGCGCTTCGACTTGCGCTTGCGCAATAAGCGCGCGCATCCGCATCAGCACAATCGCACCGAACAGCAGCGAGAAACCCAGCACCGCGATCAGCAGGGGTACGAGAAACACGCCGTCAATCGCGCTCTTGCCGGCGGTGAGGCTGGGCGGCTGGTGGAGCGAATTCCACCACACGACGCTGCGGTTTATGATCGGAATGTTGACCGCGCCCACCAAACCAAAAATCGCGGCAATCTTGGGCGAGGCGCCTTCGCGCGCAGTGGCCGAGGCGAGCGCAAGATAGCCCGCATAGAGGAAGGCAAGCACCAGCATGCTCGTCAGCCGTCCATCCCACACCCACCACGTGCCCCAGGTCGGGCGGCCCCAGATCGATCCGGTGGCAAGGCAGATGATCGTGAAAACAAGACCCGGCACCGCAATCGCGCGCGCGGAGAGACCCGCCAGCGGGTGCTTCCAAATCAGCAGCGCGGCCGAGGAAATCGCAATCCCTGTCC